>JALWRH010000060.1 GCA_026994195.1 Sedimenticola sp. | reverse complement strand
GCCTTGAAGCGGTCGAGATCGATGAAGAGCACCGCAAATTCTGTTTTTCTGCGTTTTGCCTGCAGTACGTTCTGTTTCAGTCTGTCCATGAGCAGCGTGCGGTTGGGCAGACCTGTCAGCAGGTCATAATTGGCCTGATACAGTATCTGTGCCTCATCCGCACGGCGTTTGGTAATGTCTTCCTTGACACCGATGTAATAGGCGATTCGTCCATCTTCATCTCTTACCGGGGATATGCGCGCCGACTCCCAGTACAGGGAACCATCCTTATGCCTGTTATGGAAGACGCCACGCCATTCCCTGCCCGAGGTCAACTGCCGCCACATCTGCGCATATTCTTCATCAGTCTTTTCGCCGCTTTTTAAAATTGCAGGACTCTGTCCGACTGCTTCTTCCCTTGTATAGCCGGAGACTTCTTCAAACTTTGGATTGACGTACTCGATAATTCCCCGGGTATCCGTGATCACCACGGAAGCAGGGCTCTGATCCAATGCGCGTCCCAGTTTGCGCAATTCCTGTTCTGCCTTCTTGCTGCGAGTAATATTTGTGCGCACACAAACCATGCCGCCTTCCTGGGTGCAACGGTTGCTGGCCAGGTACCACTTGTCACGACCTATTCGTTCAATATAGTACGCTTCTTCCGCACTTGCGGACTCCCCGGTTGCACAGGCCATGGGCTTGCCATCCATCTTGGTGCAGGAAATATGTGGGGCGTTCTGAGAGCACATCGACTCAAAACTCAATCCCGTTTCAAGGCTTTGCCTCAACCAGGGATAAAAGGACAGGAAAGTGCTGTTCCACAACACCAGGCGCTTTTTCCTGTCGAACAGGGCAAACGCTTCTCCAAGGCTTTCCACAGCATCCTGTAGCCGGTCATGGGACTGTTCTGCAACATACCGGGCTTTATCCAGGCCATCCAGGGTCTTCCATAACCAGGCGAGCAGCAGAAGCACAATTGACAGCAACACCACACCAAGCCAAAGCGCATTACGATCATCCCGCTCCCGCTGCCCGATAAAAGCATCGCGCAGATGCGCCTGTTTTGCTTCTATTCCCAATGATGCGATCTCACTCTGCAGATCATGTATCTTTCTTACATTGCGCAAAGTTACTTCCACATGTTGCAGCAATCTGCTGACAGTTTCATTCCCTTGCACTTGTTCCCGTATCTGCTTCAGCCTTTGTAGTATTTCCCCTGAAGAAATCTTGTCAGGGAACAGGTAGTGGGTGTACACATCAATCAACAGCGAGGACAACTCGGCATCATCTTTCAGCGGCAATCCCTGCTCGCTGGCCTGCAGCAGGCCGGGAAGATACAGCAAGCTGTTTCTTACCTGCGCCACATGAGATTGAATGCTTTCGATCATATGCCTTTTTTTATCCAGAGCATCCAGATACCTTTCGAGCTGACTTGAAAGCGCTTCAACATACCAGTTGTCTTGAGAAGTTTGCTGCTGATGGAGCTGTTCCGACAGTTTCTGTAAATTCTTGCTGGACTGAATCAGAGAATCATAGTGTGGAAGGCGAAACGATATAATACGTTCCATGTCCCTTTCCATATGCATATCCTGTTCCTGAATCTGAAAGAGCAATCCATAAACGATGCTGCGATCCTTCAGGGATTCGAAACGCTCGTACAAATAGACAGAAGCCAGAATCGCCAGAACCAATACCAGCAATACCCCGCGGCGCACACCGGGCGTCTTCATTCATGCACCTTGAGCAAAGGGTGTTTGCCTGAAAGACCAAGAAGAAATGCCTTGATGTCCTGTATGTCCCGAGAAGGGATATCACGCCCCAACTGGTAACGCCCCATGGCGGCTATGGCTTCCTCCAGTGTGGCTGCGCTGCCATCATGAAAATACGGTGCAGTCCAGGCTGTCAGACGCAGGCTGGGGACTTTGAAGACATGCAAATCGTCTTCTCTGCCTGTCACATTGAAACGCCCTTTGTCCACTTCTCTTTCCGGCATCTGCCGGTGTTTGAAGTAATCACCCATAACCCCCATGGTGGCATACATGTTTCCGCCTACCGCCTGCCCTTGGTGACAGGCAATGCAACCATAGCTCTTGAACAGCTTATACCCCCTCAACTGATGCTTGGTAAGCGCGCCCTGTTCCCCTTTCAACCATCTGTCCACAGGTGAATCAAGGGTAACCAATGAACGCATGAAATCAGCGAGTACCCGGGAAATGGTGCGGCGGCTTATGCCTTCATCAGGAAAGCATGCAGTGAAAGCAGCAGTGAGGGTTTTGTCTTTCCGCAGTTTCTCTATCACTTGTGGCCAGTTGCTGCCCATCTCAACGGGATTGCTCAGAGGACTTCCCACCAGGGATTCGAGAGTAGAAGCGCGCCCATCCCAGAAATAGGAAATATGGCTGTTAAGGTTGTATACCGTGGGTGCATTGATGTTACCCAACTGTCCCCGGATCCCCACCGAAACCTGCATATTGTCACTACCGCCCAAACCGAGCTTGTGGCAATGGGCGCAGCTGACTGTATTGTCAGCAGACAGGCGGGGATCATGAAAGAGTTTTTCTCCCAAAGCCACGATCCCGGGTTGCAGGCCTGCAGCCCCCTGCAGTGGCTGAACCGGTTCGATAAACTGAGCGGCCGAAACAAAGCCCGGGTAGCTAAACAGGGCAGCCACCCACCCCCATCTCAACACATTGCAGCTACTCTTCCAGGCCGTCATCCGTCACTCTTGAAAGGCATTTGAATACCTTTTCCCATTCATCCTTAGAGGAAATTCTGATTCAGTTCGTAGTATATATTTCATTCCAGGCGACATATCAATGCCGTCGACTTAAGGCATTGGTTTTTTTACGCCTCTCCCCCAGCTCATACAATACCAACCCAGACAAAATCAGCAAGGTGCCGGCAATCACCATCCAGGTCAATTTCTCATCATTCAGCCAGCGCCCCAGCCACAAGGCAATAATAGGCGTCACCAGAGTCAGTAAGGCAACCCGCGTGGCGTCAACATGCCTGAGCACATAGTAAAACGCACCAAAACCCAACACCGTTGCGACAGAACCCAGATACAGTATGGCAAGAGCTGCTTTGAGAGGAATCACTTCCGGCCAATGTCCACCAGACAGCCACCAGGCAGTCAGATACAGGGGAACGGCCACAACCAGGGCGCCTGCTGTAATCTCCACGCCATGCCCCTGCCAACCAATCGCTTTAGTCCAGACCGTGCTGATGGAATGCAGGGTTACGGAGACCATCAGAGCTACCACACCCAACCAGGCGTGCGAGGAAAAATGCAGACTGCCCCAGAAAACCACTACCAGTCCGGCAATCCCCAGGAAGACGCCCACCAGGCGTATGCCGCTGAGGGCACGCTCTCCCAGATAGCGCCGCGCCATCAGGCCTGTCATGATAGGGGTGAGGCCGAAAAGCACCGAGATCCACCCGGAAGGAATATACTGCGCCCCCCAATACACGCAAATCATGGCCCCAAAAATCCCCAGTCCGGCCGCCATATAGGTTAGCAAAGCTTTCCTGTGGGTGTGCAATGACAGCCCCATGAAACGCATCAGTAACAGGGCAATCACCAAGCCAATCACCATCCTGGAAGTCACACCAAACAGGAAATCAACCTTTGTGGCGCTCCATTGAATGGACAAGGGTGTGGTGCTCCAGATCAGCATCACAGCCAGATAGCTGGCTTGAATCCGTCGCTTCAACTCCATAAGCCGACCCAGATCAGCACTTTCATGCGGCAGTTCATATTATTTCTGTTACCTGTTGTTTTTACTTGATAATTAAATACATAGTCATAGTTGCAACAAGGTTTTAAGAGTCCTTCAGACTTGAACCGGGCCGCCACTTCGGGCAACCTTACCGGTTCATTGTCCAATTGAACAGTGGTCAGCTCCCGATGTTTTCCCGAATCCCAGGCTTCGGGTTCCGCGGTGCTACCCGGAGGTATTCGAGATCATGGATCTCCAAAGGGCTCTCGGTCTGGATAAACCAGACACCAGCGCAAAACAAGAACGAAAAAAGCTCCATATGTACATCAATCTCAAGCTGGCCTCTTCCGGCCAGCCCACCTGCGCCGACGGATATGCCACGGCCTTTCTCTCCACAGCAGATGACCTGCTGCGCACCTATAGGGAAAAGAACCGGCTGCTCACAGACTACCGTTGCCCGGTGGATCAGCGCATTGAGGATTATTTGCAGGATTACCTGGGCGACCTGGACATGGATATCCCCCGCCTGCCCAGCACGACTTTTGTTCTGGATCGTCACGGCGTGGCGCGGGAGCTTTCCCTCCCCATGGGCAAGGACGAATTCAAATCCGATATCGTATCCAGCTACCGCGTAAAACAGGGGGTGCTGCACAATCCTGCCAGCGACCGGCGCACCACCAAGGGCTCCTTCCATATTGCCGAAGGAGGCCTGCCCATCCCGGGGGACAAGAAGGCCGTACCCCGGGAAGTGTTTGCCGCCATGCTCAGCCGCGCCATGACACCGCCGGACTCTCTGCTCACCATCCCTTTCACCGCCGATGAGGACGCAAAGGCGCGTATGTTCGTATCCCTGCTCCTACGCCCTGTGGTATGCCCTGAAATTCCCGGCGTGGACGCGGAAAAAACCATGGAGATCCGCTTCTTCGCCCCCGGCAACCTAGTGAGCAACCTGGATTTCGTGGAAAGCATCTTTGGCAACGGCGGCAATCCCTACCTCCCCAAGTTCGACGCTGCCCTGGATGTGGAGCACTGGACCGGCCATACCGGCTGCGTGATCCTGGCACCCCATCTGGTGAATTTCACCAAGAAGGAACTGGGCCTGCCCCACTGGGACAAGGCCACTGAACGGCAACGCAAGGAAGGCATGTGCTGGAAAGACGAAAACGAGCTGTACAACGACGGTCAGGCCTTTAAGATCACCGCCAGGGATGAGCGCGGCGTCATCGTCACCATTCTCGCGGACAACTATTACGGTTACTGCAAGAAGGAAGTGAAGACCCAGATCGGCTATTCCGCCAACCTGTTTGGCCTGGCCGAAGAGGAACACGCGGGAGGCGCCCTGGCTTTTCCGCGGCGCAACCACGGTGAGGAATACGGTGTGGACAGCCGCACCCGGGATCCCAACTACAGTTTCGAGGAAATGGTGAAGAACTACGGCCCCCTGATGAAAGTGAAAGCCAAGGGGTACGCCATAGACCGCAAGTTTCCGGATGTCATCTACGTGCCCCAGGATCTGCGCATGGATCTGAACAAACAGACCATCACCTGGTGGAAGGATGGTGAGAAACAGAAGATCCGGCTGCAGCCGGGCAAGATCTATGTTCAGCCCAACGGCTACAAGATCGAAATGAAAAAGCATCCCGGCGCCCCCTCCTGGCGGCTGGTGGGCATGGATCCCGAGGGCACTTTTTGCCACAAACCCAGCACAGTGTCCGGAGGCGGCAAGTCCGAGATCTCCAAGTCCCTGAATGACGCGGTAATCTATTCACCCCTCTTCGTTGATGAACTGCAGGCGGATCTGGATCGCGTACAGGAGATTTTCGACAGGGACTACAGCACCCGTTTCAAACCAGGCCATGAAGATGAAGATCGCGACCCCTCCCGGAAACCTCTGAGCGAGGAACGCAGCCTGGGTTCAGTGATCAAACTCCTCACTCCCTCATCCAGCTACACCGATGAATACAATGAGTGGCTGGAATCCATCCCGCCGCGTATCCTCGCCCTGGTGCTGATGATCAAACGCTTCTACCGTCAGGAATGGGGCAACCAGTGGCGCCAGCATCTCACCGTGGACGTGGTGGACGGCGCCCCCGGACACGAACTCAAGCTCCATGACCGCAAAGTCATCGCTTCCTACCTGCGCGTCGGCTTCGACCGCGCCAACAAGTGGCGGGTATTCAAAGTGCGCCAGGATTTCATCGCCGCCGAGAAGGTGCAGATGGAAGACGACATCAGTGCTTCCGTGGTGGTGCCCGTCAAAGCCATCAGTCATTGCGCCCCAGGCGATGAGCACCCACACAGCGTGAAGCTGGTGAAAAATTGCGAATACCGCCTGTTCCAGCGCCCGGACGATGCCGTCATCCCCGGCTATGACAAGCAGACGGAAAAAGACATGTCCCAGCCGGGCAACTTCCTGGCGAATTACGAGCCCTTGAAAGGTAAAACCCTTGCAGCAGTGGTAGAGGACGTGATGACCCTGTGCAGTTTCACACCCCCCATGCGCAAGCTGCTGGAATCCGCTTACAAGAAAGGCAAGGGTTACGTGGTCTCCTCCGCCCACCCCCGCCTGGTGGACGGCGAGCCTTCCAAGAATCCCCGCTACCTGCAGACCCGCCCGGATCTGATCAACCCCGTGCGCAAATACGTGGCAGAGATGGGCGCCCGCCTGCACCGCAAGCTGCCCCTGGGCGAGCCTGTGTGCCAACCCGTGGATGCGGTTCTGGCCGGGCGGCGCAACAATCCGCCGGAACCCGGCATTCGCCCTCTGGCGGTGTACAACCCCATTCATTACCAGGAGCTGCCTGAGCTGTTCATGGACTTCATCTGCTCCCTTACAGGCAAGTCCCCGTCCACGACGGGAGCCGGCAGCGAAGGCGCCCTGACCAAAGGGCCATTCAACGCCCTGCGCCCCACGGCGGATCTGAACAATGCCCTGGTATCCTTCATTCTCACAGGTTATGCCGGCTATTCCAGCTCTGCTGGCTTCATTGGTCCGGACCTGCGCGTGGATCACGACATCAGCCTGCTCATTCCTGAGATCTGGGCACGCCTGCATTCCAGCCAGCGGGATCCCGGAAACCTCATAGAACACGGCTATCTGGAACCCCTGCACGACTTTGAACACAAGGGCGAGAAAGTGCTGGCCAGCCGCCTTGGTTACCGCATTACCGACCGCTTCGTACATGGCTTCCTGGGCAAGATCTTCGACAATCCCAACCAGGTATTCACGGAGGAGATTCTCAAGCCCGAGACCCAGGACATGGATGTATTCGCCGATGGCGTGAACAACATCGTGGAAGCCCAGCGCAAGGTGGCGCAGCGCTATCTGGATGACGGCTCCGTTGAAGAGGCCTGCCCGCCTCTGCGCGCCCTGCTGTACATCATGGCCACGGGCGAGTATGAAGGTAAAGACGCGCACCACCCGGATATCCGCGCCATGTTCACCCGGGAATCCCTGCTCGCGTCAGACTGGTATCGCGAACGCCTCGCCATCAAACAGCAGCGCGATGTGGCCTTGTGGGAAAGGCATATTACTGCCCTGGAAGGTTTCCTCGCTCAACCCGGCTATGAGGATGAAGCGCGGCGCCTGAACATCGCCCAACGTCTGGAGAGCGCCAGGGACAGGCTCGCCCGCACACGCAGCCCTGATTACCTGGAATCCCTGGTGGGCACTATCGGCGCCGATCCCCTGCGGCCTTCCGCTGGCGAAAAGGCCGTTTCCCAGGAAGAGCGCAAGGTGGCATAACCCCGTCTTGCCCGCAGGGCAATACATCAATTAGCTCTCTCCCCGCTCGCGAGGAATGTTTGGGAAAGGAGAAGCTGCGCGCCATAGCCGTAGGTCGGGCTTAAACCCGACAGCAGGCGTCAGGACCATAGACAGGCATCCCCCAGACATTCAAGAAAGGCTTCGTGGGCGGTCTGTTCCTCCGCCGAGGCCCGCACCACGACCAGGGCTGGACGGTCCGGCGGCAGGCGGCGAATTTCCTGAATCTCGCCGCCGCTTTCATCCGCCCCCTGTTCTTCCTGGAACAGGGTGGACTGACCTCCGGTCATGGCCAGGTAGACTTCAGCCAGGATCTCCGCATCCAACAGGGCGCCGTGTTTCTGACGCTGGGAATTGTCGATGTCGTAACGGCCACAAAGAGCGTCCAGGCTATTGCGCTGCCCTGGATGCTTGTTGCGTGCCATGACCAGGGTATCAGTGATGCTGCAATAGCTCTCCAACCGATTCCAGCCGCCCGCTTTTTCCAGCTCGGCATTGATGAAACCCACATCAAAGGGTGCATTGTGAATAATCAGTTCAGCGCCTTGCACATAGTCCATGAAATCCTGTACCACATCGGCGAAGCGCGGCTTGTCCGCAAGAAATTCATTGGTGATACCATGGACTTCCACCGCACCAGCATCGATTTCCCGGTCCGGCTGCAGATACTGGTGGAAATCATTGCCAGTCAGACGCCGGTCGATGAGTTCCACGCAGCCGATCTCGATGATGCGATGCCCCTGGGATGGTTCCAGACCAGTGGTTTCTGTATCCAGTACGATCTGTCTCCTGACAGTATTCATTGCAATTCCTCTATACCCCGGTTGGCCAGTTCATCAGCGCGTTCGTTTTCCGGATGGCCGCTGTGGCCTTTCACCCACTCCCAACTCACATCATGCTGTTGCACCAGGGCATCGAGCTGCTGCCACAGATCGGCATTCTTCACCGGCTTCTTTGCTGCAGTCTTCCAGCCATTGCGTTTCCAGTTGTGTATCCACTGGTTCATGCCGTTCTTCACGTACTGGGAATCAGTGACCACCGTCACCGCCGTGGGCCGCGTCAGCGCGCTCAAGCCCTGGATGACGGCCTGTAGTTCCATGCGGTTGTTGGTGGTATCCTTTTCTCCCCCACACAACGCCTTTTCCTTGCCCCGGTAGCGCAGGAGTGCGCCCCAGCCACCAGGACCGGGATTCCCCTTGCAGGCGCCATCGGTGTACAACATCACTTTTCCTTTGCTCATTCATCCGCTCCTTTGTGCATATTCGCTATAGGTTGAACCGGAGCACCTCTTGGGGTTGGCCGCAGTTTCCAACGCATTCCCACAGGTGTCAGGGTGGAAACCCGTTTGACCGCAACCAGCACATAGACACCGGAGAACCGGGAAAGATAGCGCTGTGACAGTTTGTCCAAACGGGGAAAGCGCTGGCGCAGAAAGGCCTTCTTCCAGGGAGGGCGGAACAGCAGGCTGTACCTCTGCTCAGTATCGAACCCGAGCAGGGACAGCCAATCCTGCAAACGTCTTCCCGAGATGAAATGACCTTGCCAGGGCAAGCCCCGGCGTCCCCCCGGCAGGCGGCGGCGCAGTCCCCAGAGACTGAACGGGTTGAAGCCCACGATCACCACCCTGCCCTCGGGAATCAGCATGCGTTCCACTTCCCGCAACACCTGGCGTGGATCCATGGCAAAATCCAGGGTATGGGGCAACACCACGGCATCGACACTGTCTCCCGCAATGGGCGCTGCCTCTGGCTGGGCAACCAACTGGCTCTCAGCGTCATGACAGGGACTCAGCCGGTAAAAGTTCCGGATGGGGGACGCCTGGGTATAGGAGGGCATATCACATAACCAGCCAAGTTCCAGCAAATAATAGCCAAACAGACCCTCAACGACCCGCTGCAGTACCTCGCGCTCATGTTCCAGCACCATTCTCCCCATATTGGACTCGAACCACTGGTTCAGGGCTTCAATCTGACGCGCATACTCATCCGCCTGTTTCATGCCAGCATTGTAGAGCGTGGACCAACAATGTGGAACCGGCAGCCTGTTTTTCGTATAGTTACGGGATCGATCCTGCTGCTGTCGTGGACTTCATGCTTTTTAGAACACTGTCTTTCCTGGTTGCCCTCACTTTGCTGGGTGGATGCGTGAGCAATCCCTCGAAGGACGAGACCACAACAATGGATACTATGCCAGGGGATCCCCTCATTGCGCTGTCAGACGACTACTTCGATCCTCTGGCCCTTACTGCTGCAGATCTGCAACCCCAGATTCCGGAAGAAACCGACCTGTGGAAGCTTCTGGCACACGACTACCAGTTGCGCAACATTCAGCATCCCGCTATCGACCAGGAAGTACAGCTTTTTCTCGCCAGGGGAGATTCTCTGACACGCCAGTTGCGCAAGGGTGAACCCTACCTGTATTACATTCTTCAGGAAGTGAAGCAGCGGGGTATGCCTGCAGAGATTGCCCTGCTGCCCGGAGTGGAAAGCGGTTTCCGGCCCACAGCTTACTCCCGGCATGGCGCAGCAGGCCTGTGGCAGTTCATGCCGGCCACGGGCCGCTATTTCGGACTCAAGCAAGACTGGTGGTATGACGCCCGGCGCGATCCAGTCGCTTCCACCAACGCTGCCCTGAACTATCTGCAGAAACTACACAGGCGCTTCGATGGCGACTGGCTCCTGGCCATTGCCGCCTACAACGCGGGAGGCGGCACCGTTGCCAGGGCCGTGCGCAAGAACCTGGAGCAGGGCAAGCCCGTGGATTTCTGGTCTCTGGATCTGCCCGCAGAAACCCGCCAGTATGTACCTCGGCTCCTGGCTCTGGCGCGTATCATCGAACGGCCTCAGCAATACGGGCTGATTCTGCCGCCCATCGACAATGACCCGCGTTTCGTCAAGGTGGAGATCGGTGAACAGATCGACCTGAAGGTCGCAGCCAGGCTGGCCGGCATGAACGCAGAAGAGTTGTTGCAACTGAATGCAGGTTACAACCGCTGGGCCACTCACCCGGACGGGCCTCACTACCTGCTGCTCCCGGCAGACAAGGCCCCTGGGTTTGCAGAAAAACTGGCGGCTCTGCCGGAGGATCAGCGCATGCGCTGGACGCGCTACCGTATCCAGCCAGGCGACAACCTGGGGCGAATCGCCAGAAAACATGGCGTCAATGTAAAGGCTTTGATGCAGGCCAACCACCTGAAGAGTTCTCGCATACGCGCGGGTTCACATCTGCTCATCCCCCTGTCAACCGGTGCAACCCTTAATGCGATGAACGCCACGCCCAATGCCAGACGCAAACTTCGCTACCGAGTGCGAAAAGGTGATTCCCTGTACGCGATTGCCCGCCAGTTCGGCGTAAAGATCACTGATCTGAAAAAATGGAACCAACTTGCCAGCGACCGCCTGCATCCTGGACAGAAACTCACCGTAGTGCGCACCATGTGACCCTAATAATTCCACATGGACATCATCCACCAGGAATGCCACACTTCACAGAATAAAACACCAAAATCCACTACCCGTTTTTCGAGGATAACCTATGCGCAGCTCATTCATCATGTTGCTCGTTGCAGTCCTTGTTTACCCCATTTTCGCATCTTCCCGTCCCGACAACCTGGCCAGCGAACAGGTGCTGCACCGGGGCAATGGTGCGGAGGTCCAGACCCTGGATCCGCATAAGGCTGAGGGCGTGCCCTCCTCCAACATTCTCCGGGATCTCTACGAAGGCCTGACCATAGAGGCACCGGACGGCACAGTGATTCCCGGAACGGCGGAATCCTGGGAGATCAGCGATGATGGCAAGACCTATGTCTTCCACATCCGCAAGAATGCGAAGTGGTCCAATGGCGACCCGGTGACCGCCCATGATTTTGTCTACGGCCTGCGCCGCTCCGTGGATCCGGCCACCGCCTCCAAGTACTCCCAGATTCTCGCCCCTATCCTCAACGCCGAGGACGTAATCGCCGGCAAGCAGCCCGTGGAAAACCTTGGAGTGCGAGCCCTGGATGACTACACTCTGGAAATCCGCCTCAAGGCCAGCACCCCTTACCTCCTTGGCCTGCTCAACCACTCCAGCACATACCCGGTACACAAGGCCAGCGTGGAAAAATACGGAGATCAGTTTTCCCGGCCCGGCAAGCTGGTATCCAACGGCGCTTATGTGCTCAAGGAGTGGGTGATACAGTCTCACATCAAGCTGGAACGCAACCCCAACTACTGGGACAATGCCAACACCATTATCGACACGGTGTATTACTATCCCATCGAAGACCAGTCCACGGAGCTGAAACGCTACCGCGCCGGGGAAATCGACCGCACCGAGGACGTACCCAGCCAGCAGATCAAGTGGATCAAGAAAAACCTGGCCGATGAACTGCAGGTGGCGCCCTACCTGGGCAGCTACTATTTTGGTTTCAACCTCACCCGGCCACCTTTCAAGGACAACCCCAAACTGCGCCGCGCCCTGTCCATGGCCATCGACCGCGAAATCATCACCAAGCGCATCACCGGACTGGGGGAGAAGCCCCTGTATTCCTGGGTGCCTCCTGGCATCAACGGCTATGAAGCCGCCCGGCTGGACTACGCCGACTGGCCCCAGAAGAAACGCGTGGAAGAAGCGCGCAAGCTTTACAAGGAAGCGGGCTATTCAAGAAGCAACCCCCTGACGGTGGAAATCCGCTACAACACCAGCGAGAACCACAAGAAGATCGCCATTGCCATCGCTGCCATGTGGAAGCAGGCCCTGGGCGTGAAAACCCGGCTGGTCAACGAGGAATGGAAAGTGTTTCTGGAGAACCGCAAGCAGAAACAGGTCACCCAGGTATTTCGTGCCGGCTGGATTGGCGACTACAACGATCCCTACAACTTCATGGAAATCCTGCTCAGCAAACACGGCCTCAACGATTCGGGTTATGTGAACCCGGAATATGACGAGCTGCTGCACCAGGCAAGCATGGAAAGCGATCCTAAAAAGCGCTTCGAACTCATGAAAAAAGCGGAAACCCTGGTGCTGCGTGATCACCCGGTCATGCCTATCTACTCCTATGTCTCCAGCCACCTCATCAAACCCTGGGTGGGCAACTATGTACCCAACGTGCTGGATCACAATTACAGTAAAGACCTGTACATTCTCAAACACTAAGGAAAATATCATGCTTCAGATCTCCAGAGCAGGCGCCATCCTCGTGGCGGGGCTACTCGGCCTTGCGTCCATGCCAACCACCACTTCTGCTTCCCCGAAACAACTCTCCGACTACCAGTCGGCAGCCCAGAAAGCCAACGTTGTTTTCAAACTGCCCCTTTGGGAAAAAACCCCGGCCCAGTTACAGGCGACCATGGAAACCGTCATGTCCATTGCCGATCAAAGACTGAACGCCATCATTGCCCTGAAACCCGAACAACGCACCTTCACCAACACCATCACCGCCCTGGATAAAGCCTACCTGCCTGTTTCGGCAGCCGCTGAACGTATTGACGTGATCCAGGAAACCAGCCCTTCGAAGGAAATGCGGGAGATTGCTGCGGCAGCCACACGAAGACTGGAAACCTGGTTCGTGGACACCAGCTTCCGCCGGGACCTGTACAAAGCCGTTAAAGACTTCGCTGACACCCATCCCGAGGTCAGCGGCGAAGACGCCATGTACCTCAAGACTGTACTGCGCGACTACCGCCGCAATGGCATGGATCTCCCCAAAGAAAAACGTGACCGCCTGCAGTTGCTCAAGAACCGCCTCAATGACCTGCAACTGCAGTTCAAACGCAATATCTCCGATGCCAAGCCCATGGTCGAATTCACCCGCGAGGAACTCGAAGGCGTCAGCGAAGATTTCCTCAACAACAAGGAAGTTCTGGGTAAAGACGGCAAGTACCGCATCAACGCCAACGTCACCTGGCAGATCCTGGAAGTGATGCGCAATGCCAAGCGGGAAGAAACCCGCAAGCGGCTCTCCATTGCCCGCACCAGCCGGGTACTGAAAAAGAATACCCCCCTGTTCGTTAAAATCCTCAAGACCCGGGCCGAAATCGCCACCCTGCTCGGATACAAGAACTGGGCGGACTACCGCATCGAAACCAAGATGGCCAAGAACGGCCAGACAGCCTGGGACTTCCTGCAGGAACTCAACACCGGACTGGAGCCAAAGTTCAAACAGGAACTGGCCACCTTTACCCAACTCAAGGCCAAGGACACCGGCAATCCCGATGCCAAGATTCACTACTGGGACATTGGTTACTACAAGAACCAGTTGACCAAGACCCGCTATCAAGTAGATAAAGACAAGCTCAAAGTGTATTTCGAACTGGAGCACACCCTGAACGGCATGTTCTCCATCTTCGAAGAAATATTCAACATCCGTATCGAACCCGTGGAAGCCCCCTACAAATGGGTGGATGACCTGCGCCTCTATGCTATCAGCGATGCCAACAGCGGTGCGCCCCTTGGATTGCTGTATATGGACATGTTTCCCCGCGAAGGAAAATACAATCACTTTGCCCAGTTTGGGGTAACGCCTCCGGCGCGCCTGCCCAATGGAAAATACCAGCGTCCCGTAGCCGCACTCGTATGCAATTTCCCCCCTCCCGGCAATGGGAAACCCTCCTTGCTGACCTACGATGACACCCAAACCCTGTTTCACGAGTTTGGGCATGCACTGCATACCATCCTGACCCAGGTGGATTACATGGAACTTTCCGGAACCTCCGTACCCCGGGATTTCGTTGAAGCTCCTTCCCAGATGCTGGAAAACTGGGTACGCGACAAAAAGGTACTGGACCGGTTTGCCGTCGACTACCGTGACGGCAAGACCAAGATCCCCGCAGATGTTCTGAACAAGCTGGAGGAAGTACGCCTGGCCACTGTCGGCACCTATTACCGGGGCCAATTGGCTTACGGACTCCTGGACCTGACCATTCACATGACCACTGATCCCAAGATATTCGACAATGTCGTCGATGTCACCAACAAGGTCATTGGTGAAGTGTACCTGCCGGTTCCCGAGGGAAGCGGCCTGATTGCCTCCTTCGGACACCTGGGCGGTGGCTATGACGCGGGCTATTACGGCTACGCCTGGGCGGACGCCATCGCCGCCGATATGGCCTCGGTATTCCGCAAGGCGCCTAATGGATTCATGGACAAGCCCACGGGTATGCGTCTGCGTAAGGAAATCTACGCCGTGGGGAGCAGTCGGGAAATTGAAGACTCCATTCGCGCCTTTTTGCAACGCGAACGTTCTTTGGAACCTTTCTTCGAGTTCATTGGCCTGAAGAAATAACCTGACGAAATAAATGCTCCGTTACTCCCTGAAAAGGCTGCTGGGCGCCGTTCCAACGCTGCTCATCCTCATGACCCTGGCGTTTTTCATGATGCGAGCAGCGCCCGGCGGCCCTTTCGATACAGAGAAGACCTTGCCTCCAGAGATCCAGGCCAACCTGGACAAGAAATACCACCTGGATGAATCCCTGGTTCAGCAGTACGGCCGCTATCTCTGGGATCTGGCCCATGGCGATTTCGGCCCTTCCTTCCAGTATAAGGATTACAGCGTCAATGAGCTCATCGCCACAGGTTTTCCTGTGTCCCTGCGCCTGGGCCTGAGCGCCATCGCCATTGCATTGATTATCGGCGTGGGCCTGGGCACTTTGGCAGCCCTCCGCCAGAACAGCGCCACAGACTATTCGGTGATGACCCTGGCCATGACCGGCATCTCCATTCCCAACTTCGTGCTGGCCCCCATACTGATCCTGGTTTTTGCTGTGTACCTGGGCTGGCTGCCCGCCGGCGGTTGGAACGGTGGCGCTTTCAAAAACACCATCCTGCCTATCATCGGCCTGGCCCTGCCCCAGATCGCCTACATCTCCCGGCTCATGCGCGGCAGCATGATCGAGGTGCTGCGCAGCAATCCCATACGCACTGCCCGGGCCAAGGGTCTGCCAGAGCGGGTGGTGATCCTGCGCCACGCCCTCAAGCCCGCCCTGCTGCCCGTGGTGTCCTTCCTGGGACCGGCCACGGCGGCGGTGATTACGGGCTCGGTGGTCATCGAACAGATTTTCGGCATTCCTGGTCTGGGACGCTACTTCGTTCAGGGCGCCCTCAACCGCGACTACACCCTGGTGATGGGCGTGGTGGTGTTCTACGGGGCGCTGATCATTCTGTTCAACTTCATCGTGGATTTGGTGTATGCATTGCTTGATCCGAAGGTGCGGTATGGGTAGGCGCTTTTCCCCTCGCCCCCGGCCCCTCTCCCGGAGGGAGAAGGGAGTGATGAGCCCCTCTCCCTCCGGGAGAGGGGTTTGGGGTGAGGGCATCGAGGGCGCGGCAGCATGAACAACGCCCTCGCCAATAACACAGAAATCAAAGGCCGCAGCCTGTGGCAGGACGCCTGGGCGCGCCTGCTGCGCAACAAAGCAGCCCTGACCGCCATGGTGCTGCTGCTGATCATCTCGGTGCTGGTGATTGCTGCCCCCTGGCTGAGTCCCTTTGAATTCGACGCCATCGACTGGGAGCTGATCTCCACGCCCCCCAGCCTGGAGAACGGCCATATCTTCGGCACTGACAGCGTGGGCCGGGATCTGTTCGTGCGCACCCTGTACGGCGGGCGCATGTCCCTCATGGTGGGCATCATCGCTACCCTGGTGAGCCTGCTTATCGGCATCACCTGGGGCGCCACGGCGGGCTATGTGGGTGGCCGGGTGGACGGACTCATGATGCGCATCGTGGATATCCTTTATGCCATGCCTTTCATGTTCTTCGTGATCCTGCTGATGGTATTTTTCGGGCGCAATATCTATTTGATCTTCATCGCCATCGGCGCCATCAACTGGCTGGACATGGCGCGCATCGTGCGCGGCCAGACCCTGACCCTCAAGGGCAAGGAATACGTGGAGGCCGCCATGGCCTGCGGGGTGAGCACGCCACGCATCATCCTGCGGCATATCGTGCCCAACCTCCTGGGCATCGTGGTGGTATACGTGACCCTGACCATTCCCCAGGTGATCCTGGTGGAGTCCTTCCTCAGCTTCCTGGGACTGGGGGTACAGGAACCGGCCACCAGCTGGGGCGCCCTGGTGAACGAAGGCGCCCAGGACATGGAGAGCGCCCCCTGGGCTCTGCTGTTCCCGGCGGGCTTCCTGGCCACCACCCTGTTCTGCTTCAACTTCATCGGCGACGGCCTGCGCGACGCCCTGGACCCCAAGGACCGCTGATGCCTTTGCTGGAAGTGAACAACCTCCGCACGGTCTTCCACACCAACGATGGGGAGGTCTATGCCGTCAACGACCTGTCCTTCAGCCTGGAGAAAGGCGAAACCCTGGGGGTAGTGGGCGAGTCCGGCTCGGGCAAAAGCCAGCTGGTGCTGAGCATCATCAACCTGCTGGCCAGCAACGGCCGCACCGAAGGCAGTATCCGCTTTCAGGGCCAGGAACTGGTGGGCATGAAGCCGAAGGAGATCAACCGCATCCGCGGCGACCGCATCGGCATGATCTTCCAGGACCCCATGACCTGTCTGAATCCCTACCTGACCGTGGAACGGCAGATGACCGAGGTGCTCATGCTGCACCAGGGACTGGACCGTAGCACAGCCCGCCAGCGCAGCATCGAGATGCTGGACGCCGTGCACATCCCGGACGCCGCCAACCGCCTGAAACGCTACCCCCACGAGTTTTCCGGCGGCATGCGCCAGCGGGTGATGATCGCCATGGCCCTGCTCTGCCAGCCGGATCTGCTCATCGCCGATGAGCCCACCACGGCGCTGGATGTCACCGTGCAAGCCCAGATCATCCACCTCATGAACGAATTGCAGCAGGAATTCGGCATGAGCATCATCATGATCACTCACGATCTGGGCGTCATTGCCGGCATCAGTGACAACGTCATGGTCATGTACGGCGGACGCATCTGCGAGTACGCGCCGGTATTCGAACTCTTCCAGAATCCCAGGCACCCCTATACCGCGGGACTGCTCAAATCCGTTCCACGACTGGATCTGGCAGGCAGTACCCAGCTGCACAGCATTCCCGGCAATCCACCCAACCTGTTACACCTGCCCGTCGGCTGCGCTTTCGCCGACCGCTGTGAGAAACGCATGGACATCTGCACCCGGGAGCAGCCTCCGTTGCAGGAAGTAAGCCCGGACCATTTCAATGCCTGTCACCTGGAGTCGAAAAATGTCTAGGGACTGGAACAGCCTGGCTGGCAATGACAACCCGGCTCTGCCTTTCGCCAGGATGGAGGCATCCTGTGTCTGATCTGCTGCGCGTGAAAGATCTCAAGGTGCATTTCAGGCTACCCGGCGACGGCCTGCTGTTCCCGGGCCACCGCCTTCTCAAGGCAGTAGACGGTATCAGCCTGAACCTGCAAGCTGGTGAAACCCTGGGCATTGTCGGCGAATCCGGCTGCGGAAAATCCACCTTGGCCCGGGGCATTCTGGGGCTGGCGCCTGTCACTGGTGGACAGGTTGTCCTGGAAGACCGGGAAATCTCCCGCCTGAGCGCCCGGCAGATTCGTGCCTGCCGCCAGCAGATGCAGATCGTATTTCAGGACCCTCTAGCCTCCCTGGATCCGCGCATGACTGTGAGCGAGATCATCACCGAACCCTTGCAGGTCTTCGAACCCTGCCTGACAAGAACGGAGCGCAAGGAACGGGTCAGGCAGATGATGCAGCGCGTGGGTCTGCTGCCCAATCTCATCAACCGCTATCCCCACGAATTCTCCGGCGGCCAGTGCCAGCGCATCGGTATCGCCCGGGCCCTCATCCTGGGGCCCAAGCTGCTCATCTGCGACGAGCCTGTCAGCGCCCTGGATGTCTCCATACAGGCACAGATCATTAACTTGCTCATGGATCTGCAGGAGGACATGGGGCTGGCCATGCTGTTCATCGCCCACGATTTGAGCGTGGTGAAACAGATCAGCCACCGGGTCATGGTCATGTACCTGGGCAAAGTGGTGGAGACGGCCACCCGGGACGACCTGTACCGCAACCCCGGCCACCCCTATACCCGCGCCCTCATTGAGGCCATTCCCATCCCTGATCCGGAAATCGAGCGCAACAAGACCTTCAACCCTTTGTCCGGGGACCTGCCCTCGCCTCTGAATCCCCCCAGCGGCTGTACTTTCCGCACCCGTTGCCCCCAGGCTACGGATCTGTGCGCCAAACAGGAGCCACCCGCACGGGATGCTGGAAACGGGCATATGATCATGTGCCATTTTCCCTTACGCTGAAGGTGCCATGACCGTAGGTTGGGCTTCAGCCCGACAACCGTTGCCGGCACGAACCAAAGCCGGACTGAAGTCCGACCTGCAAACCTGAGGGAGCATGTTTCATAACGGCGACAACCTGGGGGGAATTTGACTCCGACCCCTTACATCCTGGTCTGGTTTGTTTTCACCAGGCAGAAACGATAGCATTCGATGTATTCGACGGTTTCCCTACTGGCATGGCATTCTTGAACCAAGAGACTCTACAGGCACTCCAGTCACTGGCTGCGGACGACGGGCTTCCCATCCGGGTTTCAGGACACTGCATGTCACCCCTCATAAAAGACCGGGCCACCCTGCACGTCCAGCCACGCGCCATTTACCTGCCCGGGGACATTCTCACCTTTCTCGACCGGCGTGGCCGTTTGACCACCCACCGACTGCTCGGCATATTCCCCCGCAACGGAAAGCTGCATTGTCTCACGCGGCCGGACAACCATGAACATCCCGACGCGGCTTTTCCCCTCAGCCGGGTACTGGGCAGGGTTACGGGGGGAGAATGCCATCCAGACGCCATCCGGATTCCCTGGCGCATCCGCCTGAACGCCCTGTCGCGCTTCACTGTCCATATTCTGCGGCGCCTGTTCCCTTTGTGAGCACAACAACCAGCTTTTATCTCCATACCAACCAGGACGCCTGTATCCTGGACAACGCCCCACCCTGGGGCGGCGAGACCCTGGTATTGGATTTTTGTGGTGGCCCCTACCGGTTCTCCGGCCTGAGCCGTTCACAGGCGCAAGCGGCAGGCCAGCGCTATCGACACTACCTTCTTCCGGTCGATGCCGAGAGCCGCGTGGCCACCCATGTGCGCCGCCTCCCCGACGGGTGCTTCCGCCCCATCGATACCCGGGGGTGGACCTACGAACGCATGGAATACCAGTATCACCCAGACCGGGTGCAGGTCGCCGGCCTGAAGATGCTGGCCAGGATCAGCCCTGCCAGCCCCACTGAAGGATACCTGGGCACATCTCTGGATGCCCATGAATGGTTTCCCGGACTGGTCTTCGAAAACTACTTCAGAATGCTGACAGCATACCGGCTGCTGGCTCTGGGAGGCGTGATGCTGCATAGCGCCGGCATCCTGTTCAGGGGAAAAACCCGGCTGTTTCTCGGTCACTCCGGTGCCGGTAAATCCACCCTGTCGGAACTGGCTCACCAGCGGGATTTGGGTATCCTGAGTGACGATCTCAACGTACTGTTGCCGGCGGCAGGCCAGGTGAGGGTGGAAAAGGTGCCTTTCACCGGCACTTTCGCCCAGTCAGCGGAGCAGCGCCGCAGCTTTGATCTGGGAGGCTTGTTCAGGCTCAGCAAGGGGCACGAGAATGCCATTGGCCCACTGGGCCCAGGGGAAGCCCTCACCCTGCTGCTGTCATGCTCTCCGTTTGTGAACGAGGACCCTTACCGTTTCGAACGTCTTGCAGACAATCTGACGAACATACTGCAACACACCACTACCCGCCATCTGGTTTTCAACCGGGATGGCGGCTGTTTTGATTTGCTTTGATGGACAAAGACAGGGTTTGCGTGGCCGCTGGATATATCTGTGCCGGATTTCCGCTAAGGTTATGAGCCTGCCCCGGACAGAATCGCACCGGGTTTCCGTTCTTCTCCAGCACTCTCACCTGCCTGGCCACCTCCCGCATGGCGCCACGCAACTCCTCCAGCACGGGATTGCCATGCCAGATATCGCACACGCTCTGCTCATGCAGGTTGCCCAGGGATCGCCTGAGGGCCACACAGGGATAGACGTTCCCATAGGGATCTATGGCCAGGCTGGAAGAGCCTGTTCCGCAGTGTTTAGCGTCTCCTGTGGATGACTCCATTCCATCACAGCTTGGGCCAGCTTGCGGGTTACGCTTACGCAGCAATTCTTCCAGCCGTTGAAGCCCTGCATCAGATGCGCGTATCGTCTGGGGTGTTCTGTCGCCGTCATCCCTCGGCGTAACCTGGGGATCCACCTGCAGGAGCAGGCCCAGGTTGTCCGCCAGTTCATGCATGGCATCCAATTGATGCTCGTTCCACGACGTCAGCGTCGCATTCAACTTTACCCTCAACCCTTGTTCCCGCAATCCCTCCAGGTTTTGCATGAGCCGCTTGAAACTGCCGGGCACCCGGGTCTGCCTATCATGCACTGCGGCGCTGGCGCCATGCAGACTGATATCGATGATGAAGGGGGCCACTTCGTCCTTGAGACGTCTTGCGACATCGGGCCTCAGGGCGTGACCGTTGGATTTGATGCGAATAACGAACCCCAACTCTCGGGCCAGGGCTCCTATGTTCCAGAAATCCGGATGAGCCAGAGGCTCACCGCCAGAGAGTATAAGGTTGAGCACCCCCATGCCGGCCAGTTCATGCAGCAGTTCCTGGTAGCGCTTCAAACCAAGCGGCTTGCCCTGGAGGGATCTGTCGTTGTAGCAGAAGAAGCAGTCCAGGTTACACTGGTAGGTCAGCTCCAGGAGGACATTGAACAGGATGTTCTCCTCCCAGGTGCGGGATACCAGATCATTGAGTTCCACTTCAGGTCTGACCGGTGATCGTTACGACGCCCAGCTCCTGCAGGGAAACCAGGCATTGCTCCACATCCGCCACAGCTTGATCCTGCTCTACCTCGAACTCCTGATGGAGACATGAAGCGATGTCCGCAACGGACAAACCCTGGGCCAGCAGTTCCCATACACGGCAACCGGTGGTGTTGAGTACGATGAGTTCCGCATTGCTCTGATCGACAATGACCGCCTCCCCGGCGACTTTGCGCCAGCGGATATGATCAGGAATGCTCAGGGACTGCGCCATCACGAATTCACAGGGCCGCCAATGCCGCCAAAGCCGCAAGTTCCCAGATCGGCCTTGGCGCAGCCGCCCACGGCGACCGACTCCAGGGTTTCACGCATCAGGATCCGGGGTGTCACGTAGGGCTTTCTGGCAGCTTCCCCGGTTGTCTCCGGCTGGTTGGAATCCGTTGTGTCCTGTTTCTTTTTCATGGAACTGGCTTCTCGCTGTTCATATACTCTGATTCAACGCACCGGCGGCTCGCCGGAAGGCGGTGGTCCTGGATATACGGGTGGTTCTTCGTACAGAGGCTGATCGAGCATGGAAGGATCTGTGGCCGGCACGGTCATTTCAATAGCCGGATCTCCCAGCAGGTTGTAGATGCTCAGCATGTAAGGACGCTGACCCGCAGCGGCATACTCGTTCAGAGCATACTGAATGGCATCTCCCAAAACAGCTTTCCCCGCGCCATAGACGGCCCGGATGAAGGCCTTGTTGAGCAACTTACCTCCATCATGCAGGCTCAGGCCGGAGGGCGCAAACACAGCGGACATACCCGTGGTGGGCGATACCACAAGCTGCTCACCCAGGGAATCATACCCCGGCAAGCCATAGCGGTTGACCACGCAGGTCAGGGCCGACAATACAGGATAATGCCCGGTGTTGCCCAGACCGGGCACATCAGAACCGGAAAGCCATTCCTCGTCCGCAAGGCGCAACACGCTGCCATGACCCATGTAATCCACCAGCCCCAGGCCAGACTGCAACTCCGCAAATAGCGCAGCTCTGGCGTCATCCACTGCCGTGCTCTGCAAGCTGTCCTGCCCCTGGGAGACTCCTGCGGGAAGCAGGGCCGAAAGAGCATACATATCGTCCTCGAAATCTCCCCCGAAATCCCCATTGTCCGACATCCAGTAGACCCTGCTATCCAAACTGCTCTCCTGGGCTTCCAGCTTGCTCACATAGTCCTGCGCTTCCGTGGCGCTGGATACCGGGATACGGGACACCAGGATCTCTGGCGCGCCATCGCCATTCAAATCCCCGTAGGCAATATCCGCAACGAACAGACCGTGCGGTGACGGCGCCATCCAGGGTGGCACCAGGCTGTCGCCATAGCCCTTGATGTTGCGGAAATCGAAACTGCCCTCTCCGAGCAACACGACAAAATGCAGGTTGGCCTGATTCTGCTGGAGCATGGCCCGAATCGCATGGGGGCTGGCAATTCCGTAGTTGAACGCATCGTAGATGTCTTCCAGAGGCACCACCGCCGTGGTGTATCCTTTTGCCTGACGCAAGGCAGCCAGGGAAGAGGCTGCGCCTTCCAGACCAGCTGGCGCTACAACCAGGTAATCCGCATTGAGATTCATGAGATCCACTGCCGGCGCGCTGTCCGCCTTCACCCAGTCGGGCGCAGATGCGGCCGCGAGGCTGCTGACCAGATAGCGGTGAGCTGTGCCAGAATTACTGAAGGAGATCTGATAGCGATCTCCGCCCGGTGCACCCGGCACCGGGGCTCCCGCAGGATTTTCACCGTTCTCGAAAGACGAATTGAAAATGGGGTTGACCAGCCCCCCGATATCCGGCTCTACCAGAACCCCGCTCACCACCTGGGGCTGGTTGCTGTTACTGACATCCAGCACCAGCACGTCCGGACTGGTATAGCCAAGCACGGTCTGGGTGCCGCTGCCGGCAGCATCAAACTCCAGCACGTCATTCCTGGCCTGCTTGTAGCGGGGATAGCTGACTTCCACGGCATCCACCAGCAACACGCTGGCAGGGCTTTGGGCAACACTCTGCGATTCGATCTCTATGACATTGGTTCCTTCCAGCAGATCTGAAGCATCCAGATCGATAACGACATCCCTGGCGCCGCCACCTGACCAGCTCTCATCCGCCCGAACCACGCCATTGACCTTTGCAATCACATGGTATTGCAGGCCAGCACCGTTCATCTCGGCGCCCTTGAGCTTCAAAACAACCCGGGATGCGCCTGTTTCCACCAGATCGTCAAGACTGAGGTTCAAACTGGCTTTGCCAAAATCGACATCTCCCGCGATGAGATAGTGCCAGTACCAGTAGTCTGCATCCTGGTCAGCGGCCAACACGGTAAAGGGTTCCACATCTTCCTCGAATGTATGGGTTTCTGAAAAAGCCTGTTTGCCCGCCGGCGCCTGTGCGGTGCTGTGCCTGCTGCTCATGCGCAGTCCATTGGCAGGCTCCAGCCAATACACGTTATCGAGTGAAAACGGGCTGTCCAGTTCCCGAGCATAGAAGTACAGCCCAGGCCGGGAGGCTACGCTGGTCCAGGCCACCGCACTGCCGCGGTTGCTCAACTGGAATCCACCGTTTTCCAGACGGGTGGAAACCTCTTCAGGGGTCAGGCCCAGATGCGCCGCGATGCTGGGGATATCGAGGTAATAGAGACCACGGTGCCGAATCCCCAGCTTCAGGGATCCCGTAGGCGCACTTATCGCCTGTCGCGCCGTTATCCGCTCGGTGGCTGGCTTAGGCGCAGCATCTGCCGGCTGATGGTGAGGCTCCCGAAAATACCCTTTCGCAAGGAGCTGCCTGACCAGGGTAGACTGGATGGGTTGATCAGGGATTTTCCCATTGAAGGCGTCCTGTCCGACCAGCAGTTCAGCCGACACCCGTTCCCGCCCCCCCAGGGTCAGTTCCACCAAATGGTATAAACCTTCATTGCTATCCGCGTTAAGGTAAAAGTACTTTCCACCCTGCCCGGCCATGGTGGCGGGAACCAGTTCCCGGCCAACGCGCACAAAACGGCCTTTCTCCTCATCCAGGCGCTCGATCATGTAACCCAGGGTGCCAACCTCCGATTCCGTTTCCCAGGTAAAAACCTGTCCAAGATCCGTGTCCATTGCCCTGAACCGGGTAACCGCCGCTTCGGTGAATTTCGGATCATATTCATATGCGCCGATATCACAGTTTGCCCCCCCTGTTGGATCCGGCCGGGCCGCTGTGCGTTGGTCGATATCCAGTGGGGAGGCTCCACACCCCAGAGTGCCGGAAGGCACCTGGTCATAAACCAATACGTCCGTATTGTCGATGGCGTGATTCATGGTGGAGCCGCCATTGAAGGAAAGCTGTGCCACTGAAACCGTTACACCCTGCTGGCTGGTGGCTACAGACAGCCCGCAACCGGTTCCTCCCGCACGATTGTAGCCACGATCCCGGATGGTGCGTCCACAGCCGGCATTGAGAATACTGGCCCCGAATCCTGTGCCACCATTGAAGTTTCCATCGTAACTGCCACCGGCATTATTGTTGAAGGTAGTGAACAGTACATCCACATCCGCCGCGCCATAGTTGTAGCCATAAAGTCCCGGTCCGGCGCCATTGTTTCCGGAGAAGGTGGTATTCCGGACGACGACACGCCCACCATCCACATCCATGCCTGCGCCCACTGCAGCCGCTGCATTGCTGTTTCCGGTCACCAGGCTCCCAATCAGGTTCAGGGTGGAACCCTGCCGGTTGCCCATGCCGCCCGCCGCATTGCCTGTACCGGTATTTCCCTTGATGGTGCAGTACTCGACCGACAGGTTGCCTCGGTTGTGAATGGCGCCACCAACATAACTGACACTGCTGACGCCATTTTGAAACTGGATATAGCGCAGGGTTGCTGTAACCCCCGAAAAGATTTCGATGATTCGCGTAGCCCCTCCTCCATCAATGCGCGTACCGCTACCATTACCCCCTTCCCCCAGCAACAGTACATCCGCTTCCACATCCAGATCATAGTTGGAGCGGTTGTCAGTACCGGACGTGCGCGTAAGCGTATAGACGCCACCTGGAATGCGTATGGTGTCGTTGCTGCCATAGGCGCCACTTGCCGTGCATCCTCGCTGATTCGAAGCAAGCCGGACAGAGTCCAGGGCTTCGCGAATGGAGCAGTTGCCCCCGGCATTCCACTCGTCAGCAAAGGTGTTGACAGTGATAGTTGCCGCCTGCGCTCCAAGGGTCGAGAGCAGGCTGATCAGCCCCAATACCCTGAAAAGATTCCATCTGAAACAGCCACGCGGCGCCACGGCATGCCCTGCGGCGCCAGCTTTGGGTACCAGATTCAACCAATGATCGGCAATATGAGTCCGCATACCAAAAATCCCGGGAGACGATTAAACTTATACTTCTTCGATGATTTCATAGAGTATATCGACTTTTACAGGAATCTTCCCCTGTCCCTGGTCAACAAGGACCCTTGCAATGGGAGAGGCTCTGTTTGGATCAATTCTGCAGCCCGGGTGCAACCGCGGCAACAAGCAATCCCAAGTATTCTTTCAGCGCCCGGGTGGTCTGGCTCAGGGAGCGGGCGGAAGGCAACCAGCCCAGCAGGGTATGCGGGGCCTCAACCACCTGATAATCCGTGGCTGCCGGAAACACGGCAAAGCCTTGCCGTTCAAAGGCCTGCTTGGCCCGACGCATATGACAGGCGGAAGTCACCAGCAGAATCCTCCTGGCATGACGGGCATTGAGGATGGCTGCCGAGTAGACGGCATTCTGGCGGGTATTGCGACTTTGCGTCTCCAACAACATGGCATCGGGCGGAATACCCAGGAACTTCAACATGCGCTGCATGGAAACCGCTTCTGCCTCATAACCCTCCGCATTGCCTCCAGTCAATAGCAGTACCGGCGCCTTGCCGGCACGATACAGAGCCGCCGCGTGAAACAGACGATCAGCGCTACCCGACAGATCTGGAAACCCCATACCAGGCACCATCCCCCGGGTCATGCCGCCCAACAGTACGATGGCATCAGCCTGTGGTGCAGACTCCGCCGTGGCAGGCGGCCATTCAGCTTCCAGGGTGGAGATGATCCAGTCGGAAAAACGCGGCATGGCGGCCACCCACAAGATCACCAGCGCTGCTGCCGTGAAACCCACGGCAACGATTTTGCGCCGATGCCAGAGCAATGCGCCAAACAACAGCAGGATAGACAATCCCAACGGATAGACCAGCAGGGGCAATATCTTGGTCATCAGGTAACTCATGGATCAATCCACCTTCAGAACAGCGGAAACCCGTCCCGCCACTTACTTTCTGATCAGTATAGTCATTCCCTGGAACAGGCGTTTCAAATATAGCCATGGCAGGATCAGTCCATTGTCCCGGCCATAACGCCATTTCATGTAACCGGGTGGAGGAAAGGCATTCTGAGCCAGATATTTTATGCCTTCATTCCATGTCATTCCCCGCAGTTCCCTCCACACTGTACTCCGGATGCCTGCCGCCCGGTCCACCACCATTGGAGGCCGCCCCTCACTGTGCGACACGGCATTCTCTCGCATCCTTTGAAGCTCCCGGGGAAGTCGGGTGCCGAACCAGAAACAGCTCCCTTCGAATGCGTCGCCGCATAGCTGTTCCAGCTCCAAATCCCGGGCAGCAGCACAGAAAAGCTCCAACTCGGATTCACCCAGTGCTTCCACCAGTAAATGAATGTCATGCAACCAGATCAGACGCTCGCCGTTGTAGGAATAGTGCCCGGCCCGGTGTACGCAGGCCAGAAGCAACGCATCAGCAGGATTCAGGGTGCGCGCATGCTCGCCCAAACCTGGAACCCCACAAGACCTCCTGCTCAAACAGGCATAGTCGAAAGCACGGACAAATGCCCGATGGTTGTTCCTGATACGCCAGTGAAGGTCGTGGCTGTATCCCACACCCCCACCGTCAGGTTTCACCCAGGTCATCTGGCCGCTGATATACTCGGCACGTGCCTGGTACAGGGGCTCATAGCCCAAGGATTGCATCACGGATTCCGCTGCTTCCCTGTCAGACTGGGGCACCAGCAGATCCGCATCGCAGCGTGGCCGAAGCCCCGCCTGTGGATACAGGCAATGGGAAAAGGCGGCACCCTTGAACAGCAAGGGCTGAATATTCTCTTCCGTCATGGCAGCCAGCACCCTGTTGGTTTCGCTGTCCCAGAGCATTTCCACCCCCACCTCCCGCCGGGCAGTGTTGCCCAGAGAAAGTAGCACCGGCTCCGGCCACTGAGGCGCATCGGCCAGCTGATTCAGCCGGTACCAAACCAGTGCAGACATGCCCTGAGTCTCCAGATCATGCAGGAAGGTCTCCTCTGTGAATCCCTCCTCCCGGGACCAGGAAGGTATCTCTCCCCGCCATAGGCTGCGCAATATTTCTGCAGTCGCCAGGTGGACAGGATCACTACTCATGGCAACAGACCCAGCTCCCGGTAGACCTGTCCGGTCAGGGTGAAAACAATATTCTGATCGAACTCCCGCAACACCTTCTCCCTTCCGGCCTGGCCGAATTCACGGCATTTGTCCGGATTGTCCAGAAGATACTGGATCGCCCCGGCCAGAGCATCTCCGTCACCGGCAGGCACCAGCAAGCCGTTCACGCCATCATCTACGACTTCCCGGCAACCAGGCACATCCGTGGTGATCACCGGCAAGCCCATGGCGGCGGCTTCGATCAGCCCCCGCGGCGCGCCTTCCCGGTAGCTGGGCAAGACCACCAGATCCACTTCCCGCATGAGGCACTGGACTTCATCCACATGCCCCAGCACTTTCACCAGGCCTGTGAGCTGCCAGGTTCGGATATCATTTTCATCGACAGAACTGGGATTGCCGGGATCCGTAGCTCCCGCCAGAAGAAATTCGATACGATCCGCATGTATTGCCAGCTTTTCCGCAGCATGGGCATATTCCCGTACACCTTTCTCCCGCAGCAGACGCGATGCCAGCAGTACACGAAAACGCCTCGCCCGCTTGTGGCGGGTAGGCACGAAAACCCGGGTATCCACACCAGATCCCTTGATCAGGTGTATATGCCCAGGGGCGATGAGCTTCAGATCAACAAACAATTGCCTGTCATCCGGATTCTGCACGATGAGTCTGCCATAGCTGCCACTCATGGCCCGCTTCAGCAGTCTTTTAACCAGCGGGCGCAACAGCCGCGCCCGAAGGCTGTCACTGACAAACACATGCCCCAGGCCGGTTACAGCCTGAATCCTGCAGCGAATAGCCTGCGCCTGAGCAGCCAGACCACCATAGATGACGCTCTTGATAGTGAAATTGTGTACGGCATCCGGTTTCTCCTGTTCATAGATTTTCCGGATGCGCCTGAGCAGCTTCCATTCAGCCAGGGGGTTCAAGCTGCGCCGTTCCATAGGCAGGGAAATCCACCGGAAACCTTCCTGTTGCAGGCGTTCCCCGTAGTCTCCTGGAGGGGACATCATTACCACTTCCATTCCCTGTGCTGCCAGGTAACGCGCAAGATCCAGGCGGAAGTTGTACAGATACCAGTCCGTGTTGGCGAAAAAAATGACTTTCATGCCAGCAACATACCGTAACCAGGACTATTCGAACAGGACATTCCGGTACGGCAGCCAAGCATAGGCATGGCTGGCGTAATTGAGCCAGACAAAGAGCACTGCGCCATACCCCAGCAGGATACCTGCTGTCATCGCATGAGAAGACACCTGCCGCCGGGCCAGCAGGGGCAGCCGGGCAAAAACAGCCACCTGCAGGGGAGTGAAATACAAAGCCACCCGGTCTACTGCGGTGGGCGCGAATCCCACCAGAAAAACCGTGGCAACCGAACCCAGAGCCAGTATCAGCCAGAAAACCGGATTGGGGAAATAACGTTTCCATTGTTTCCAATAAACCAGCAAAATCAGGCTGGGTACCAGATTCATGAAAACCCGTATCTTCGCACCCTCGGACATCATCTGCTGTTCTACATAGGTGTTCCAGAGACGCTCCTGTTCCATTCCCACAAAAGTATCCCACAGGCCATAGCCCGCCAGGGCAACGGCAATCAGCCGGAGCAACCATCCACGGCGGTACAGAAAGATTCCCAGGGGGATCATCAACACGGCGGTTTTATGAAAGAGTACCGCTGCTGCAATGAGCAACAGATAGCGTTTGAAATTGCCCTGCTCCAGATGCGCCAAAGCCCAGAATACAAATCCCAGGGCCACGCTCTGCCGGGTGTAGCCCATGGCGACTACGATCACAAGATAGGGCACTGCCACCGCAAATCCCAGCCACGGCTTGTACTGTTTCAGGCAGAAAACGATCAGCCCGCTGACGAAAATGGCCGCGCACACCAGGTTGACCCCATAGACTCCCCAGCCCCAGTCCATCATCAGCCAGTTCAACGCCATGTAACCGGGATCGCCCATTTCGATTACATCAGAAAACGCCAGGCCAGCAATCTCGTAGAAGTGGCGCAGATAGTTTGGCCAGTCACCACCGACCTGCTCCCGCAATCCAATGAAAATTACGTACACAAGGCCTGTCACCACCCAGGAGATGCGCAGGCGATGCCCCTGGGGACGCAATCTGCCCGGCACCAGCAGGGCTGACAGGGAAGGCATCAGGTACAGTATCCAGTAAGGCCACATGGATCAGTTCACCTCCCGGGTGCCTGTTTCCGGTGATCCTCTCAGCAGTCTTGCCAGTTCCCCCGCCACAGATTCCGAATACAAGGGCCGCTTCAGCCAGGCAGTGATGGCGCCCTGGCGCAGTTCCCCATAGCGGCTTTCATCTTCCATCAGGGTCAGCACATCCCGGGCGGCCTGCTTTTCACTGACAATAAGGAGCGCATTTTCATCTGCTACACAATACCGGGCAATCTCCCCCACGGCCCGGACCAGAGGCACCAGCCCCAACTGCATGGCCTCCACCACGGATATGGCCATGCCTTCGTAACAGCTTGTGCCAAGATAAAAGGAAGCTTGCGCCGCCGTAGCGAATATCTGCTCCCTGGTCATGGGACCGGTGAAGGTCACGGCTGAAGTGATCTCCAGTCTTTTTGCCAGATCCCGCAAGCGCCCCAACTCACCACCATCCGGCCCGATGATCAGAAACCGGGCATCCGGCCTGGCGGCCAGTATCCGTGCAAAGATCCTCAAGGCGCTGGCCACGTCTTTCTGTGGGGACAATCGCCCCCAGAACGCGAAAACCGGTCGAGGCTCTGCTGTTGTGGCGGGGGCCACACGGTCAACCAGAAAAGAGATCACCCGAATGGGTTTCTGCGGTGGAGAGGGCAATCTCAAGGTGGCGGTCGCCCTGGAGTCAGCCCAGATTTCCTCACACCTTCTGGCGGCCCACCCTGTAACCCATCGATCAAGGACATGCGCATCCCTGCTGTTGTGTAAAAAAAGCACTATACGCACACGACGATTGAGCAGGCGTACAAGGAGCCCGGTGAGCGCAGACCGCCATAATGAAAGTATGAGAACATCCGGTGAGTCCATTGCCAGGCGCCGAGCCGCGCGCAAGAAATGCCAAGGATTGAAGACCGTCAGGCGCCCCCGTGTTTCGGGGAAAATACTCATGACCTCGAACCGGATGGGGGAACAATCCGCCTCACGCATACTGTTGGCGGCCACTTCAACACCCCCAATGTCATGAAAGGGAATCAGGTGAACGACTTTCGGCATGCCGATATCACCTGTTGGTATTTTTGGAACATGATCTTGTGGCTGTAATTGCACACCACATGCTTGCGGGCGCGCCAGGACAGTTCCATGCGCAGATCCTCATCACCGGCCAGAAGGGCCAGAGTCCGGGCAAACGCCTCTGGCGTGTTGTCTTCCACCAACAAGCCATATTGCTCCGCCCCTCCGAGCAGGTTGGAGATACCCGGCACATCCGATGCCACGACGGGCAGGCCCGTGGCCATGGCCTGCAACAGGGAGGTGCTCAAGGTTTCCCCTTTGGAGGCATGCACATAAATATCCAGGGAACGGTACCAGTCCGGCAAATCCTGTTCTTCCAGATGGCCAGAGAACACCACAGTTTTTTCCAAGCCCCGTTCTTCAACCAGGGCTTTCACACTTTCCAAGGTTTCACCCTCCCCGGCCAACCACAACTGCCAGTCCATTCCGGGATGGAAAGTACGCAGTTTCTCCACCGCTTCCACCAATACCTTCTGGCATTTTCCCGGGGTAAAACGTGCCGCCATTCCCAAAGCCCGGACAGGCTCTTCTTCCTCTGTCCCGTGATCACGGGGCGCAAAGCACTCCACATCGATACCGTTAGGGACGACATGCACTTTATTGCCACGGAAGGCGCGCCCCATGGCCTTGTTCAGTTCTTCCCGGTACTCCCGGGTAAGCACCACCACCCCATGCGCCAAACGCATGAGCAGGCGGCTGACCATCCATTCACTGCGGGACTTCAAGGCATTGGCCTGATGTTCCACTCCAATGAGTACCGCCCCGTGCCGCCATGCATACCACCAGCACGGCAGAAACAGCTTGACGCTGTGCAGCAGCAGGACGTCAGGCCGTTCCACACACAAACCGCGATACACTGCCGCCCAGGAACGCCAAGGGCGCCCCTCCCGACTGCGCACTGGACGATAAGGAATGGCATCTTCCTGGCAGCGCCGTTCATATATTTCCAGTACCGGTTCTATGCCCACGAACATCATGCTCTCCTGCCAGTCGCTTGCCGCGGCGACCGCTGCATTGTGTAGGGAGAAAGCCACGCTGCCATGCCCCCCAAGGCCGGAATACAGGATCTGCATCACCTTCATGCTTCCCGCCTCATTCCCGCGTCCGGCGCCTGGCCAGGAACAGATCCTTGATGACGCCGGTGCGCCCGCCGGATGCCTCATAGACGCCATCCCGCCAGCAGGCGGCAACGCGGGACGGACGTTGCCACACAGGCAAGCGGCGAAGCATCCTTCTGCTCTCCAGGGCCTGAAGATAAGCCTGGCTAGCCCGGACGACGGCTTGAATATCATTTTCCTCCAGCATGATGGACAATTGCCCGCGTTCCTGCTGCAAACGCTCCCACACGGCATGCTCCCATGCCCATTCCCGGTCCAGGGCCTCGCCGGAAAACAGCCTTCTGGGAAGACTCTTGAGTTTCCTGCGTACCCTATTTCCGACAGAGAGGGCACTGCTCTGATTGACAAAGAATCCGGATGCATTTCCTCCGTGCCTTCTGTAGTACTGCAACACCTGCTCATGGCGCCTTGTGAGAGACAGCCGGTCTGCCAGCCCCACCAGCCAGTTGTCATGGGCGCCAGCCGCCGGAGGCAGAGGTAGCGCCAACTCCAGCAAAGGACGTTTCACCGCGACGCAGCACCCCATGACAAAGGCCTCATCAGGCAGCCCGGCAGCCCGAATCTGTTGCCATTTGCTGATGCCCTGGGAATTGAGCCGGGCATCCGTGAGCAACGCATCATTCATGAAGCACAGGGTTTTTTCATCCGCGGCGGCAAAAGCCGTCATGGTGGAGATTTTTTCGCTAAACCAGACATCGTCCTGGTCGCAGAGAAAAACCAGATCTCCCGAGCAACGGGACAAAGCCCGGGAAAAATTTTCCGCGTAGCCCTGCCGGTGGCTGCTCTCCAGCAAAATCACTTTGAAAGGCGCCGTCCCGGCAAATCCCCGGATGATCTCCCGGGTATCATCGGTCGATGCATCATCGCTGACGATCAACTCATCCGGCAGGCATTGCTGACTGGCCAGGCTGTCCAGCTGTTCATGCAAATAGGCTCCACCATCAAATGTCGCCAGGGCCACGGAGATTTTCATACGCGGCTCTCCCTCCTGAGCCTGCGTAGCGCCCGGCGCAGGCGCCAGGAAGCATGCCATGCGCTTAAAAGAGCGCGATAGCCCATGCTGTCATAGGCCCGGGCCTGTACATAAGCGTAGTGCCGGGAAGCGCGGGGATCCTTGCGGTGTGCATACAGTCCGAACCAGGCATTGGACTGGCGAAAACTATAGGACTGGATCATGACCGGCAAACTGGTTCGCCACAACACATAAGGCAGGCTGATCTGATCCCGGCTGCCAAAGCGCCGGTACAGAGCCCACCACAGGCGCATGGCGCGATCCAGTCCGGGATGAAGATGATTCTTCAGTAGTATGCCTGCTTCAACCAGGCCCGCATCATCAGTAAATCCATGTTGCCGGTAATAGTCCATCTCTGCACCGGTTTTATCGCCTGGCCGGGTTTTGCCCTGTTGCACGCAGGCTTTGATCTCATCCGCCACCCTTGAACGCAATGGATGGGCAAACACGCCCAGAGCCGCACCGGAAGCCACCAGGCCTTCCAGCACTTCTGATGTCCTGCCCAACAGGCGGATGTTCCCATCGATATACAGGGAGCAGGCATAGCCCGGTAGCTCCCGGTGCATGAGCATTTTGTAGTAGCGGTTGGCCTGCTGAACACTGGTAAACCGCTTTGCATCAATGGTCAACGTACGCCATCCATCGACGGACAACCCGGGATCATCCGTGACAATCAGGTAATCCAGCCCGGGTTCCGGCTCCAAAGGCGGAAACACCCGGTCATAGGCATCCAATACGCAGGTATAGACCAGTGCTTTCATTTTCGGCCCTTATAACGACCCTTGAGGTATTGCCGTATCCTTCTCGCCACCCCTCGGGCGTAACGGTAAGGAAAGGCTGTAACAGCCCGCAACCAGAAACCGGGGAAATCACATTTCCCGGATGGATGCTTTTCCATACAATGCGCCCAACATATCTGGGTTTCATAGTATCGAGGACTCATCAATGTTGGGCGAAGCGCTGCGGCAAGCCGTGTCTGACGTAGTTTACGTCGAAGACTCAAACCATCCTCCCCTTCTGGCTGTCTGTGGTGCAGCATTTTAGTATCCGGGTTGTACTGGTACTTATACCCGAGATATTCAGCTCTGCCAAAGAACTCCTGACCAATAAAGCCATAAATTTTCAGTTGTTCGCTGAACAATCCCATATCAATGAAATCATGGCGATACATGCAGATATTGCACTCGGTGATAACAGCACTGGGCCAATTCAAACGGAGCTGCGTGAAGCTGACAGGATCACGAATTGGCAGCTTTTCCAGCTCCTGCATCTTCCAGGCTTGTCGTCTGTCCGAAGGATCTGAGGGCGTTCTGGGGCCACCGGTAATCACGCCCTGGCGCACGGATTGTTTGTGCGCCTCAACAAACCCTGGCTGCGGGAAGCTGTCGTCATCCAGGATCACCACCGCCTCTCCCTCTGCAGCCAGGATACCAAGATTGCGGGCCACTGCCAGGCCATAGCCTTTGCAGTGGGTATCCAGCCATTTCAGGGAAAAACTTGTTTCCAGGGTCTCCAGCATCTCCCGCGTGCCGTCCGTGCAGTTGTCCATGACCACGACCACCTCAAATGTCGGGTCGGTCTGAGCCTCCAGGCTTTGCAGCAGCTTGCGCAATACCTCCCTGCGGTTGAAGGTGGTGATGACCAGGGTGAGAAGCATTTCAGTCACCCTCCCCCGGTGGCAGGCACCCGGCTTTCGCCAGGGCATCGATTACCGGCTGCATCTTTGTGTTCCAGCCAAGGTGTTGCTCGGCATAGCACCGCATTTTCTGGCGGAAATGAGGCATAGCTTCCACACCATCAAGAAATGCCAGGAGCGACGCGATATCCAGGGGTTCATCGGAAGCGGGCGCCTGGTAAAGAAAAGGAAAACCCGCTGTGAAATCCGGATCTTCGTGGTCTGTGACAAAAGGCAGGCCTCTTGCACAATATTCCCGGGATTTCAGGCTGGTCGTATCCACTGTCAACCGATGCATCCCCAGGGATGATATACCCAGCCGGCTGCGGGCAAACACCTGGTCCAATGCTTTGCCATGTAAAGCCCCCAGGAAACTCACCTTTTCACTCATACCCGTATTACGGGCAAGGCGCTGCAGATGCTCCCGCTCCTTTCCACTGCCCACCACAAGGAACCTCACTTCCTGCTGACCGCCTTGGGCATAGTAGGCCGCCAAGCCCCGGATGACCCGGTCGTAGCCATGCCAGAAAGCCAGGTTGGCAACACCCAGGAGACAAAAGCAGCCGGGTTCTGGTGGAGATTCCATCATGGGCACAGTGTCCACAGCTACGCCATTGTCAGTACAGATGGCAGGTATCCCGAATATGCAAGCCTGCCTCGAAAAAGTGACCACGCGGTCCACGTGGTGATGCAGATGCCTGCGAAAAAGACGATCTACCAGGCCCAGCATGTGGTCGCGCAGACCGGCATACTCGGTGTCATAGGGGAAACTGGGAATTTCCAGATGGATCTGTATTTTCGGATTTCGCGCTTTGAGTCTCCATAACAGGTAGAGAAACAGAAGCGAACTCCCCTGGTAGCGTATGTAGATATAATCGTGCGGTGAGAGCCTGTGCGCCAGCCAGGGATAGAAGAACAAACGATAGGCCAGCATGCGCCCAAGGCGACCTGTACCAAACCGCTTGAGCAGCACATCATTTCTGCGAATCTCATTGTCTCTGAGAAAGTACAGATCCATATCCCCCACCACACGGGACAGGGCTTTCATCTGTCCGCGGATTTTGGCCGCCACGCCCAACAGGTGTTCATCTCCCAGATTGAGTCTTGCAATATAGGCGCTCTTCATCCCGGTCACACTCTGTTGCTGCGCGTTCCTAGCGGAAGGAAGGACAGGGCTTCTCGGAAAGCGGCCACACCACACAGACGGTTGCACAGAAGATAAAACAACGCTCCAGAACACACGATCAGGATCAGCTCCGCAAGCCCCTCAGGGGCCAACAACCGGTTCAGGCCATATACAGCCACGGCCATCACTGCGCCTGTAAGTATGACGGCAAAGCAATCCTTGAGCTGCTTTGCGGAACCGTAATCCAGAAAAACCCCCACGTAATGACTGCTGATAAAATACGCAAGTACGCTCTGCGCCACAAAGGCCCAGGCAATGCCCATCACGCCAGCCAGGCTGCCCACTAACAGCAACAGAATCCCTAGTGTGATCCTGGCCATTTCCAGGCGAAAGAACAGTTTCCCCCGGCCAAGAGCCTTTATCAGGTTGAGATTGACAACATCCAGGGGCAGCAGCAATCCGCTGAAACAAAGTACCTGCAGAATGGGCGCCGCTGGCATCCACTGTTCTCCCAACAACACCTGGACCACCGGTCCGGCAAGAATGGCCAAGCCGAACACCATGGGTACAGTAACCAGCATCATGGTTCTGATAGCCAGGCGGCCAGTTTCTCTCAGATGCGGGATATCATCCGTCGCTCTGGAAAACAGCGGCAGGCTTACCTTGGCCGCGACACCTGTCACCAAGGCTGTGGGCAGGGTCTGAATACGCTCAGCGCGATTGAAGTACCCCAGGGCCTGCAAACCGAAATACTTGCCCAGCAACAGGGTGTAGCCCTTTCGATAAAACATATTCAATAACCGGGAAGCCAGAAGATAGCCGCCAAATCCCGCCAGGCGCCTGAACGACTGACGGCTGAAACAGAAAACCGGTCGCCAGCCGCCAAGCATCCACAACAAGAGCATGCTGACAAGGTTGCTGCTGAGAGATTGGGCAGCGAGCGCCCACACACCGTATCCCTCCCACGCCATGTACAGACCCAGTGCCCCAGACACCAAAGTGGATGCCATGGTAATGCGCATGGGCGTCCTGAAATCCAGAGCCCTGGCCAGCAAAGCCGTCTGCACGGTACTGGCAGCACTGAAAACAATATTGAAAGCCATCACCAAGGCCAGTGGCACCAGTACGGGCTGTGCATAGAAAGCCGCCAGCCATGGTCCCAGGCCGGCTACTCCGGCTGCGAGCAACACCCCCAGAAACAGGTTGAACCAGAAAACCGTGGACTCATCGACAGCCGTGATGTTCTGGCGCTGAATCAGCGCCGAGGAAAAGCCCACGTTGACCAGAACCCAGGACAGGCCCATGAACAGAGACAGCAATGCAATGGTGCCAAAGGCTTCCGGCCCCAGCATCCGGGCCATCAGTATGGAAATCACGAAGCCGACACCCTGCCGGAACAGCAGTTCCAGACCACTCCAGATGACAGCGCTTCGGGCTTTGCCTGTTAGCATGGCAGATGATCAGGTGAAGATGGTGCAACCGGGCCCAATCAGGACAGGCCATAGTACTCGCGATACCAGGCCACAAACCGCCCCAATCCTTCTTCCACGCTGGTGGAGGGGCTGAACCCCACCGCTTCACGCAGGGCATCCGTATTGGCATAGGTGGCAGTGACATCCCCATTCTGCATGGGCAGCATCTCCATGTTGGCCTTTACACCCAGATGCTCCTCCAGCACCCGGATGAAATCCAGCAGCTGCACCGTATTGCTGTTGCCGATATTGAAGATCCGGTAGGGAGCGTAACTGGTGGCGGGATCAGGATCATCACCACTCCAGTCCGGGTTCCCCGCCGGAGGCTGGTCGATGACCCGCACCACACCTTCGACAATGTCATCGATATAGGTGAAATCGCGCTTCATGCGCCCATGATTGAACACCGGGATGGGTTCACCCGCCAGGATCTTGCGCGTGAAACTGAAGTAGGCCATGTCCGGACGCCCCCAAGGGCCGTACACAGTGAAGAAACGCAATCCCGTACAGGGCAGGCCGTATAGATGCGCGTAACTGTGGGCCATGAGTTCCGCTGCTTTTTTGGTGGCGGCGTACAGGGATACGGGATGATCCACGTTGTCATGCTCCGAGAACGGCAACCGGGTATTGGCCCCGTATACGGAGCTTGAAGACGCGAATACCAAGTGCTTCACGCCACCATGGCGGCAGCCTTCCAGAATGTTGCCCACCCCCACCAGGTTCCCATCCACGTAGGCATCGGGATTCTCCAGGGAATAGCGCACGCCGGCCTGGGCGGCCAGGTTGACTACAGCATCAAAGGCATGATCAGCAAAAACTTCACGCATGCCCGGACGATGGGCAATATCCAGCTGGCGGAACTCGAAACCGGGGCTGCCACTGACCCGGGCCAGACGGGCTTTTTTCAGAGAGACTTCATAGTAGTCGTTGAGGTTGTCTATGCCCACAACCTCGTCACCCCGTGCCAGCAGGCGTATGGCCAGTTCGTTGCCAATGAATCCGGCAGCGCCAGTAATGAGTATCTTCATGGGTCTGTCCCCTGTATCAAGGCCGGCCTATGCCGTAATAGGTGAATCCCTGCTCACGCAACATGACGGGGTCATAGATATTCCTGCCGTCGAAGATCACAGGCTCTGCCAGAGAATCCCGCAGTGCATGGAAATCAGGACTACGGAAAATATTCCATTCGGTCAGGATCGCCAAAGCATCGGCACCCTGTACGGCCTGTTCCGGAGTGTCCGCAAGAACAAGATCAGCACGTTCACCATAAATGCGTTTTGCTTCGTCCATGGCAGCAGGATCGAAAGCCACGATTTCTGCACCTGCATTCCAAAGCGCCTCCATGAGTACCCGGCTGGGAGCGTCACGCATATCATCCGTGTTGGGTTTGAAGGCCAACCCCCAAAGCGCAATACGTTTCCCCTCCAGACCATCCTGAAAGTGATCCTGCATCTTGCGGAATAAAACTTGTTTCTGGCGCTGATTCACCGCTTCGACCGCTGTAAGAAGCTGGGCCTGATAACCCACTTCACTGGCAGTACGTTCCAGGGCTGAAACATCCTTTGGAAAGCAAGATCCCCCATAACCGCATCCGGGATAAATGAAGGAATAACCAATACGGCTGTCTGCGCCTATGCCCTGCCGTACCTGTTCGATATCCGCACCCAACTGTTCCGCCAGATTGGCCAGTTCATTCATAAAACTTATCTTGGTGGCAAGCATGGCATTGGCGGCATACTTGGTCAGCTCCGCGGAACGGATATCCATGGCGATGAGCCGGTCATGATTCCGGTTAAAGGGGGCATACAAGGCATGCAGCAGTTCTGCTGCCCGAGGCTCGCTTGTTCCGATGATAATACGGTCTGGCTTCATGAAATCACCGACCGCAGCACCCTCCTTGAGAAACTCGGGGTTGGATACCACATCAAAATCCAGATTCAGCCCCCGGTCCTGTAACACCAGAGAAATCGTCTCCCGCACTTTGTCCGCAGTACCAACGGGTACCGTGGATTTGTCCACAATAACGCGATACTCATCCATATGCGCAGCAATGGTCCGGGCCACTTGCAACACGTGCTGCAGATCGGCCGAACCGTCTTCATCGGGCGGGGTTCCCACGGCAATGAACTGCAGCAAGCCGTGGGCCACCCCTTGCGCGGCATCCGTAGTGAACTGCAGGCGCCCCGCTTCCACGTTGCGCTCTACCAGGGTATCCAGGTCGGGTTCATAGATGGGAATGACCCCTTTCCTTAACGCAGCCACTTTGTCCTCATCGATATCCACGCAGAGGACATCATTGCCGACTTCAGCCAGACAGGCGCCAGTAACCAAGCCGACATAGCCCGTACCAAATATGCTTATTTTCATGTTAGTTACAATATTTTGATGTTGGAGGATTACCAGTCTTTCATGGTTACCCGGTTGCGAGGTTTACGCATAGCCGGAACCGGAACTACGGGAGTGTTCATTCGTTTGGTCTTTACACGCTTGCGCATCTTCTCACTGATTTCCTGCTCTTCACGGTTTTCGTGAAGAAAAACACCCAGAAGAAAAGCAAACCAGATGGCATTCGCCGGCTTGTGCAGGTTGAAGTCCACCAGGGAATGCAAAATCAGCAGCAGCAGTCCAATACCGGCTCCCACCTGTGCGTAACGAAAGGTTCTCCAGCGGCCTTTCATCCAGACAGACAGCCAACCACGGGCATAGATGAACAGTCCCGTGAGAATCAGCACCAGCGCGACAATACCTCCGTCGAAAACCCATTCCAAGTAGTCGTTGTGAGCATGATTGACGAAGGCATCCAGACCTTCAGGCTGGTAGTGGGGATAGATTTCCGGATAGGTTCCGGCGCCACTGCCGACAGGGAAATTGTCCATGATACCTTTCAGCGTACTGGCGTAGATCTGCCAGCGCATGTCTTCCATGGCATCCTCTGAAAACCGATCCAGTATAGGAGTCAAACCTATTTCCAGGGTCATCACCATGATGACGACCAGCAGAGTGCCATAGGTGCCATAGACATTGCTCCCACCCAAGCGGCGGGAAAAGGCAATCATCACCAGGAACAAACCTATCATGGCCAGGGCGATGCCTGAGCGGGAACGGGTAAACACCAGGGCCAGCAGCACCACAATGCCCACCAGGGCAAAAACCGTGGTCTGGTGCCCTTTCAATGTCCCCAGAAAACTGAGACGCTGGCGCCAGGGGGCAGAAGCCACGCCACCGCCCACTTGCTGCCCGACGTTGGCTGCCAGCAAAGCCAGGGCAACCGGAAAAACCATTTCCAGAAAACCGGCCAGATGATCCTTGTTCAAGTAAGTGCCTGCCGCCGCATGCATGCCATACTCATTGGGTATATACAAAGCAGCGCCCATTCCTCCACCATACTGCATCAGGCTGAGGACCGCCTGAAACACAGCCATGCCCAGCATGAGATAGATCAGTCTCATGACCTGATTGCGGGGCAGGCTGTAAGCCGCCATGAAAACAGCAATCGGTGGCAGCAAAGCCCACAAGGCAGCCTCACTGTTATGTGGTACAAGGCTCAAGCTGCGCCACTGCTCCAGTGACAGACCCGCAGCCTGGTAGACAGACTCTAAAAACCCCCTTCCCGGCAAAGACTGCAACACATCCATGGGCAGTGCGATCAGTCCGGCTACAGGCAACAAGAACAGGGTGGCGACCCATGCCAGATATCCGGTTTTGAGGCTGTCCAGTTTTTCCGGATGCAGAAACAGCAGCAGCAACACGATTAGTGCGGCCATTTCCAGCACCATCAGAGGCAATGGCAGGTTTCCCGCCCGGAACAGGGGAGCAAATAGAAGCATGAACACCAGCAACCAGTAGATACTGCTGTTGTGGCGGGAAGAAACATTCATGTACTCAGGGACTGATAGGTGGCGGTGGGTTGTTGGGGGAAGGATTCTTGGGAGGCAGGCTGAACACCACACCGGTGCTGCCGATCACACCAATATCTCCAAGCGTCATGTTGCCAAACACAGCAGGCGTACAATTTACAGGGGTCACGGCTCCAGCAGGACAACTGGCCGCATCAATGGCCACGACTTTGTGTCCGTCCCAAGCTTCATCACAACCATTGAAATAAACAACTTCGATACGCGAATTCCTGGGTATCTCAAGCTTCCAGCCATCCTTGAGTTTGTCACCGGCAACTGCAGGCACCATGCCATTTCCCTGATCAATCATCACTTCGCCTTCCACTTTGCGCACCTGGGCAACAGGGCAGGCATCCCGGGAGATCTTCAGCGAGACCTTACCCTTATGCGTGGTGACACAGGTTCCCTGGTAATTGATTTCAGCAGCGCCATCGAGTTTGAGTTCATCACCCTCCTGAAGTACCTGCCCTTCTGTTGCCGCCAGGTATTTTCCGTTGCGGCGCACCAGGGCGGACCCCAGAAGCTGGCTGAGAATGATGTCTTCGCTATCTGCTGCTTTGCCTGCGGTACTAAGACAAGGCTTCCACAAAGCAGCCAGCTTGTTGCAACTGTCAGCGTGGATATCGATGATCTTGGCGCCTTCCCAGGAAATATCGCAATCATTGTCAAAAATGATCCTTACCTTGGAATCTTCCATGATCATCAAGCGATCACCTTCTTTAAGACGCCGCCCTTTCTCCACGGGGAGGTAACGGTCTCCCTGGAACAACAGTGCTTCGCCCTGCAGTTCGGATAGCACAGCGATGGTTTCGTCCTTGGCCATGGCGCTGCCACAAAGCAGCAACAGCATAACCAACACGATGGGCACCGCCTTCCTCATAACCATTTTGATGATGTTTCCTCTTGTGGTAAACGTTTCATCAAACCCATTTACTCGGGATATCTTAGCATTATTCCCCTGCTTGCTCCCAATCGCTTTCCTGCGCAAGAAATCCTGGCCAGAAACCATATGACCGCTGTTTTCAGGGCAGTTTACGTATAGAGATGCGATCAAACCATACCTCGCCTTCTGCTACTGGTGGCGCATCACCAGAACGGCTGATCTCCAAACGCAGAAGCTGACTCCGGCATTCAGGGGTGTCTGGTACACTGAATTGTACCTGTTGCGAAGTCCAGTCACTGGCCCCCACCAGCAGCGGTGTAGCGCCCAGCATCCTGTCTTCATTGCCGGTACAGCGTATCACCCACCGCAACCCACCCGGGAGGCGCAAACGATCTACCCGCAACCGCAGTTGCAACAGATACTGTCCTTTACCCAGAAGCAGATACTGGTATACCTGTTTTAACGGTGCAGACTGCCCCCGGTACAGGATATGCAGGCTTTTCTCTCCTTCGCTCCCATAAGTATGCTTGCGGCGGATGATCAGAGATGGGGAATCTGGAAAATGCCAGAAGAACCCCCCCTCACCCGGTGCCAGTTCAAAGCCGCCATCAAACACGCTGCCCAGATAGCGGCGCTGTTCCGGCGTCAGTCCGTTAATCCATACCAGATAGGCTTCCGGCCACTGTCCATCCCGTTGCAGGCGCTCTACCAGCAAGGCCCGCTCCCTGGAAGACAAAGGTGTCTTGCTGGCGTGGCGCAAAGTGGCGACATTGACAACCGTTTCCAATCGCCTGGCATTATGCGCAAGATGGGCAAAGAAATCGTCCCACCAGGAAGGCGGAGCCTGCAGCAGGCTTTGCAAGAATGGCAGGGTGACAGGATTTTCAGCCAAATGTGTCAGCAATGGATAGATATGCATTCCCAGGTTCGGATCCAGCTCCAGAGCAGCGGCCCAGTTGATCACAGCCTTTTCCAGCTGTTTTCTTTCCACCCAATAGTCCGCAGCGCCCAAACGCACGCGCTTGCTGGCAGGCATGCGTTCGACGGCAAGCGCCATCAGCCGATCCGCCTGCTCCGGCCGTCCCCGCTTGAGCATCAGGTGGGCCAATGCCTCCATTGCCTCAGCGCTTGCGGGATCCAGGGCAATGGCCTGGCGCAACAGCTCGCTGGCTTCTTCAGGCGCCGTTTCCATGAGCGCCTGTCCCTTGAGATACAAGGCGCGAGGCTGCCTGCTGTTCCACAACAAGGCGCTGTCCACCGCCTGAGCATCACCCAGATCAGCCTTGCGTGCATAGTGGTCACCCAGCCCGGTGACCAAAATCCGCCAGGCCAGCAGCAAAGCCATAAAAAAAACCAGCAGTAAAAAAATCACATGCTTTGCTTTAAACACTATTTCTCTCCGGCCCGAATGCTGTGCCGAAGACGTGCAATGTACAGGCGCCTTCCTTTTGGAACCAGATCGAAAACCATGTATCCCCTGTAGTGGGTTTCACTGCCATCGGCCTTGGATTCAGCCTGGGCTGCCACCTGCGCCCAGGCCCGGAACCCCTGCCCATCCACTGGAAGTATCTTGAGTTCTTCCAGACTGAAATGTCTTTTTCCGGTAGTTTCGAACATGTGCCGGTAGCCCATTCCAATCTGCTCCCGCCCAGTGCGTCCGTTGGCATTGCTGTCCAGAGTAAACAGGCGCAACAGACTATCGACATCACCTTTTTCCCAAGCACGAATATACTGCATGAGAACGAATTCCGGCTGCATACTGGTTGTGTTGTTGCGCTCGGTGTCAGCAGTCGTCCATTGGGAAAGCTCGGGTAAAGGCTTTGCAGACGGCGCCATCACTCCATCGAAAGGGACAGGAGATGGCGTCGTCTCAGTCACACCGGCAACCAATGAAGCTTGGCTGATTGCCGCCTTGGGCAAGGATTCTGACCGGTGAGATGGCGCTTCTATTGTGACTACCGGTTCTACCGGAACCGGATCATGCTCTACAGCCGTCACGGCAGGCTCCGTGATATGTTCCGGTTTAGCTGTTCCACTCGTTTGAGATGAAGCTGTATCCTTCTTTTCAATATCAGACTCTGCCTCTTGCAGCACAGGCGCGGGCACACCAGAAAGCAATAGATCTCCCGGCACCCGGTCTGACAGTTGCCTTGCCACTGTCTGGGAATCTGCGGGGGTCAGGCTGACAGGTTGGCCTCCATTCATCGTAGCCAACATGATCAGCACCAACACGGAGACAATGGTCATCCAGACAAACACTTTTGGGTGACGTTGTAACGGAGTGATTCGGTACAGAGCATCTGACGGGTGCCTGGATACCGCCAAAGGCCTGTGTTTACGCCTGGCCGAATGGGGCCGGGTTGTGTGGCGCCGAGATGGCTTTGAATGCTCCCCGGTCTGCAAACCTGTGTCATAGGCCTTGCGTTTTGCTGGACGTTTCAGTTCTGCATAGGACATGTTCAGCATCCGCACCGCCCGGTCCACCCAGTTTTCCGAACGGTTGACGCGATCGGGGTGAAACAACCCGATAAGCAGCCGGTAACGCTGGCGGATCTCAGCCATGCTGGCCTCTTCAGATAATCCCAGCACCTGGTAGTGATTGTTGCCAGGAGCAAATAGCCGTTGACGGATGAAAGCATAGGCTACAGCACTCAGTTCACCTGTGCTGCTTCCCAGTTGTTCCGCAAGCGCAGACAAACGTTCAGCGGGACGGGACAGGCGGTTGAGAAAACCGGAAAGGTCCTGGGGCATTTCCAGCATATCCAGAACCGCAGTGCCCGCACCCTTGCGGTGCAGCGCCAACAGTTCCTCATAGAAGCTGTCCAGTTCCGGGTTCATGAATACGTCAACTGTGGGCGTCAGGAAACCAGTCTGGGATGCTCAGCGGCATCCTCGGCTTCATAATTGTAATAGTTATAGTGGTACTGGTAATCATACCCATAGCCGCTGCGCCCTTGCCCATATTTAACCAGAAGGGCCCCCAACACATGGGCATGAGCCTGGCGTAAACGTTGCAGGGCTCCCCTGAGCGCCCCACTCCGTGTAACCCCCGCATCGACGACCAGGATCGTGGCACTGGCCATATTTGCCAGCACCAGCGCATCCGCCAACCCCAGTACCGGCGGCCCGTCGAGAATCACCACATCGAACTTTTCTGCTGCCTTGTCTAGAAATTCCACCATTCGCCCACTGTCCAGCAGTTCTGCAGGATTGGGAGGCAGGGGACCGGATGTCAGCACGTACAGTCCGCCAAGCACACCGTCCTGAATAGCCTCACTGGGTTTTTTTTCTCCCACCAGGTAGTTGGTCAGACCTGTTTCATTGGAAAGCGCAAGCTCATGGTGCAGGGAAGGATTGCGTAGATCGCAGTCCACCAGCAGGACATTGGAACCCGCCTGCACATAGGTGAGGGCCAGGCTGATAGCGGATGTGGTCTTGCCTTCTCCGGAAATGGAACTGGCGATATGCAATACCTTCGGCGTACCGGATTCCGATGAGAAAGACAGTGCCGTGCGGCAGGAACGGTAGGCTTCGGCAATGGCAGACTTGGGTTCCTCCCAGGTCTTGAGCGCAATGGATTCACTTTCCTCCTGAAGACGCACCTCCGGCACCACACCCACCATGGGAAGTCCCGTGAGTTTCTCCACGTCGGCAGAGGACTTGATGGTGTCGTCCAGGTGATCAAATAGGAAAGCCAGGCCAATTCCCCCCAATAGACCGACGACCAGTGCTATCTGCAGATTCCTTTTCAGATTAGGTTTGTAGGCGGTGGCAGGCACTTCTCCTTTGTCGATGATGGATATATTGTTGCTCCCCACACCTGCTGCCACGCCCACTTCCTTGATGCGCTGCAGCAAACCATTGTAAAGCTCACGGTTGGTTTCCACATCGCGCTTCAGGGCCTGATAGTCTGTACTCTTGCGTTGCAACTCCAGAATCTGCCCCTTCACATCAGCCATACGTGATTGCAGCATGGCCTGCTCGCGCACCGCCGCCTGGTAACGGGACTTGATCGACGACTGAATATCCTTTGTTTCTTTGCTTATCTTGCGTTTCAGCCCGTCTATTTGATCCTGCAGGCGTTTCATGGCCGGATATCCCGGCTTGTAGACATTGAGCTTGTCCTGATACTCGGCTTCCAGATCCGCCAGCTTTTCCTTGTAAGCGGTAATTAGTTCGCTGTCGGATACACGGTCGAACCCTTGCGCGCCACTGTTTTGCATTTCCTGGTAGCTGGATTCTGCCTTGATACGCTCTGCCTCGACTTCTGTAAGTCGGGTATTGAGTGCCTGCAGCTTCTGCATGAGTATCCCCTGCTTGGAATCCAGGTCCACAATTTCCCGCTGGCTGGCATATTCCACCAGCTTGCGCTCGGATGCCTCCAGATTGGCACGCACCTGTTTGATCCGGTCCGAAAGAAATTCCTTGGCATAGGAAGAGTTCTCGAAGCGCCGCTCCATGGTCATGTCGATGAAGCTCTTGGCCAGGGTATTGACCACCCGGGCGGCCAGATTGGGGTTGGGGCTGTCATAACTGACCACTACCAGGCGTGAATTCTTTACTGGCGCCACGGTGAGATTGGCCAACAAGAGATTTTCCAGGCTGCGCGTACTGGCCGCAGGCGCCACATCCGAAGAAGCCACATCCTGATCAGGATGGGCAGAAAAAAACCGCTTCAACTCCCGAAAAAAGGAGGGCTGCTCTTTGGCCTTGAACTGAGCAGAGGATTCCAGCCCCAGCTGCTCCACCACCCGCTTGGCCAGACCATGACTCTTTAGTAACTGGTACTGCGTCTCATAGAAATCGAAACTGTAGGCCGCTTCCCTGGGGGTAACGCCTTCAAAGTTCACTATTCTGGCGGCTTCGCGGTCGATCTGGAGTTTGACACTGCTGCGGTATATGGGAGTGCGCAGGGCAGTGACGATGGCGCCGGCGATCAACGCAATGACGACGAACAATACAATGGTGAACTTGTGGCGAACAATGACCGCCCAGTATTCCTTGAGGTTCAGCCCTTCCTCAGCTTCATCATCCTGCCCACGGGCCTGAAACTGGTTGTAGAGGGACAGCTCGCGTTCCTCCTCGGCGACGGCCAGGGAACGGCGGGACGATATTCTGCCAGAATCAGGTTTCATGGGCGCGGGAGTTCAAAACAATACCGACCAGCCAACAAAGCTGGTAAGGGTTTCCGAAAACAGTTTCCAGGCCGCCTTGCTGCCGCTGCGGTTGACTACAATGATATCGCCACTCTTCAGAACCGGATCAATCTGTTTGCCTGCCCGCACCTGACGGTAAGACAAAATATATCCCGTGGTCTTGCCATTTTCCGTGCGGAAGATGGCCACCTCATCAAAATCTGCCAACCGGTCCATTCCTTTGGCATTGGCAATGGCCTGCAGGAAAGTCGTCTTGCCCTTGAGGGGAAATACACCCGGGTTCTTCACCCAGCCTTCGACGGTGATCTTCTGGCTCTCGTATTCCTTGATGAACACAGTAACATGAGGATCCTGTAAATATTTTTCCTTAAGAACCTTCTCTATGCAGCGCTCCGCCTCCCGGGCTGTCAGACCTGCAACTTTCACTGGCCCGATAAGAGGAAGCGAAGCATATCCCTCAGTATTCACCCGGGTTTCGCGGCTGAGTTCCTGCGCCTGAAAGACTTCAACCTCAATAAGGTCCAAGGGACCGATACGGTATTCGTACGTGCTGGAATCCGGTTGTCCCGATTTCTGTGCCACGGGGAAATCGCTGATAGCCGCACCGGCGCCAGGACCCGGGAGGGGAGATGAATCCGCATCGTTGTCCACCTGCAAATCATCGAGTACGCCATCGGCTCCCGTTACCCCCGGCAACAGAAACAGCAGGATGAAAATCATGATGGCGAACGGCTTCAAGACAGGCTCCCCTTCCACACAATACGGAATGACTACTGATTTTATCATGCATTGGCACCATCTTCCGGCTCCAGGCGACAGCCCAATCAGCACCGGCGCCCGGCCAGAAAACGGAACCAACCTTGACGTTTACGGGGGCTTTCTTCTGGCTCTTGCCCCAGGGCAGGTGGTGGTATGACCTGCTCCGGATGGGCATCGCGCCAAACTGACTCGGGACGATCATGAACCAGCCGGCGGGCCTCCCTGGCGCCCAGATATTGCGCTGCCACCGCTTCCCCTTCAGACAACAAGGGCGGCCTGCCACGTACATTGTGCGCATCCGATGCCAGTAGATGCACCAGCCCTTCATCGAGCATCCGCTTACCCCAGTACTCTGGCCCTGGGCCAAAACGCCCTGTGAGGCTGCCTGAGGTGATCTGCAACCAGGCTCCGGCCCGGGCTACAGTCTGAAATTCCTGGTAGTGGGTTTCCACCCAGCTCAGGCGCTCAGGATGGGTGATGATGGGCACAAACCCCGCACTCAGGGCATCAGCGACAAAGCGTGAGAAATGTACCAGGGGTATGTGATGGGGGGGCTCAAACAGGAAATAGCGGGAACCATTGATAGTAGGAAACACCCCGGAGCGCAGACTCGAAAGCATTTCTGGCACCACCTGGATATCCGCGCCCATGGTCAGTTCCAGGCCTATCTCCTGCTCCTGGAGCAGTTGTTGAAGCTTGCCCAGAGCCTGCGCTATGCCTTCAGCAGTGTTTTCAAACAGTCCGGGGTAGATATGCGGTGTGCATGCCATATGGGTGATACCATCCCCCGCTGCCATACGGGCCATATCCAAAGCCATTTCAGCCGTTCTGGCGCCATCATCGATACCCGGCAGAATATGGCTGTGTACGTCATACACCAGGACTGTCCTCCAACGGGGCCTTTGTCAACACGGGGTTATGCACCTTGCGCAGGGCTTTCATGAGTTTCCAGGCCTGGCTCATACCCAGGTAATACACAGCGAATACCAGCAGAAAACCATAGAACATATAAGACTCAGGCAGATTGAGCCACTCCCCTGCCAACCCTACGGCACCCAACAGCAGGCTGATGCCCAACATTGTCAAGGCCGTTCTCCTCACAGTGAACCCGGCCAGCAATAGTATGTGGTGAAGATGCTCCCGGTCCGGTGCAAAAGGTGAACGCCCACGCCTCATGCGCCGCACCATGATGGCCACTGTGTCCATGATGGGAAGGCCGAACAGCCACACCGCCGTGATGGGCCGCAATTTCGCCACGGGCGCCTGGGTGAAACGGATCAGGAACCAGGCAACCAGCAGCCCGAGAAACATGGTACCGGCATCCCCCAGAAATACCGCTGCCGGCCTGTTGTCGGCAAAGCGGAAATTCAGAAGCAGGAACCCTGTCAACACACCACAGACTATGGCGAGAATCAGCGTCTCGTGAAACAGGCCGGCCTGCCATGCAACCACCAGCAAGACAGAAAAAACCATCAGCAGAATGCCACCTGACAAGCCATCCAGGCCATCCATCATATTCGTGGCATTGATGATACCCACGATACAGAAAACACTGAACGGTATCGCCACCCAGCCCAGTTCGATTTCCTGCCCAGTCGAGACAAGAAAACCCAGGTTTTCCAGGCGCACATTTCCCCAGATCACGATAATCAGCGCTGCGCCAATCTGCGCAACGAAACGGGCGGAAGGCGGAGTTTCCCTGAAATCATCCAGCAACCCCGTGATAAAAACCAGCGTGCTGCCCATAAACAGGGTTCGCCACGCACCCAGAGGAACATCCAGAGTCAGGATCGACAGCATGAAAGCAAGGAACAACGCGATACCACCCACCATGGGCGTAGCATGTCCATGCTGCTTGCGTCCTCCGGGATTGTCAACCAGCCCAATTCGCTGAGCCAGAGGAATGATGAGTAGAATCAGGCCTACAGACAGCACCAGAGCTATGGCAAAAACAAGCGTCATCAGGGTAACACCCTTCAGGAAATGTAGGGCAGGAAGAAGTATCCAGTATCTCCCGTCTCATCAAATAAAGTGGCTTGGCCTCCCTGCGTACCCTGCATTAAAACAAGCCAGTTGGAAAAAGTCATGTCTTTTGATACAGACGTTGAATAAGCAATATCTTGGCAAAACCGGAGGGTACTTACTGTCCATAGCATTGTCAGGCTGTTGACAAAGCCCGTGTAACGGCGTTTTTCAACATCTTGTTAGTAGAAACCTCCTGGCTTTTGTACAATGTTTAGTTCGAAACAGCTATCAGAAGGTACAAAATGGGCTTTCTTCAGGATAAAAAGATCCTTGTAACAGGTATTGCCAGCAACCGTTCTATTGCGTATGGGGTTGCAAAAGCCATGCACCGGGAAGGGGCAGAACTTGCTTTTACCTATCAGAACGAAAAACTGCAGAAGCGCGTCGAGAAATTTGCTGCAGAACTTGGAAACGCACTTTGTCTGCCCCTGGATGTGAGCAGCGATGAATCCATTGCTGCCATGTTCAGCGAGTTGGGAAAACACTGGGACGGCCTGGACAGCCTGGTACACTCCATCGGTTTTGCTCCCAGAGACCAACTGGAGGGCAGTTTCGTTGATGCCGTCACCCGCGAGGGTTTTCTGACCACTCACGATATCAGTGCCTACAGTTTTGCCGCCCTGGCCAAAGCTGCCAAACCGATGATGACGGGGCGCAACGCTTCTTTGGTCACCATGACCTACCTCGGAGCAGTGCGTACCGTGCCCAACTACAATGTCATGGGTGTTGCCAAGGCAGCCCTGGAGGCCACCACCCGCTACCTGGCCGACTCTATGGGACCGGATGGCATCCGCGTAAACGCTGTTTCAGCCGGCCCCATACGCACCCTGGCGGCATCCGGCATCAATAACTTCCGCTCCATGCTGGCGGAAGCAGAGAAAAAGACGCCATTACGCCGCAATGTAACTATCGATGAAGTGGGCAATGCTACGGCATTTCTCTGCTCGGATCTGGCATCGGGGATCACTGGAGATGTGCTCTACGTGGATTCTGGATACCATATCGTGGGCTGACCCTGCGTTGGCTCAATGTACAAAGGGCGCCCTGGAAAGCCGGATCAATTCCAGGCTCCCTTGACGGCGCCCTTTGTTCTTGCCGTGAATTGCTTCGAAAATCTACTTGTCTTTGGTATTGATCTCGACATCAGCCCTTTCGCGCAGGTAGCGGCCCAGGATACTGAACTGCTGCCGGCCTTTGGCTTTTGCCAGTTTTTGCTTGGCAGCCTTGCGTGCAGCATCGTCCAGCTTGCCAGGATCACCATCAGTCACGCGGCTTAGCGCCAACAGGGCATAGTCTCCATTGCCCAATTCTGTCCCACCATAAGTCAGACCGCCATCTTTGGGGCGCTGCAGTCCAAAAACCTTTTCCCGTACAGCTTGAGGAAGTAAGGTTGACTGGCGCTTGATCTTGATGCCCGACTTCAACTCCCCTTCCCCATCTGCGGCAATCTGCTCAAGAGTTTTCTCACCAGCTTTCAGGGCAGCCAACAGAGTCTCGCCTTTTTTCCTGGCCAGCGCCTTTCCTTTGTCACGCTTCAGCGTTGCTATCACCTTTTCCTTTACTTCTTCGAAAGACTGAGGATGTTCAGCTTCATGCTCGACAACACGCAACACCAGCACTTTATCACCTTCCAATTCGATCAGTTCACTGTTGTTGCCCTCATTAAGCACATCGTCACTGAAAGCGGCGGCCACGACTTTTGGGGAGGACAAATCGCCCTTGCCACCCCGCCGATCCAGCCAGCCGGATTCCCGAACCTTCAGTCCAAGCGCTTCGGCAGCCGGCACCAGGCTGTCCGGGGTTTCGTAGCTCAGATCAGCAAGCTGTTCCGACTTGTCGAACAAAACCTGCTCCGCCTGCTTGCGACGCCAGGCGGTTTCAATATCATCCCGCAGGCTCTCGAAGCTGCCATGATCCGGATTACGGATATCGACGACCTGTATCAAATGAAAACCAAAAGGAGTACGAACGGGTTTGCTGATCTGTCCCTTTTTCAGTTTATAGGCTTCTTCTTCAAAAGCCTTGGCCATCAGGCCTGGGCTGATCCAGCCCAAATCGCCGCCCTGATCCTTTGATCCCGGATCATCGGAAAATTCCCTGGCCAGATCTTCGAACTTCTCTCCTTTGGCCAAGCGCGCCTCCAGATCCTCTGCCTTGGCTTTGGCGGCATCAACAGCAGCCTGATCCGCGTTCTCATCAAGCTGGATAAGAATATGGCGCAGCTTGCGCTCTTCCGGCGCCTGGAATTCATCCCGGTGCTGGCTGTAGTAATCACGCAGTTTCTCTTCCGTGACTTCCATGTCTGCGCCCAGCACTTCGGGCGACAGCAACAGGTATTCCAGCTTGACCCGTTCTGGCACCATGTATTTTTTCACATGCTCATCATAGTAGGCCTTGGCCTCTTCTTCGCTGGGCGCATAGTCACCTGCAAGCTTTCGCCCTGATAGGGTCAGGTATGCCAGTTCCCGTTCCTGATCCTTGAGGCGAATGCTGTCATCGAGCTCCCGGTCCGTAGCAAAGGCTGAATCAGAAATACCATACTGCATTTGCTCCATGACCAGGTCGCCCCGCACTTCCTCTTCGAAACTGCGCTGACTCATCCCCTGATTGCGGATCAAAGTATTGTAAGCCTGTACATTGAACTTGCCGTTGGTCTGAAAACTGGGAATGGACTGTATGTACTGGCGTACAAAATCGTCGCTGATGCGCAGCTTCCAGTCATCAGCCGTTTTTCCAAGCACCGCGTCATTGATCAATTGCTCCAGAACCTGCTTGCGCAGCATTTCGTCCTTAAACAACTCGGGACGATAAGCCTTTCCCAAACGGTTGCGCAAACGGTTGCGGAACTCACGCACACCCTGATCGACCTGACGCTCGGTAATGTCCTTGCCATCGACACTGACAGCTACGGGATCACTGCTGACTCCCAGATAACTCTGAATGCCCCACAGTGCAAAAGGAATGGTGATGAATCCGACGATAAGCCAGGCAAACCAGCCTTGGGCTTTTTCTCTAATTGCCAGCAGCATAATTGATAACTTTCCAGTTCAAACAAAAAAAACGGGGTACCAGCTATGATACCCCGTTCGTTCAATTAATGGCGGAGTGGACGGGACTCGAACCCGCGACCCCCGGCGTGACAGGCCGGTATTCTAACCAACTGAACTACCACTCCTAATTGCTTGGTGGGTGCTGAGGGGATCGAACCCCCGACCCTCGCCTTGTAAGGGCGATGCTCTCCCAGCTGAGCTAAGCACCCGATTGAGGCGCGCTAGTTTACTGCATCTTTTAGTGCTTTACCAGCTTTAAATGCCGGGGATTTTGAAGCCTTGATTTCAATGGCTTCGCCCGTTTTGGGATTGCGTCCGGTGCGTGCAGCACGGTCTCGAACGAGGAAACTGCCAAAGCCGATAATGGAGACCGTATCGCCTTCCTGCAGTGCTTTGGTAACGGCTGCAATCATGCCATCCAAGGCACGGGCTGCGGCGGCCTGCGAGATATCTGCGGCGTCGGCCATAGATTCAGCCAATTCTTTCTTGTTCATCCTGATTTGCCCCCTATGGAACGTATTGTATGAATGGAAATGCGGAACGGAGTATATTCTGTGTTTCCGAAAAAACCGGCAGATATCCAGGCTCCTGCAAAGCGAGCGTTTTATACCAAGCCAGCATGAAAACTGTCAAGGGAAAACGGTTTTGGACTGCAAAAAACGCCTACTCAAAGGCTTTTTGGCGAATGAAGGATCAGCAAGCCCTGTTGGCGGCGCCTGCTGGCCTTCATGCATGAGCATTGCTAACTCAGTGAGTCGTCAGGCGTTTGCGGCGGGGTTTTTTGCCCGTAGCAGCCTTGGCGCCCGTTTCTGCAACAGCCTGCTTGGTTTTTTCGCCCGGTGAAGGCTGACTTGTCAGCGCAATATCCAGCACCTCGTCAATCCATTTCACGGGACGGATATCCAGAGTGCTGGTGATGTTCTTTGGTATTTCCTTCAGATCCCTCTCATTTTCTTCAGGGATCAGCACAGTTTTGATGCCGCCACGGGCAGCAGCCAACAGTTTTTCCTTTAGACCACCAATAGGCAGCACTTCACCACGCAAGGTTATCTCTCCGGTCATGGCGACGTCCGCGCGTACAGGTATCTGGGTCAAAGCAGAAACCAGGGCCGTACACATGCCGATGCCGGCACTGGGGCCATCCTTGGGTGTCGCGCCTTCTGGCACGTGCACATGAATATCATGCTGCTGGTGAAAATCCTTGTCCAGTCCCAGAACGTCAGCACGGCTGCGCACCACGGTCATGGCTGCCTGTATGGATTCCTTCATCACATCGCCCAACTGGCCGGTGTAGGTCAGACGCCCCTTGCCCGGCATGATAGCTGCCTCTATGGTGAGCAGTTCGCCTCCCACCTCCGTCCAGGCAAGGCCTGTCACCTGGCCGATTTGATCACGCTCTTCCGCTTTGCCATAGCGGAAGCGTTGCACCCCCAGATAGTGTTCCAGCTTCTTTGGCGTGACAATGACTTTCTTGCCCTTTACATCGCCCAGGAGAATCTCCTTCACCACCTTGCGGCAGATCTTGGCAATCTCCCGTTCCAGGCTGCGTACACCGGCTTCCCGGGTGTAGTAGCGCACGATATCACGCACGGCGGATTCGCGGATGGCCAGCTCTTCTTTCTTCAGGCCGTTGTTATCCATCTGCTTGGGAATCAGATAACGCTCCGCGATATTCACCTTTTCCTCTTCCGTATAACCTGACAGGCGTATAACCTCCATACGGTCCAGCAGCGCTGCAGGCACGTTCAGAGAGTTGGCCGTGGCCACAAACATGATTTCCGACAGATCGAAATCCACTTCCAGATAGTGATCCTGGAAAGTATGGTTCTGTTCCGGGTCCAATACTTCGAGCAGCGCCGAAGCGGGGTCACCACGGAAATCCTGGGCCATCTTATCGATCTCATCCAGCAGAAACAGGGGATTACGCACGCCGACCTTGGTCAGATTTTGAACGATCTTGCCAGGCATGGCGCCAATATAGGTACGGCGGTGTCCGCGTATCTCGGCCTCGTCACGCACCCCCCCCAGAGCCATACGCACGAATTTGCGGTTGGTGGCGCGGGCGATGGATTGCCCCAGGGAAGTCTTGCCCACGCCCGGAGGGCCCACTAGGCACAGGATAGGGCCTTTGAGCTTGCGCACTCGCTGCTGTACAGCCAGATATTCGAGAATACGCTCTTTGACCTTTTCCAGCCCATAGTGATCGGCTTCCAGCACGGCTTCCGCCTTGGCGATATCATTACGCACCCGGCTGCGTTTCTTCCAGGGCACACTGACCAGAGCATCGATGTAATTACGCACCACTGTAGCTTCGGCAGACATGGGGGACATGAGCTTGAGCTTGTTCAGCTCGGCTTCTGCCTTGGCTTTGGCTTCCTTGCTCATGCCGGCCTTTTCAATCTTTTCCGCCAGCTCCTCAAACTCGTTGGGCACATCGTCCAGCTCACCCAGTTCCTTCTGAATGGCTTTCATTTGTTCGTTGAGGTAGTACTCGCGCTGATTTTTCTCCATCTGTTTCTTGACGCGGCCACGAATGCGCTTTTCCATCTGCAGCACATCGTTTTCCCCTTCCATGAGGGCCATCAGGTGTTCCAGACGCTCGCGCACGCCCTGCATCTCCAGAACCTGCTGCTTCTCATCCAACTTGAGTGACATGTGCGCCGCCATGGTATCCGCCAGGCGGGCCGGCTCATCAATACTGGCCAGAGAGGTCAACACCTCGGGAGGCACTTTCTTGTTCAGCTTGACATACTGCTCGAACAGGCCCGTGGCCGTGCGCATGAGAACATCCATCTCCTGCTCGGGCAACTCTAGTTCATCGGCCAGTTTGCTGGCGCGCGCAACGTAGTAACCATCCTTCTCGATGATCTCTTTTATAGCGCTGCGGCTGCTGCCTTCCACCAGCACCTTTACGGTACCGTCAGGAAGTTTGAGCAGTTGCAGGATACTCGCCAAAGTGCCCACCTGGTAAAGATCCTTGACCTTAGGATCATCTACATCGGCGCTTTTTTGTGCGACCAACAGTATCTGCTTGTTGTCCTGCATGGTGGCATCCAGGGCCTTGATGGATTTCTCCCGGCCCACGAACAGCGGTATGACCATGTGGGGGTAAACCACCACATCTCTCAGGGGCAGCACGGGTATCATGGCGCTGATTTCAGGAATATCGTTGGATCCTTTCTCGTGACCCATATTGGTTTCCTCTTGAAGAACTGCAGGCCGTCATGAGATAGCGCTGCTTGGAATCTGTGGTACCCGGGAATGGGTGGAATGTATTTTTTGAAAATATGCGGCCGATGCACGCATTTTTCAAGGGCAACTCTTTAATTATTCTGGTTGCGCAGATTCGTGCAGAAAGATGCTGATGACAAAACGAAGACCTGAGCCAATATTGACCCGTCGAGCTGCCCTCAAGTGCTCGAATCAGACAAACCGGCCAAATCACCGGTTTGATGGACGATTTCAGTCTGTACTCGCTGCAGCCCGCGGCCGGGAACCATCGGCATCGCCTTCATAAATGATATAAGGTGAAGTCTCGCCTTCGATCACTGCCTGATCAACCACAACCTTGCTCACATTCTCCAGGGAAGGCAGGTCATACATAATGTCTAGCAACACGTGTTCAAGAATGGTGCGCAGCCCCCGGGCGCCGGTCTTGCGGTCCATGGCCTTGCGGGCAATGGCCCGCAGGGCGTCCTCACGAATCTCCAGCTCGGCGCCTTCCATATCGAACAGGCGCTGGTACTGTTTCACCAAGGCATTCTTGGGGAGGGTCAGGATCTGCACCAGGGCATCTTCGTCGAGTTCTTCCAGGGTGGCCACCACTGGCAGACGCCCGACAAATTCCGGGATCAGGCCGTAGCTGACCAGGTCTTCCGGCTCCACGTCACGCAACAGTTCACCAACGCTACGGGCTTCATCCTTGGTACGGATATCAGCTGAGAACCCAATGCCGCCTTTTTCTGAACGGCGTTGCACGACCTTGTCCAGGCCGGCGAAAGCGCCGCCAACAATAAACAGGATCTTGCTGGTATCGACCTGCAGAAATTCCTGCTGGGGATGCTTGCGGCCACCCTGAGGGGGAATAGAGGCAATGGTACCCTCAATCAGTTTGAGCAGGGCCTGCTGCACGCCTTCCCCGGATACATCGCGGGTGATGGAAGGGTTGTCCGACTTACGGGAAATCTTGTCTATTTCATCGATATAGACAATGCCGGTCTGGGCTTTCTCCACATCGTAGTCGCACTTCTGCAGCAGCTTCTGAATGATGTTTTCTACATCCTCGCCCACATAACCGGCTTCAGTAAGCGTCGTGGCGTCGGCAATGGTAAAAGGCACATTGAGCATACGCGCCAGAGTTTCCGCAAGCAGGGTCTTACCTGAACCCGTAGGACCGATGAGCAGCACGTTGGACTTGGCGATCTCCACTTCGTCCTTGGCCGTGGAAGCTCCCATGCGCTTGTAGTGGTTGTACACGGCCACAGAAAGGACGCGCTTGGCCTGATCCTGACTGATGACATAGTTATCCAGGCCTTCCTTGATCTCATGAGGGGTAGGCAGCTTCTGATCAGGGGTATCCGCGCTTTCTTCCATTTCCTCGCGGATAATGTCATTACACAACTCGACACATTCGTCGCAGACAAAAACAGAAGGCCCCGCGATCAGCTTCTTGACTTCGTGTTGGCTCTTTCCGCAGAAAGAACAATACAACAGTTTGCCGTCGTCACCTTTGCCGTCGTTATTTTCACTCATGCCTTATTCCTAGAGAAACCTTGGTTTTCCCACCACAGGGAATGTTATTCAATAATATCCCATGAGCGAAGGATAGCAACCCCGAAGATCGCGTGTATGTTACCCAATCGCATAAAAACCTGTAATTTTACAGGGTATTGTGGATTGCCCAATCGTCTAACCGTTGCTGCGGACACCCAGCACTTCATCGACCAGGCCATAGTCCCTGGATTCCTCGGCGCTCATGAAATTGTCACGCTCTGTATCTTCTGCAATGCGCTCCAATGACTGGCCGGTGTGATCCGCCAGAATCCCGTTCAAGCGCTCACGGATAAGCAGGATCTCCCGGGCATGAATCTCGATATCCGAAGCCTGCCCCTGGAATCCTCCCAGAGGCTGGTGGATCATCACCCGGGAATTGGGCAGGCAAAAGCGTTTTCCCTTGGCGCCACCGGCCAGCAACACCGCGCCCATGCTGGCTGCCTGGCCGATGCACATGGTGCTCACGGAAGGACGCACGAACTGCATGGTGTCATAAATCGCCATACCGGCCGTCACAGAACCACCGGGGGAGTTGATATACAGGTGGATATCCTTGTCCGGATTCTCGGATTCCAGGAACAACAACTGCGCCACGATCAGGTTGGCCATGTGATCCTCTACTGGCCCCACACAAAAAATAACGCGTTCCTTCAGCAGGCGCGAATAGATATCAAAAGCCCGCTCACCACGCGCCGTCTGTTCCACGACCATAGGCACCAGCCCCAGATTCATGGGATCGGAAAAACCGTTCTTATACTCGTCGCGCATGATTCCTCTCTTTACTGTTGAAAGGCCCTACCGCCACCCGGCGGAAGAGGCTGAAACCAGCCTGAAACTACAAGGCCATCAAGGTGCTTCTCAAGCTCTTGATTTATCTGGTGATGTGGGGATTTTCACCAAACCGCAGAATACGACCGGGAAATTCCACATCCTTTTTACATCTATCGATTCAGGACCGGGCTATTCCGGATTATTGTTCAACAACTCATCAAAAGACAGTATCTCGTCCTCGACCTTTGCTTTTTCCAGAACAAGATCCACTACCTGGTCTTCCATCACCACGTTTTCCACAGAAGAACGGGCTTGGGGATTTTCCTGATACCAGTTGATAATCTCCTGAGGATCCTCAAAAGTCGCCGCCTGCTCGGCAATAGCTTCATCCACCCGGGCCTGATCCACTTCGATGTCGTTGCTGCGGATCAGCTCATTGACCATCAGCCCCAGCTTCACGCGACGCTCGGCCTGAGGCTCGAAAACACTGGCAGGCAAATCCACGCTGCTCTGCTGACCGGCCTGGGACATTTGCTGCTGGGTCTGCTGTTTCAGAGCTTCGGCTTCCTGGGATACCACGGCGCGGGGCACATCAAATTCATTGGCGGCCAGCAAGGCATCCATAACGGCCTCCTTGGTGCGCGTCTTCACTTTCTGACGCACTTCACGATCCATGTTCTCGCGAATCTCCTTACGCAGCGCCTCTTCGGTACCCTCTTCAACCCCGAGGTTCTTGATGAACGCTTCATCCACTTCGGGAAGTTTGGGCTCTGCCACCGCCTTGATCTCCACCTCGAAGCTTACATCCTTGCCCGCCAGGTTTTCTACGCGGTAGTCTTCAGGGAATTTCAGCTCCAGAGTCTTCTTGTCACCCGCCTTGGTTCCAACCAGACCTTCCTCGAAACCGGGGATCATGGTGCCGGAACCCAGTACCAGAGGAATGTCCTCAGCGCTGCCGCCTTCGAAAGCTTCTCCATCCATGATCCCAGTGAAGTCCATGGTTACGCGGTCCCCGTCCTGGGCCGCGCGATCCACATCAATCCACTCGGTACGCTGTTCGCGCAGTTTTTCGATCATTTTGTCCACGTCTTCATCGGTGACTTCAGTCACTGGACGTTTGATCTCCAGAGAGGACAGGTCGCCCAGCTCCAGTTCCGGCATGACCTCGAAAGAAGCGGTGTAAGCCAACCCGCCGTCTGCTTCATCCTCACGCAGCTCGATGCTCGGCTCACCCACAGGGCGCAGGTTTTCCTGGGTGGCAGCCTCGTAGAAACTGGACTGGATAAGCTCGCCATAAGCATCCTGCCGAACCTGCTCACCATAACGCTGCTTGACCACACGCATGGGCACCTTACCGGGACGGAAACCATCCATGCGCACCGTGCGCGCCGCCTCTTTGAGCTTGGCGTCGACCAGTTCATTAACCTTGTCCGCGGGCAGATTGACCAGCAAACGTTTTACCAGGCCTTCGCCCGATTCAACAGATACTTGCATTTGAAACTTTCTCCGACAGTAGTCTGTCTGTTTTGATAAATGGGCGCTCAGCATGCACAAAGCGCCCGCCAGTATGCGGCACGGGAAGCACCGCTTGCCAAGACCGCCTCCAGGGGCTTGTCCGGCATTGCAAATCTGGTGCGAAAGGGGAGACTTGAACTCCCACGGGTTGCCCCACTGGAACCTAAATCCAGCGCGTCTACCAATTCCGCCACTTTCGCTGGGAAACCGGCCTATCGCCATCCCGGTGAACCCGGCATTATACACAATCTCGAAAAAGGACACCCCAGTTCAACAAATCATTGTTCTGCACCTTCCCCTTGATACCATTTATCCAGAAGACTACCATCAAACCAATGCACTACTCCCGATCAATCCGCAATATCTGCCGGGTCGCAGCCGGCTTACTGGGTCTTTTGTCCTGGTCAACGCTTCTGTCTGCTCCCACGATGCCCGGCTACTATCCCCCCTATACGGGATATGTGATGCCAGCCACACAGCCTGGCAC
>JALWRH010000059.1 GCA_026994195.1 Sedimenticola sp. | reverse complement strand
GATTACCGCATTTGCGATCACTTTACTGATCCCCCCGGCATGACAGAACACCTGCATACGGAAACCCTCGCCCGCCTGCCTCGCTGCCAGTGGTGCCATGTACCCTATGAAGATCTCCCTGATGCAGAATCACCGCCCATTCTGGACAAAGGACATCTGACCCTGGGTTCATTCAACAACATTACAAAACTCAATAAAGAGGTGCTTTCCCTTTGGGCCAGGCTGTTATCAAGCATTCCCAATGCAGAACTGCATTTGGCAGCCATCCCTGATGGCAGGGCACGGCAACAACTTCTCGCATTTCTGGGGGAAAAAGGTGTTGATGGAAAACAACTGATTTTTATTCCGCGCCAGGAATACAAGGACTACCTCAAATCCATTGCAGGAGTGGATATTGCACTGGATCCATTCCCCTATAACGGCGGCACCACCTCTATCGACACCCTGGCAATGGGCGTACCCTTTGTAACGCTGGCCGGGAAGCACTCCATCGCCCGCGGTGGTGTCAGCCTGCTCTCCAATACAGGGCTGTCAGACTTTATTGCCCAGACCCCGGAACAGTATGTTTCCATCATAGAACACTATGCCCAGCATCCTGAAGAGCTGTCACAGATCCGCAAGAACCTGCAGCAGAACCTGGCAGCATCCCCGATTCTGGACGGCCCTGCCTTTACGCAGGACTTTGAGCACATGTACCGGCAATGGTGGCAGCGCTGGTGTGACACCGGCAACTGACAAACCTTTCACCAATAAAAAACCCCCCGAAGAGAATCTCCAGGGGGTTTTTCAGCAGAGCCTGAGGAAAATCAGACTCTGTCCTGTAAACTCCGATTAACGGAACTTGGCAGGTACGTACTTGGAGCAGGTAGCAGGAGCGCTGCTGCCGGTCCATGCAGTAATACTGCCACCAGCTACCACAGGAGTAAGGGTCAGTGAGCAAGCATCAGCTGTTGCATCTCCGGTACCAGATACTTGGATAGTGATCGCTCCGCCCGCTACAGTGAGGGTGTCGCAATACTGAGAAGCAGTGGTGCTACAACCGGCAGAAGTCGCGTTCGCCGGCATGTGGCCACGACTTGCGGAGAATTCTGCTACGGAAGTCTTACAAGCGCCCAGGCTGGCGGCGCACTCAGAAACCTTGGAACGGGTCATGTAGTCCCTGTAAGCAGGAATGGCGATGGCCGCCAGAATGCCCACGATGGCTACAACGATCATCAGTTCGATGAGGGTAAAGCCTGATTGTTGTTTTTTCATCATTACAATATCTCCATAAACACTATTGGTTAATTTCCCTAGCAACCACGAACGGCAACCAGGATGACTTTAGCTCAAGCAATTGGCATGCCAAACAACGCGCACCCCACGATATTTACTTTAACTATTCTTAACATTCAATGACATACAAGCCATCAACCAAGACACTTCTGGAGCCACACTGAAGATAACGCGGATCTAAAGTAACGAAAATATGACACTAATTGACAAATATTGTCACTCTCCATGAGTGGGGGTATGCTCCGCATCGATTCCTTCCACATGGCCATTGTAAGCTTCATTAACCCGCCGTCTGTGTTCCTCCATGGAACTGATGCCTCCAGGCAGTTGCGCAAGGAATGCCTTGCGCAGGGCTTCGGCGGCCTGAGGCTGCCCCAGATCACGCAACACCCTGCTGTAGAGACCGAAAAGCCGGTAACTTCGATGCATCTGATAACCCTGATTGATCTGGTTGACGCCCTTGAGTACGTCACCCATCGCAATATTGACCAACCCCAGGTTCACCAACAGCCGCGACAGATCAGATGGGTGCTTCTTGATGGCCGGGTCTTCCAGCAAAGGCTGCAGAATATCCCGCATTCGGGGGAAAGTTATCCAGGTACAACTATTGTTCAGGCGTCTGGATAACGTCTCCTCTATAAAGCCCAGAAAACCCAGCGCCCCCCGCAAAGGATTCGGGCGTTTCGACAATGTTTCTACGCGCTCCAACAGGCGTAGACCTGTAGTACTGTCACCTGTTTCACATTGCAGTTTGAGCGCCAAGGCAGCTACATTGATTCTCTCGGGCATTTGATCAGATACGGCAGCGGAAAACCGGGCTGCGGCCTCCGATCCTTCAGCAATTGTCTTAATGCGAATGCGCATCTGCAGGGCGCGAAGAGAAGTGGGATGTGCAGAAAACCAGCGCTGGGAGCTGACCAGGGGATCTGCCCAAGCCGAGGTGGTAAGATAGAGCAAAAAGGACAGCAACGGGAGCACCACTATCCACCCCAGCAACCGCAGCAGCATGGACTTGCTCAAATACAACAAAGCAGCCGGAATCGCCAGCAACCCCAGGGACGGGATATAGTTGCGATGCTCAAAATAGAGTTCCAACTGAATGAAACTGGACTCGATCAGGTGTCCAACAAGGAAAAATCCTATACCGAACAACAGTATGGGCCGTCTTTTCCGCTGAAGCCAGGAATACAATAAAGCCCCGCACCAGGCCAGCAGTGCTGTGAACGTATAGGGATCCAAACCATGGATACGGCTGGTATCATCCTGCAATGGCCCCATGGTCATGATATCTGGGATGAATATCTGGCGGACATATTCCCAGAGAATCAGGAACTCTGACCAGATTCGCTGCGACCAGCTGAAATCACGATAAGCGCCATCCTGACCAGCAACTATGGCCGGCCATGACAGAACGATATACAACAAAAATACCAGTAAGGTTCCCCACAACATCAACTGGGCAATGGGTTTCAGGTACCCAAGATTTGATGGGCGGTAGCGCGAAAGGATCTGCAACTCCAGCAATCCCACAAAAGCGGGCATTAACGCGCCATTCTCCTTGGAAAAGGTGGCCAGAACCAGCCCCACAGCCAACGAGACCAACATGATCAGCTGTCCACGAAGCGGATGTGAAAAAGCCTGGGCGCGTCCATACAAATAGCCATTGATCCCTAGCAAAACAAAGCTGGCGGACAACAACACCATGCGTTGCACCGCAGAAAGAACACCGGAAGCAAACAAGGGATGCACACCCCAGATCAGCGCCAGGAATACAGCAAATCCAATCGCATGGGATGCCAGGGAAGGAACCAGCCGGGCGATCTGCCAGGCTGCCACAGCCACCAGCAGTATATTGAACAGGTGTATGGCCGTATTGATCTGGCGAAATCCCTCTGGATGTTGATCCCAATCCTGGACATTGAGCAGGAAGCTGAGCATGGCTATCGGCCTGCCTGTAGGCCCCGTAGTATTGCCAAATACATAGGTCTTGGCAGAATCGTAGTCTACAACCTGGGACAGACCATTGAGAGTCAACCAGTCATCGAAAGTCCAATCTGCAACAAAGCCCAACTGGTACAGTAGGTAAATGCCCGCCAAAGCCAGTAAGAAAAACAGGACAAAGGCCTGATCGTTCTTTGCGCCTGTGGAAACAGGTTCCAACTTCATATTCATAAGGGTACCGAACCAGGGATGAAAGATTCACACAACAATGCGCCAAAGGAGGTCGACAACACCTGCATAGGATCCAAGAGCCAATTTAAAGAAGCAAAGAAGATGCACTGGTATGGACAACAATAGCGAGAGTGGATTGTCAGGTCGATATGAGTCATTGTCAAATCAGCCTGTTGAATCAAACTGGCGGCAGAGGGCGATATATTTGGTTAGCGGGTCAACAACCCTTTGGCGAGCCGTTGCATCGCTCTCGACCGTTCAGCTCAATCACGTTATTCTTAGGTCGCAATGGCGTTTCTCCCAGAGTTGTTTTGGCGCTGTGCAACAGCAAACCGGTTTTATACACCGTTTTTGACGCCTCAAACACCTGCTCTTTAAAGCGGCACCAAGCCATGACAAAAAAGCACTACAGGTTACAAGATCTCTACCGGGACGAATCCGCGCTGCAACGCTATATCCGGCTCACGGTGGGAGAAGGCGCCGGGGTGTTCAGCCTGATATGGCATGAGCTAGTCCTCGGTATCTGCCTCTACATTCCCGGCATACTGGGAATTGGACTCAGATCCCTCCTCTACCCTGTATGCTTTTCCGGCTTCTACCGCAACAGCTACCTTGGCAAAAACGTCACCTTACGCTGTCCCCGGAATATTGTACTGTCACCCGGTACAGTCATAGACGACGATGTGCAGCTGGTGGCCACCTCCCGCCATGCCGATGCCATCAGGATAGGCAGGAACAGTTTTCTCAGAAGCGGCGTCATGATCAATGCCGGCCCCCCCGAGGGCCATGTACACATAGGAGACAACTGCAGTATCGGCCAGGGAAGCATTCTTTACGGCAATGGGGGACTCACCATCGAAAACGACGTGATGATCGCCGGCCAGTGTTTCATCGTGGCTTCCTCTCATGTGCATGAACCCGATGATGACGAGCCCTATGTCAGACAAGGTTTCACTGCGGAAGGTATACATATCAAGAACAATGTATGGATAGGCGCAGGAGCAAAGATATTGGACGGGGTGACCATAGAGGAAGGCGCCATCGTCGGTGCCAACGCCGTGGTGACCCGGAATGTCCCCGCCTACACCACGGTGGTCGGCATTCCCGCCCGGCCGATTCATGGGAAAGATGATCCGGCATGAAAATCCTGCGTTATCTGGTCATCGCCCTGGCGCTGGGCTTCATGGGCATGATGACCGCGGAAATCTGGCCACAGATCCAGAACCTGGATTTCAGGCTGCGGGCCGGGCCAACCTTATTGTCACTGCTGTTGCTGATCCTGCTGTTCCTGTTCGACGCTTATGGCTGGCTGCTCATTCTTTCTTCGCTCAATCATTCTCCACCAAAACTGGACAATATCCGCGTGTGGCTGCTGTCATCGGTGGCCCGCTATCTGCCGGGGGGCATCTGGTCCTATGTCTCCCGGGCGGAAATGACTTATAAGCAGGGTGTTGACATGGCCAGCATCGGCGTGGCCTTGTATCTGGAAACCATACTGCTTGCCGCCTCCTCACTGGTCGCCGGCCTGCCGGCCCTGGCCATGGCCGGGGGATACGAGTTACGCTGGTGGTACATGCTGCCTGTCACCATGCTATCCATGGCAGGCTTCCATCCAGCATTCCTGGGTCTTGCCCGCCGGCTCCCCGGCCGCATA
>JALWRH010000058.1 GCA_026994195.1 Sedimenticola sp. | reverse complement strand
ATCTATATCATGGGCCTGCTCCGGGCTCTGCTCTCGCCGGAAAAGGTGCGCGAGTTCGTGCGGGGCAAGCCGAAATGGCTGGCACGCACCCTGGCCATACTGCTGGGAGCGGTTACGCCCTTCTGTTCCTGCTCCTCCGTGCCTCTGTTCATCGGTTTCGTAGAAGCCGGGATTCCCCTGGGCGTCACTTTTTCCTTCCTCATTGCCAGCCCCATGATCAATGAAGTGGCGGCGGTGATCCTGGTCGGGTTGCTGGGGTGGAAACTGGCGGCGCTGTACATCCTTTCAGGCCTGGTGGTTGCCTACGTGGGCGGCATGATCATGGAGCGCTTCAAACCGGAAAGATGGGTGGAAGAGTACGTGTGGAAGATCCATATGGGGGAGATGCAGCGGGCTGAGCCCGATACCTCCCTGGCCGGACGTCACCGCTATGCCTGGCATGAGGTCACTGAAATTGTCGGACGCATCTGGAAGTGGGTAATCATGGGTATCGCTGTGGGCGCGCTTTTCCATGGCTTTGTGCCTGAGGCCTGGGTAAGCGAACACCTGGGCGGCAAAGACAACTGGTGGTCTGTTCCAGCCGCTGTCCTGCTGGGCGTGCCCCTGTACTCCAACGCCACAGGAGTGATTCCCATTGCCGAAGCCATGTTGGGCAAGGGCGTGGCCCTGGGTACGGTGCTGGCCCTGATGATGAGTATTGCTGCCCTGTCCCTGCCCGAGATGCTGATCCTGCGCAAAGTTATCAAATGGCCTGCCCTGGCCCTGTACGCCAGCGTGCTGGCAGTCGCCTTTACTTTGGTCGGCTGGGGCTTCAACCTTATTTCATAGGCTTCAACCTTATTTTAAAAAGGATAGATCCATGACAGACAAACCTGAACTGCATTCATCCATCGTAGCCATGGTATCCCTGGCATCGGGCATTGCTTCCCGTCACCCGGACATGGGCCTGTGCCAGCTGGACAAACTGCGCCAAGCCGGGGTACCCGAGCACCAGATCGCCGCCGTGGTGGAGATCGCCCGGCATATCCGCGATGAGGCCGCGCAAAAACTCGACACGGCTTTTGACGAAAAAGCACAACTCGACACGCCACAGCATGCCTCAGAAAAAGCCGGGGGTCTACCCGAACTGAAAGTGGACACCGGCGAGGCCTGCTGCACACCGACGCCCAGCGGGCAGTCGTGCTGCTGAGTTGTCAGACTGAAGTCCTGCTCACACCAGTATTTGGAAATCCCCAACACGCATGATTTCCTGAATTCCCGACGACACAGCTTCGTGCAATAACCGTAGGTCGGGCTTCAGCCCGACAACAACGGCCACAACGGAGCATTGTCGGGCTGAAGCCCGACCTACAATTTGGAGATAACCCGTGAAGAACATTAAGATATTGGGCAGTGGCTGTGCCAACTGCAAGACAACCTACAAGCTCATCGAGGAAGTTGCCGCGGAAAAAGGCGTGGATGTGGAACTGGAAAAAATCGAGGACATCGGGCAGATCATGAGCTTTGGCGTCATGTCCACCCCCGGCGTGGTCATCGATGACAAAGTCGTGCATGCCGGCGGCGTTCCCGACCGGAAAACCATCGGCGCATGGCTGGACTGACCATAGGCCGCCTCGCCAGGGAGACGGATGTAAACAAAGAGACCATCCGTTACTACCAGCGCATCGGTTTGCTGAAAGAACCCGAAAAGCCGGATCACGGATACCGCATCTATCCTGATGAGTACATTGGCAGAATCCGCTTCATCAAGCGCGCCCAGCAGCTTGGTTTCAGCCTTGGAGAAATTGCTGAGCTGCTGGATATGGATTCCCGGGACTGCGCGGACATACGCCAACGCGCTGAAGAGAAGAAAGCCCAGATCAATGCCCAGATTCAGGATCTGGAAGCCCTGCGCTCGGTTTTGGATCAGCTTATCGAAGCCTGCCGCCAGGGCGGCCAGATTTGCTGCCCCATCATAGATGCACTGCAGCGTGATTCCTGAACCGGCAGATCATCAGTCCTGTCACGACCGCCAGGTCGGGCTGAAGCCCGACCTACGGACAGGGTTTTCCAATCATCTGGATATACGCTGAATATCATCCTGCGCAACAGGACAATTGTTCAACATTTCTGTTAAAGGTCTGCGCACAGAGTTTCAAGCCTTCCACCATGGTCAGATAAGGGAACAACTGATCAGCCAGTTCCCGAACCGTCATTCGGTTGCGAATCGCCAGGGCGGCGGTCTGTATCATCTCCCCCGCCTCGGGCGCCAGGATCTGCGCGCCAATCAAATGCCCGGTTTTCTTCTCCGTCACCAGCTTGATGAAGCCCCGGGTTTCAAAATTGGCCAGGGCCCGGGGCACATTTTCCAGGTCCAGAGTGCGGGCGTCGGTTTCCATACCCTGCTCACGGGCCTGCTGCTCGTTCAGACCCACGACGCCAACCGCCGGGTCGGTAAACACCACGCGGGGCAGTACGTTGAGATCCAGGGCGGCTTCTCCCCCGGTCATGTTGATGGCAGCCCGGGTGCCGGCGGCGGCAGCCACGTACACATACTGTGGCTGTTGGGTGCAATCACCCGCGGCATAGAGGCCCTCGACCGAAGTGCGCATGTGATCATCGATCACGATTGCGCCATTGGCCGTGGTCTCGACAGCGGCCGGGAGATGCAAGCGGTCAGTATTGGGCTGTCGGCCGGTGGCGATGAGCAGCTCATCACAGCGGATCTCCTCGGCACCTGCGGAAAGCACGAACTCCGTACCGTCATGGGACACGGATTCGGGCACGGTATGCAGCAATACCCGTGCGCCTTCTTCCTCGAATACCCTGACCAGGGCTTCGCCAATGGCGAGATCCTCCCTGGACAGCAAAATGCTGCGCGCCAGGAGCGTGACTTTCGACCCCAGGCGCAGATAGGCCTGCGCCAGTTCCAGGGCAACCACCGAAGCACCGATGACGGTCAGGTGGCCGGGAATCCGCGTACTGGCCAGGGCTTCCGTGGATGTCCAATAGGGCGTATCCGACAAGCCCGGGATGTCCAGTATGGCAGGCCGTGATCCGGTGGCGACAAGAATACGGTCGGCGGTGATCCTTTTTTCCGTGCCATCCGCGCAGGCGATGGACAGGGTATGCGTATCCTCAAAGCGCGCCCAGCCGCGCACCAGCTCAATGCCTGCATTGGCGGCCAGAATGTTCTCATACTTCGCGTGACGCAACTCGTCCACGCGCGCCTGTTGCTGCCGAACCAGTGCCACACGATCAATAGCGGGCGTGTGGGCTGAAATACCCGGAAAGGGATGATGCGCCTGCAGATGTGCCAGATGCGCCGCGCGAATCATGATTTTGGAAGGCACACAGCCTATATTCACGCAGGTACCGCCAATCACATCGGCGCCTTCTATGAGCGTGACCCGGGCGCCCTCTTCCACCGCTCTGATGGCCGCGGCAAAAGCACCTGAACCCGTCCCGACAATGGCGATATGCAAGCCATCGTTTCCCGGTATGTTGGCCCAAGGCGCCTCATCATCCATGGGTTCCGCCCGGTAGCCGACAGCCGCCAGCGCGTCCAGCAACAAGCCCTGATCCAGGGGATCGGGGGTTCGAATATCCGCCAGGCTGTCCGCAAAGGAAACCACGGCCTCCACTCCCGGCAGGGCATTGAGTGCATCTTCCGCGCTTCTGGCGCAGTGCTCACAGGTCATGCCTGTGATGCGTAGCCTAATGTTGGGCATGACTGAGAAGCCTCCATGGGGCAGCACAAAACAATTTGCGCGGGGATCGTTCAGGGCTGCTGTTTCAAATGAGACTTGTAGCCGGCGTTGGCCGTGGCCTCGGTGAGCGCTGACACATTGGTCTTGTCCGGATCAAAAGTCACCACTGCCGTCTTGCTGGCGTAGTCTGACTTGGCCTCTAGGACGCCCGGCACGCGCTGCAAGGCTTTGCGTATGGTGATGGGGCAAAACTTGCAGGTCATACCCGGCACGTCCAGCACCACGGTCCGGGGTTCCCCGGACCATGCCGTTGAAATCCCCGCAACAAGCAGCAAAGGCAAGGCCCTTATCCATACCATTAGATGTCTGTATTTCATAAAATTCTCCTGAAGCTCATTCGAAGAAGACCTGTCCGTAGTATGGAAAGGCCAGCAGCGCCAGCAACAATACTGTCGCTATCCAGAAAACAATGCGCTGATTGCGCCGGGTTGCCGGCAGTGCGCAGACATCACCAGGCGCGCATTTCTGCGGCACCAGGTAGAGCTTGCGAAAAGCCAGCCCAAGGAACAGCAGGGTGATGCCGATAAAGATCGGACGGTAGGGTTCCATTGCGGTCAGATAGCCGATCCAGGCGCCGCCCACTCCCAGGCTGACCAGCACCAGGGGAGCAACGCAGCAAAGGGAAGCGCCAATAGCGCCAAGGACGGCTCCCAGCAGGGTGGTCTTGTTGTTGACTGTTCGAGTAAGCTTTTCCATCATCGTTCTCCACACTTCATCACTCTACTGGAGTATAGATGCTGTACCCAGGTACAGGGTCAAGAGGCTTTCAGGCGGGCAAGATGCCACCCGGGATCATAGAAAAACCCTGCCCACAGGTCGAACTTCAGTCCGACATTCCTCTGTCGTGGCGGATGGCGTCGGGCTGAAGCCCGACCTACGATCATAGAAAGTTTCCTCTCCCCCTCGGGGGAGACGACTGCATGGAGCAGTTGCCGAGGGCCAGGGTGAGGGGGGGCCGGAAGTTGCGCACCCCCTCCCCGCCCCCCCAGCACGCGGGGGAGGGAGTTATTGCCCAGTGTCCGGTCTTCCCCGGGGAACCCAGGGCCTCAACACCTGCTCGATTATGGTGGTATCCAGCAGCCGGTCGATGACCCGTTTTCCCTGGATATAGACTTGCGGCTCGTCATGGCCTTCCATTTTCCAGTCGATCCTGACATTGACGCCCAGGGCTCTGCCCGCGCAGCTCAGGCGCTTTTCCATGCGCATGGCGGCTTCCCCCCGCCCCACCAGTTGTACATCGAGAACCGGCAAACGGGGATCCGGTTCCAGGTTGCAGCTACTCACCCCTGCTTATCCCGGTCGAAGCCGTAGGCGAACATGGGCACATAGATCAGGGTCAACAGGGTTCCCACGATCAATCCGCCCACGGCCACATCAGCAAGAGG
>JALWRH010000057.1 GCA_026994195.1 Sedimenticola sp. | reverse complement strand
TTGATTTCCTTGATATCCGCAATGCTCATCTTGCAGTTTTGCTCGATGGTAGCCAGCTTGCGCTGGGCGCGGGTGATGTCTTCAAGGCGCTCCATGAGCTTTTCCTTGTAGGGCACCTTGCCCTTGCACTGTTCCTTCACCCAGTTCAGATTGGTCTCGTTCTTGGGGAAGTTGGTGATGAAGTCCCGGCGCGGCATGCCCGCCTGGTTGACGCACAGGTCCAGGATGATGCGTTCCTGCTCGCGGATGCCATTCACCGTGTCATGCAGGGTGTTGCCCATGACGATGAACAGTTGGGGGTTGAGCTTCAGCTCGGCAAAAATCCCCACGATCTTGTTGTTGAGTTTCTTGGCCTTGGCATCGTTGCCGTGCTTGTCCAGATGGCGCCGCCAGCTCTTGAATGCCTTGGTCAGTTCCTTGCCTTTGTCGATGAAGAGCTGGGGATCCGGTCCGGTATCCACAATATCATCGCCGTTCTCGTCCTTCTTTGCAGAAGGAGGCGCGGGAGGCGTGGTGATATCCGGTTCGTTGGGATCGATGAGGCCGATGATGATATCGGACATCTTGGCTTCTTCAGCGGCAGCAGCGGCGATACGGTCGACCAGATGCTCCACAGCAGGCGGGAAGGTGGCCAGGGCAGCAGCCACCTGGTTGAGACCGTCTTCGATGCGTTTGGCAATATGCAGCTCCCCTTCGCGGGTGAGCAGCTCCACGGTGCCCATTTCGCGCATATACATACGCACGGGGTCGGTGGTGCGGCCAAACTCGCTGTCCACGGAAGCCAGGGCCAGGGCCGCGGCCTCGGCGGTTTCCTCGTCCGTGGGCACGGCATCGGCATTGATGGTGGTGTCATCCTTGTCTGGCGGCGTTTCATAGACAGGGATGCCCATCTCGTTGATCATACGAATGATATCTTCGATCTGATCAGAATCGACAATGGTGTCAGGGAGGTGATCGTTCACCTCGGCATAGGTCAGAAAGCCCTGTTCCTTGCCTTTGATGATCAGGTCTTTGATTCGTGATTGAGATTGTTGCTGATCCATAATGCTCGCAGATTAACCTTTAAGTCCGGCACTCAAAAGAGAACTACGCATTGTACCGCGTAAACGGTTTTGCGTGCAATTCAAGTTCATTATTGTTTTGTCTTGTCTGAGTATAGTTGGCGCAGGAGGTTTTTCTCTTCTTCTGTCATGTCCGACGGGCGCAGTTTGCGGCGCAGTTTGCTGGCGCTGTTTTGGCGGGCTGCTTTCTCCAGCCGCTGCAGGCAGCCTCTGAACTGTTCTTCCTGGTCGTCGAAAACCATTAGTTCCGCCATGGCCAGTTTGCCCAGGTGATGGCGGATGTCGTCTTCTTTCCAGTGCTCCACCAGCACAGCTGTTGTATAGGTGGGGTTGGTGTGCAGGATATCAAGGAGCTTGGAGAGGATCTTCACGCCACGACTGTCCCCCTTCCTCCAGCCCTGGGGCAGGTCCTCTGCTCTGGCCAGTTCGGGATACTGCAGCAGCAGGGCGATAGCCCGGTGTACGGGTTTCATCAGGGTAGGGCGGCCACTGCTGCGGGCAGGGCGGCGCGGCGCAGGAGTAGAAGACTGGCGAATGATGTTTCTGCCCGAAAGCTTGGCCAGCTGCTGTTCCATCATGTCGCGGAAAATCCCTTTGGGGAGCTTGTCCAGGTAGGGACGGGCCAGGGACACCAGCCGGGCGCGGCCATCCAGGGTGGTCATATCCACTTGCTCCTGGAGCTTGCCGAACAGGAATTCGGACAGGGGCTGGGCCTGGCGCATGCGTTCCCGAAAAGCCTCTTCGCCAACCTGCCGCACCAGACTGTCCGGATCTTCGCCATCGGGTAAGAACAGGAAACTGGCCTGTCGGCCATCGCGCAGCAAGGGCAGGGCGGTTTCCAGGGCTTTCCAGGCGGCATCACGGCCGGCGCGGTCGCCGTCGAAACAGAAGATCACCCGGGGGGTGCTGCGGAACAGTTTTTCCAGGTGATCCGGTGTGGTGGCGGTGCCCAGGGTGGCGACGGCATTGCGCAGGCCATGCTGGGCCAGGGCCACCACGTCCATGTAACCTTCCACCAGCAACAGGGCGTCGATATCCTTGAGGGCTTTGCGGGCCTCGTACAGGCCATACAATTCCCTGCCTTTGTGGAAGATGGGGGTTTCCGGGGAATTCAGGTACTTGGGCGTGTCATCGCCCATGACCCGTCCGCCAAAACCCACCACCCGGCCCCGGGTATCGCGAATGGGAAAGATGATGCGGTCGCGGAAGCGGTCGTACTGGCGGCCCTTGCCGCTGGACAGCAGGCCGGCTTTCTCCAGCAGGCGCAACCGTTCCGGGCTGTTGCCCAGTTGCTCCATCAGGTTGTTCCAGCCCGATGGGGCAAAGCCCATGCGGAAATCCCTGGCAATTTCACCGGACAGTCCGCGCTGCTTGAGGTATTCCGTGGCGCGGTTGGCGTCAGGATGCTGGCTCAGTTGGGCGCTGTACCAGTCGGCGGCCTCTTCCATGAGGTCGTACAGAGGGCGGTTGTCCGGTCCCTGCTGAAAGGCAATGGTGTCGGGCATCTCCAGCCCCACGCTGGTGGCCAGTTCCTCCACGGCTTCGGGAAAGCTGAGGCGGTCGTATTCCATGAGGAAGCCCAGAGCCGTACCATGTGCGCCACAGCCGAAGCAATGGTAGAACTGCTTGTTGGGGCTGACGGTGAAGGAGGGGGTCTTTTCGTCATGGAAAGGGCAGCAGGCCTTGTATTCATGCCCGGCGCGGCGCAGGGGGACGCGCTGGTTGATGATATCAACCACATCAACCCGCGACAGCAGGTTGTCGATGAACTCTGGGGGTATTCTTCCGGCCACTGCGGAAGTTTAGCAGGGATCAGCCGCTGAGTTTCTGCTTGATGCTGGCGCTCACTGCGCCCATGTCCGCGCGGCCTTGGAGCTTGGGCTTGAGCCAGCCCATGAGCTTGCCCATATCTTTCATGCTGGAAGCGCCGGTGGCAGCGAGGGCTTCGTCGATGAGGGCGGCGATCTCTTCTTCGCTGAGCTGTTGGGGCAGGTAGTCCTGGATGATGCCGATCTCGAACTTTTCCTGCTCGGCCAGCTCGGTGCGCCCGGCGCTCTCATACTGGTTGATGGAATCCCGGCGCTGCTTGACCATCTTGTCCAGGATGGCCAGCACGCGCTCGTCATCCAGCTCGATGCGCTCGTCCACTTCCACCTGTTTGATGGCGGCCAGAATGAGGCGGATAACGCCCAGGCGCGCCTTGTCACCGCCTTTCATGGCGGCTTTCATATCGCCGGAGATGCGTTGCTTGAGGGCGGACATGCCTGGGATCAGTAGGCGCGGTCGAAGCGGCGGTTTTCGCGGGAAATCTTTTTCTGCCAGCGTTTTACGGCAGCGGCGGCTTTGCGCTTGCGCTCCCAGGTGGGCTTTTCGTAGAACTCGCGGCGGCGGACTTCCGCCAGGATGCCGGCTTTCTCACAGGAGCGCTTGAAACGGCGCATGGCCACTTCAAAAGGTTCGTTGTCTTTTACGCGTACGCTAGGCATTGCTTCCTCTATATAAACTAGTAAACTTTGTCGTTTCGCCAGGAACCATCGGGTTCACAGGCAGCAAGGCGCGGGATTTTATCCCTTTCTTCCGGGATTTGCAATTTTGAATGTACTAGGCATAGAAACATCGTGTGACGAGACCGGCGTGGCCATCTACGCAGGAGATCGGGGCCTGCTGGCTCACCAGCTGTATTCCCAGGTTGCCCTGCATGCGGAATATGGCGGGGTGGTGCCGGAGCTGGCTTCCCGGGATCATCTGCGCAAGCTGGTGCCCCTGATCCGCGCCACCCTTGAACAGGCGCAAATGGACCAGGATGACATCCAGGGTATTGCCTATACCGCAGGTCCTGGCCTGGCCGGCGCCTTGCTGGCTGGGGCATCAGTGGCTCGCAGCCTGGCCTGGGCCTGGAATATACCTTCTGTGGAGGTGCATCACATGGAAGGGCACCTGCTGGCGCCCATGCTGGAAGAAAATCCTCCTGATTTTCCCTTCGTTGCCCTGCTGGTCTCCGGCGGGCATACCCTGCTGGTCAACGTGGCGGGGGTGGGGCGTTATGAATTGCTGGGTCAATCCCTGGATGACGCGGCGGGAGAGGCCTTCGACAAGACCGCCAAGTTGCTTGGCCTGGGCTACCCGGGTGGACCGGCGATTGCTGCTCTGGCGGAAAAGGGGGATTCCGGCCGTTTCCGTTTTCCCCGCCCCATGGTGGATCGGCCGGGTCTGGATTTCAGTTTCAGCGGTCTCAAGACCTATACCCTGACCACTTTGCAGAAGGAATCCGCCGGGCTGGAGGGGGATGCCCTGGCGGCTTTACAGGCGGATATCGCCCGGGCCTTCGAGGATGCCGTGGTGGACACCCTGGCCATCAAGTGCCGCCGGGCCATGGAGCAGACGAACAGCAAGACTCTGGTACTGGCGGGTGGCGTCGCGGCCAACCAGCGCCTGCGCCAGCGCATGAACCAGGAAATGCGCAAGCTTGCCGCCCGGGTTTTCTATCCCCGCCTGGAGTTCTGCACCGACAATGGCGCCATGATTGCCCATGCGGGCTGGCAGCGCTTGAAGGCAGGACAGGCCAGTGAAGGGCTGGCTTTTCACGTGAATCCCCGCTGGTCACTCATGGATCTGGAAGCGCCCGCCCCCTGAAAGATAGTCTTCAGGAAGACCGCTCCGGCATTTCCTTGATGTAGATGTCCTGCTTGTCATAGGGGATTTCCACCCCTTCGGCATTGAAGCGGTTGTAGATGTCTTCCAGCAACATGTCCGTGACCTGTCCCCGCAGGGAGGGACGGTCCACCCAGCAGAGCAGCTCGAAATCCAGGCTGGAAGCGCCAAAGGCCCGGAACCGTACCCGGGCGTCGGGATAGCGGCAGACTTTTCCGCAATCGCCGGCGATATCCATGAGGATACGGCGCACCTGAGCCGTGTCCGAGCCATAGGCGACGCCCACGGGTATGCGGATGCGGTATTTTTCATGGGGGCCGCCGGATTCGTTGATGACTTTGGTATTGCCCATGATGGAGTTGGGGATGGTCAGCTCCACATCGTCCCGGGTGAGAATGCGCGTACTGCGGATGCCAATATCCGTCACTTCCCCGCGCTCCCCGGAATCCAGCACGATGTAGTCGCCGATCTTGTAAGGCGTATCCGTGAGAATGAAAACCCCCGAGATCAGATTGGCCACCGTATCCTTGGCGGCAAAACCGATGGCAATGCCCGCCACGCCTGCCGAAGCCATCCAGGCGGTCATGTCGATGCCCCAGGCGCTGAAAATCATGTAGGTGGCGACTGCAATGGCGAGTATGGTCGCCAGGTTGTCGAACAGGGGCAGTGTGCGCGGCTGGATGAAGCCCGTGGCATCCTGGCGGTTGGCCACGGCATGCAGGATGATCTTGGCGAAGCGAATGGCGAATACCATCCACACCAGCACGCTGATGCTTTGCAGAGTGGCCATGATGTTGCCCTGCACGGATTCATTCAGGGGCGTGATGCGCACTGCAATGGACAGGCCGATCATCAGCAGCATGTAGAAGAGCGGAGGGCGGATGATCTCTACCAGCTGGTCATCGAACTCAAATGCGGTCCGGGTCACGATGCGTTTCAGCAGCGCCTTGAGTATGCCGGTGAGGACATAGGCAGCGATCAGCGCCACCAGAGCGACGACACCTGCCTTGAGCCAGGGATTGCCCCCCATGAGGTTCAGCAGGGACTGGATCTTTGTTTCCATTGCATTCATGTCATTCAACCCTTGATCCGGCCCTCCTTTCCGCTGATCAGATTGGCAATATTGCTGCGGTGGCGCCAGAACAGCCAGGCGGACATGAGGATCTGCATGATGACCAGCTCCGGGGCTGGCCAGAACCACCACACGATGAGGGGCGCTAGGGCCATGGCGACCAGGGCTGCCAGAGAGGAGATGTTCATGACCTTGGCCACGAACAGCCATACCAGGGCCACGCTCAATCCAATGGGCCAGTACAGGCCAAACTGCACGCCCAGGGCCGTGGCCACGCCCTTGCCGCCTTTGAAGCCGAAGAAAACAGGATACAGATGCCCGAGAAAAGCCGCCATGGCGGTCAGGGCCAGGATCAGTGGCGGCGCCTGAAGGGCATGAGCCACGAGCATGGGGATCAGACCCTTGAGCGCGTCCCCCAGCAGGGTGATGGCAGCTGCCTTCTTGCCTCCGAGGCGCAGCACGTTGGTGGCGCCGGGGTTGTTGGAGCCCTGGGTGCGTGGATCCGGCAGCCCCATCAGGCGGCACACGATGATGGCGCTGGAAATCGAACCCAGCAGGTAGGCAGCGGGAACAAGAAGGTAGAGCAGCATGACCATATCCATAGGTGAACCTGCGCATATGGTAAGCTATTCCCCTGTTAATTTCCCGCCGCCGCGTATCCATGGATATTATTTTCGTTCGCCAGCTGGAACTGGAAGCCGTCATCGGCATTCATGACTGGGAAAGAGAAAAACCTCAGCCCCTGATCATGGATATCGAGCTGGCCGCGGACACGGGCCGGGCCGCTGCCAGTGACCGTATTCAGGATGCCCTCGACTATTATGCGGTGTGTGAACGCATCACCCGGTATGTCTCCAACAGCCGTTTTCAGCTGGTGGAAAGCCTGGCCCAGGGATGCGCTGATGTACTCCTGGGAGAATTCCAGGTGCGTTGGCTGCGCATTGTGCTGCACAAACCACAAGCAGTGGACAATGCGGCTTCCGTGGGCGTGATCATCGAACGCGGGAGCCGCAACCAGTGACCCGCGCCTGGATATCTGTTGGCAGCAATGTGGATCGGGAGCGCAATATCCGCCTGGCCATCGACAGCCTGCAACAGGCATTTGGCGAACTGGTATTGTCGCCGGTGTACCGTACCCGGGCTGAGGGATTCGAAGGCGATGATTTCCTCAATCTCGTTGTAGGCGTGGAAACGGAACTGTCCCTAGAAGTCTTGCGCCAGCGCCTGCGTGATATCGAAGACAAACAGGGGCGCATCCGGGGCGACAACAAGTTTGCCTCCCGGACCCTGGACCTGGACCTTCTTACCTGGGGAGACCTGGTGGACGAGGAGCAGGGTATTCCCCGGGATGAAATCCTCAAATACGCCTTTGTGCTGAAGCCCCTGGCTGACGTAGCGCCTGAGGAGTTCTATCCGGGAAGCGACCAAACCTATGCCCAGCTCTGGGCGGCGTTTCCCGGCAAACCTGCCATGGACGCCATCATCCTCTGAAACCGCCTACTGCTGTACGCTTCGTCCTCCGTCCACGGCAATGATCTGCCCGGTGATGTATTCCGCCGTGGCCAGAAACAGCACCGTGCGGGCGATGTTCTCCGGGCGGCCAGCCCGTTCCAGGGGGATGCGCGGCAGGGCCTCGTGCTTGGCTTTCTCATTGCCTTCCGGCCAGAGGATAGCGCCGGGGGCCACGCCGTTGACCCGGATCTCGGGGGCCAGTTCCCGGGCCAGGGATTTCACCATCATGGCGTTGGCGGCTTTGGCCATGCTGTAGACGGGATGATCCTTGTGGGGCCGCTGGGCGTGAATGTCCACCATGTTCACGATGCAGCCGGCATTCTCTCTCAGGGCGGGAGCGGCGGCCCTGGCCAGGAAGAAGGGCGCCTTGGCATTGACCCCAAACAGGCTGTCCCATTGTTCTTCCGTGGCCTGGTCAACCGGGGTGGGAAAGAAATTGGAGGCATTGTTCAGCAGTACGTCCAGACGGCCCGTATGCGCCAGGCAGGCTTGCACCAGTTCTGGCAGGCGGCCAAACTCCAGCAGGTCGCCCTGGACGATGAAAGCGGAATCCGGCCGCTGGCTGTTCAGCGCCTGTTGGAGTTGCCGGGCGGCATCCGCCGAGCGGCGGTAGTGGATCACCACCGCGGCGCCGGCAGCATGCAGATAGCGTGCGCTCATGGCGCCCAGGCGCGCTGCGCCGCCGGTGATCAGGGCGGTCTTGCCCTGCAGGGGGTGGTGATCGAGCATGAATCAGTTCCGGCTGTTAGAATTTCTTCATTCTAACCCACCGCCGGCGGCCCATGAACCTGCCCGAACTGTCCATAGAAGAAGTGGCCCAGCAGCAGGCCATGCGGGAACTGCTGGAGAAGGAAATCCTCGAAGCCGGGGGTGCCATTCCTTTCGACCGCTACATGGAGTTGGCGCTATATGCGCCGGGCCTGGGTTACTATGTGAGCGGTGCCCACAAGTTCGGCCCTGGCGGAGACTTCATCACGGCGCCGGAGATCTCCCCTTATTTTGGCTATTGCCTGGGACGCCAGTGCGTCCGGGCCTTTGAAGAACTGCCCCAGGAGATCCTGGAGTTTGGCGCCGGCACCGGCGTCATGGCCATGCAGATTCTTCAGGAGCTGGAGCGCCTGCAGCCGGATCAGCCTGTCCATTACCGGATTCTGGAGGTCAGCCCCGAGCTGCGCCAACGTCAGCACGAAACCTTCCTGGACTGTCCCCCGCACTACCTGGAGCAGATCTCCTGGGTGGACGAGGTGCCGGAGGATTTTTCTGGAGTGATCCTGGCCAACGAAGTGTTGGACGCCATGCCCGTGCATGTCTTTCGGCGCACGGAGAATGCGGTGGAGGAACTCTGGGTGAGTCGGGATTGGGATGGAAGGCGTCTGAAACTGGAGTGGCGCAAGGCCCGCGCGGCTTTGAAAGCGGCCGTCAAGGCCATCGAAGCCTGGCGGGGGGAGTTCCCTGATGGCTATGTATCCGAAGTCAACCTGCGCCAGGCTCCCTGGCTGGAAATGCTTGCTTCCCGCCTGGACAGGGCGCTGATGCTATTCATGGATTATGGCTACACGGGCCGGGAGTACTACCACCCGGAACGCAGTATGGGGACGCTCATCTGTCACTATTGCCACCAGGCCCACGAGGATGTGCTGCTGCGCCCCGGGTTGCAGGACATCACCGCCAATGTGGATTTTTCCGCCCTGCGTGATGCCGCCGTGGAAGCAGGCTTTGATTTCCTGGGGTTCACCACCCAGGCCGGATTCCTTCTCGGCAGTGGTCTGGACGAGATGCTGGGCCGCTTGGATCCCGATGACGTGGAAACACACATGCAGGTCATGCAGGGGGTGAAACAGCTCATCATGCCGGATGCCATGGGAGAGCGTTTTAAAGTCTTGGCCCTGGGCAAGGGTGTAGAGGCCACGACCTTGTCTGGCTTTTCCTGAGCCTGTCAGCGCTTGAACTGGTTTCGCATCCCTGGAACCAGCTGACCGAGAAATTCCTGGTGAAAGCCGATCCACAGCACCAGTGGCGTCACGGCAGGCAGGATGAGATAGCCGAACTGGTAGCCCAGGGCCACCAGTTCTTTCTGCAGGCTGCTGAAGCCCAGCTGGGATGAAAGACTGATGTCCAGCTTGAACAGCAGGGTCTGGAGAATGTCGAAACTCACGCCCCAGGTCTGGGCCAGCACCAGGATGATGAGCCCGATGATCCAGTGTACCCATTTGGCCCGCTCCTCATCGGGGGTCGCCAGCACCAGCGCCGTGTACAGGGGAATGCTGTACCCATACATGAGGGAGTTGACGCTGAACAGCAGCTCGGCCTTCTGTCCTTCAGGCACCTTGATTTCCGGCGGCGGGGCGAACTGCAGGACCACGTTCAGCAGGTGCCCCTGGAATTCAATATCCTTGATGAAATCCGGCAGCCAGCCCAGCATGATCTTGTCCACCAGGATGAATGTAGGCAGGCCGATGACGCCACGCATGTAGTACCAGCCAGCGAAACAGACGGGTAGCCATACAATCACCTTTAGCATGAAGGTTTTGACCGGGCTAGCCTGCATGGGCGGCTCCCTGCGGTGCTTCCTTTTCCGGCAGAAAGCGCAGCCAGATCAGGAAGACGATGAGCACGTCCAGCATGATGAGGGCTTGCCAGATGTACAGGTGCGCCCAGTCGAAAGCCGTCTTGTTCCACTGGCCCAGGTAGAACAGGGTGATGATGCGCAGCAGGTTCATGATCTGAATAGCCAGAAAACCGCCACCGATGCCCATGAGTTTGAGCTTCCAGGGAGCGGGCATGGCGAGCATGGCGGCCACCAGCACGATAGTGGCTTCCACGCCGTTGCAACCGGCTTCGATGGCCACGGCAAAACCGCTGTCCTGGTCACGGATGACATTGCTGTAGGCAATGACGCCGCTGTCGAACAGCTTCACCAGCCAGGCGCTAAGGGAGGCAATGGACTCGGTGAAAGGGATGACGATAGCTTTCTGCACCGGCGGAGTCAGCTCTGCCGTGAACAGGGTGGCTTGTATGGCCAGGAAAACGATAAAAAAACGCAGCATGGATGACGGGTGGGCTGTTCTTGTCAGCAGTGTGCGTCATGGTAAACCAATCAGGATGTCCCGAACAAATCAGCGCTGAACCGGCGTGCGTGCGATGGCCCAGAATTCCACCTGGGCCACCCCGGCTTTTTTCAGGGCAAGGCTGATTTCCCGGGCGGTAGCACCTGTGGTGACGATATCGTCAACAACGGCAACGTGCTGGTGTTCCCCCAGGGGATCGAAAGCAAAGCAGCCCTTCAGGTTCTTCAGGCGATCCTGGCGCGATAGATCGTGCTGAGCGGTGGTATGGCGGATCTTTTTCAGCGCCCAGGGTGACCACGGAATGCCGGTGTTGCGGCTCAGAGCCAGGGTGATCTCGCTGCTGTGATTGAATCCCCGCTGCTTGAGTTGCCTCGGGTGCTGGGGCACAGGCAGCAGCAGGCCGGGGTGTGGTCCTGCAGGAATCCTTTCCGCGAGCAGTTCCCCCAGCAGGCGCCCTGCCGCCAGCCTGTGGTGAAACTTCAACTGCCTGATCAGGGTGTCCAGGGGAGCTGCGTAGCGCCAGGGTGCGATAATGCGCCGAAAAGGCGGTGGTTTGGCGCTGCAGGCGCCGCACAAACTGCCGTCTGCTTTTTCCGAGGGCAGAGGTTCCGCGCAGCAGGAGCAGCAGGGATCGTTGGCAGGCAGTCTGTCCAGGCAACTGGCGCAGATATCCCGTCCCGGCAGACCGTTTTCACCGCAGACCAAGCACCGGCCGGGGAACAGCAGTGAGGATGATTGGTAAACCACGGCGACTCCTTACAGTTGACAAGCGAGAATCCTTCTCTAACATGGTGCGGCCCCATTCTAGCTTTTTTATCCATGCCCATGACAGCCCAAATCCGCCATGACTGGTCCATCGAGGAAGTGGAACAGCTTCTGAACCTGCCCTTCAACGATCTGCTGTACCGCGCCCAGACCGTGCACCGGGAGCACTTTGATCCCAACTGCATTCAGGTCAGCACCCTGCTGTCCATCAAAACCGGGGCCTGTCCTGAGGATTGCGGCTATTGCTCCCAGAGCGCCCGCAACAACACCGATCTGGAACCTGAGCGCCTCCTGCCCGTGGACGAGGTGCTGGCGTCGGCGCAGGCGGCCAGGGAAAAAGGCGCCACCCGTTTCTGCATGGGAGCCGCGTGGCGCAACCCCACGGATACCAATCTGAAAAAAGTGGCCGACATGGTGCGGGCGGTGAAGGATATGGGCATGGAGACCTGTCTCACCCTGGGCATGCTCACCCGGGAGCAGGCGCAAACACTCAAGGAAGCGGGCCTGGACTACTACAATCACAACCTCGATACCTCGCCGGAGTTCTATGGCGAGGTCATCACCACCCGCACTTACGAAGACCGCCTGCAGACCCTGGATCATGTGCGTGCAGCCGGGCTGAATGTCTGTTCCGGGGGTATTCTGGGCATGGGCGAGAGCCGCCGGGACCGGGCTTCCATGCTCTGTCAGCTGTCCAATCTTCCCAGCCATCCCGAATCCGTGCCCATCAACCTGCTGGTGCAGGTGGAAGGCACACCCCTGTATGGCGTGGAGGAACTCGACCCCCTGGAATTCGTGCGCACCGTGGCGGTGGCGCGCATCATGATGCCGCATTCCCACGTGCGTCTGTCGGCAGGGCGCACAGAGATGAGCGATGAGCTGCAGGCCCTGTGCTTCCTGGCCGGTGCCAATTCCCTGTTCTATGGGGAACGACTGCTCACCACGGACAACCCGGAGACGGACCGGGATAAGGCATTGTTCCAGCGTCTGGGCCTGTCCATGGAACAGCGGGTGGAAACCGAAAAGCCGCCCCAGGGGCGCGCCTGCCACCGGGTCTGATGAAGGATCTACGGTCTGCCCTGACGCAGGCAAGGGAGCAACACCTGTACCGCCGGCGCCGGGTGCTGGACAGCCCCCAGCAGCCGCATCTTGTGGTGGAAGGCCGTTCTCTGTTGTCTTTCTGCAGCAATGACTATCTGGGACTGGCGTCGGACCCGCGGGTGGCCCAGGCTCTGTGCAAGGGCGTGGCGCACTGGGGCAGTGGCAGCGGCTCGGCCCACCTGGTAAGTGGCCACAGCCGCGCCCATCATGCCTTGGAAGAGGCGCTGGCGGATTTCACCGGGCGGGAGCGGGCGCTGCTCTTCTCCAGTGGCTATCTGGCCAACCTGGCGGTGATCACCAGTCTGTGCGGACGCAGGGATACGGTTGTTCAGGACAAGCTGAATCACGCTTCCCTCATCGACGGCGCCCGCCTCAGCGGCGCGGAACTGAAACGCTATGCTCACAACGACATGGCCGCCGCCCGGAAACGTCTGACCACAGCCCGCGGCGAGTGTTTGCTGGCCGTGGACGGGGTTTTCAGCATGGACGGGGATCTGGCTGAACTGCCGGCACTGGCTGCCCTGTGCCGGGAGCACGATGCCTGGCTCATGGTGGATGACGCCCATGGCCTGGGTGTGCTGGGAAAGGCGGGGGGCGGCAGCCTGGATCACTTCGGGCTGGATCCGGATCAAGTACCTGTGCTCATGGGCACCCTGGGAAAGGCTTTTGGCACGGCCGGAGCCTTTGTTGCGGGCAGCGCTGATCTCATCGAAACCCTTATTCAGAAGGCCCGCAGCTATATCTTCACCACCGCCCTGCCGGCTGCCCTGGCGGAAGCCACCCTGGCCAGCCTGGGCATTCTGCGCGAGGAGGCGTGGCGGCGCCGGCACCTGGAGGTTTTGGTGGCTCGTTTCCGGCAGGGAGCACAGCAACTGGGCTTCGAACTGCCCCCATCCGGCACTCCCATCCAGCCTCTGATTGCCGGCCGGTCCGAAACCGCCATGGCCTGGAGCCAGGCCCTGGAAAGCCAGGGCATTCTGGTCACGGCCATCCGTCCCCCCACGGTGCCTGAAGGCAGTGCAAGACTGCGCATCACTTTCAGCGCTGCGCATCAGGAACAGGACGTGGATCGGCTGCTTGCTGCGCTGGAGGACCTGGCGCCATGAAACTGGCCACTCAAACCCTGGGGCAGGGTCAGGATCTGTTTTGCATACACGGCTGGGGCATGAATCTGGCCGTGTGGCAACCTTTGGTGGAAGTATTGCAGGGGGATTTCCGTATTACCCTAGTGGAACTGCCAGGACATGGGGCTTCCCCCTGGGAAGCGGACTGTCGCACCCTGGATGACTGGAGCAGCGTGGTACTGGCGGCCGCTCCATCCCGGGCTATCTGGTGTGGCTGGTCCCTGGGAGGGCTCATTGCCCAGAGAGCGGCAGCTCTGGCTCCAGAGCGTCTGTCCGTTCTGGTGGGCCTGGCTACCACCCCTTGTTTCGTGCAGAAACCGGACTGGCCCTGTGCCATGGAAGCGGCGGTGCTGGAGCGCTTTGGCGCTGAACTGGAAGCCGATCAGGCCCGCACCCTGCGCCGTTTCCTGGCCCTTCAGGTTCAGGGAAGCAGGAACTCCCGCGCCACCTTGCAGTTATTACGCACGGAGGTCGAGGCCCGACCGGGCGCCCGAGCGCAGGCCCTGCGTACTGGCCTGGATCTGCTGCTGCACACGGATCTGCGCGATCAGCCGGCTCTGGATGTCCCCCGGCACTGGATACTTGGAGGGCGGGATCAGCTGGTGCCCCTGGCGCTGGAGTCCCGTTTGCCGGGCCGGGTGCATGTCATCCCCGGAGCGGGCCATGCGGCTTTTCTTTCCCACCGGGAGGAATGCGCGGCAGTTCTGCGGGAGGTGGCCGCCGGTGCCTGATGGGATAGACAAGGGCAAGGCCCGGCGTGCTTTTTCCCGGTCTGCGCCAACCTATGACGAGGCAGCGGTGCTGCAGCGGGAAGTGGGGCGGCGCCAGTTGGAGCGCCTGGATCTGGTGCGCCTGACGCCAAGAAATATTCTGGATCTGGGCTGTGGCACCGGGGAGCAGGCCGAGGGGCTGTTGCGCCGCTATCCTGGCGCCCGAACCCATGCCCTGGATTTTGCCCTGCCCATGCTGGATCAGGCCCGCCGCCGGGGACGTTGGCGCAAAAGGCCGCGCTGTATCTGCGGCGACATGGAATACCTGCCCCTGGCGGATGACAGCATCGACCTGCTGATCTCGAATCTGGCCTTTCAATGGGCCGCCGATCCCGGGCAGCTGTACCGTGAATGCCTGCGGGTGCTGAGTCCCGGCGGTCTGCTCATGTTCACCACTTTTGGCCCGGACACCCTCAAGGAACTGCGTGCCGCCTGGGCGCAAGTGGATCAGGCGCCCCATGTCAGTCCTTTCCTGGACATGCATGACCTGGGGGATATTCTGGTGAACACGGGGTATGCTGCCCCGGTGATGGACGTGGAGCATCTGCGGCTCACTTACGCCAGTGTGGATGACCTGATGCGGGATCTGAAGCAGATCGGGGCGACCAATGCCGTTTCAGGGCGAGCCAGGGGACTCACCGGCAAAGTACGCATGCAGGCCATGCGTGAGGCTTATGAAGCCTGGCGCAGTGACGGTGTGCTTCCGGCCAGTTATGAAGTGGTGTACGGGCATGCCTGGGCGCCGGAAGACAAGCACGCGCCCCGGCAGGTCAGCATTCCGTTACGGCGGCTGGAAGGCTGAGATAGGTGGAAACTGTGTCCGCCCGGGGATTGTCCAGGCGCGGAATACGCCCCAGCAGGGGAGCCCTGATGCGGCGTTTGAGGGTCTGGATATTCTCTTCCGCCAGGGCCATGTTGGCGTCTATATGATTGGCGATCCAGCCCAACAGGGGTGCGCCGCTGGCCTGGATGGAGGACACCGTCAACAGGGCGTGGTTGATGCAGCCCAGGCGCAGACCCACCACCAGCACTACCGGCAGCTTCAGCCGAAGGCAAAGATCAGCGCTGTCTTCTTCTTCATTGAGGGGCACTTTCCAGCCTCCAACGCCTTCCACCACAACGGCTTCATGGGATTGTGTCAGCGTGTTGTATTGTTTTTCCAGCAAGTCCAGTTCGATGCGGCGGTCTGCCAGATCAGCGGCCAGGTGGGGCGCCACAGCGGCTTCGAAACAGTAGGGATTGACGGATGCGTAGTCCAGGGCGGGTTTGCATTGTTCCTGTATGGCCAGGGCGTCGGAATTGAGCAGGCCTTCGCGGGTGCGCAAGGCGCCTGCCGCCACGGGTTTCATGCCGGCCGTGGTCAGACCGCGTTCCCGGCACAGTTGCATAAAGCCCAGGGTGACGAGGGTTTTACCGCAGTCGGTATCGGTGCCGGTGATGAAATAGCGCATGCATTGTCCTGCCTTGTCGTGGTTTGCTTCTATCGCCATCCCGTAGGTCGGACTTCAGTCCGACATTTTCCGTTGTGGCACCTGTTGTCGGGCTGAAGTCCGACCTACAAATTCCGTCCATCCCTGGGCATGCGCCGCTCCTGCGCATGACCTCCACGGATGGAGGAAATGCTGGAACTGTCAGGAACACTTCCAGTGCCCTGCGCCCGCGGCATACGACCGCCAAGGATGGCGGGAGTGCAGATCACGCAGGGAGCAGCTATCTGCTCGTACATCCTGTACATCGCCGCTCCTGCGCATCCCTGCGCCCGCGGCATACCGTACATCCTGTACACAAAAAAGGCCTGCGTGTATTGCAGGCCATTTAAGGGGGGTTGTCAAGAAAGTGATTGATCAGGCGGCGATTTTTTCCTGCAGCTTTTTCATGGCTGCTTTTTCGATCTGACGGATGCGCTCCGCAGAGACGCCGTATTCGTCGGCCAGTTCGTGCAGGGTGGTTTTCTTCTCAGACAACCAGCGGCGGCGCAGGATTTCCTGGCTGCGCTCGTCCAGCTCCTGCATGGCGGCGTACAGGCGCTCGTTCTCGTCCCGCTCGGTATCCTCGGCTTCGAGGATGCTTTCGGGTTCCATGCGCATGTCCGGCAGGTAGCTTACCGGGGCTACGTGCTCGTCTTCGCTGTCGTTGTTGTCGGCGTCGAAAGCCATGTCATAGTTGTTCAGGCGTGCTTCCATGTTGCGCACTTCCTCGGGTTTTACCCCCAGGTCGCTGGCCACATCCTGGATCTCCTGTTCACTGAACCATCCCAGGCGTTTCTTGCTGGAGCGCAGGTTGAAGAAGAGCTTGCGCTGGGCCTTGGTGGTGGCGATCTTCACGATGCGCCAGTTGCGCAGGATGAATTCGTGGATTTCGGCCTTGATCCAGTGAACCGCAAAGGAAGCCAGGCGCACCCCCACTTCCGGGTCGAAACGGCGCACAGCCTTCATCAGGCCCACGGTGCCTTCCTGAATGAGATCCGGCTGGGGCAGGCCATAACCGGCGTATTGGCGCGCAATACGCACCACGAAACGCAAATGGCTCATGACCAACTGCCTGGCAGCGTCCAGGTCGTTGTTGTCGCGCAAGCGCACAGCCAAGTCATGTTCTTCCTGCTGACTGAGCATGGGCAGCTGGAAAGCAGCGCTGATGTAAGACTCCATGCTTCCGGTAGGAAGGGTGGCTGCAGCGAGTTGTTTGTTGTTCATTTTCTTTTCTACCCCCAACAATTGGTTTGGTTTCCACAAAATTAGATTAGCATTGCTCTGGCTTCTTCGCCAGGAAATTTAGCACTCGTCATGTAAGAGTGCTAACGCACAAAAAAGTTCCCTGTGGATAAATAAAATATTTTGAAAAATATCAATTGCTTGGGTCAATCCTGCCCAGGTGCTGGGTGACGGCTGTCCAGGCGCCTCCTATGCCCAGCAGAATGCTCAGGCCCAGGGTCAGGGCTGCCGTGGTCAGATTCAGCCCGCCCAGGCGGAAATTGCTCTGGTAGAGTTCTGCAAGGTGCCGGACGGGTTCCTGCAGAGCCAGAGAGGCCAGTCCAATCAGTATGATGGCGATACAGCCTCCCAGGAGTCCGTACCAGAATCCTTCGTACAGGAAGGGGCGGCGGATGAAAGCGTTGCTGCCGCCTACCAGCTTGATGATTTCTATTTCGTCCCGGCGACTCTGGATCTCCAAGCGGACGGTGTTACCGATGATCAGCAGCACCGCCAGGGCCAGGAGCAGCGCCAGGAGTGCGGTGGCCCGCTGCAGAATACGGTTGATGCCCTGGAAACGCTGCACCCATTCCATATCTGCCAGGGCCAGTTCCACGCCAGGCTGCTTCTTCAGCGTCTCCAGCAGGATTTTCAGCTGCTGGGGGCTGATGTTGGGGTCGGCAGCTTGTATCAGCAATACATGGGGCAGGGGATTGCTGTCGAGGAGATCCAGGGCATCGCCAAAACCCGAGTGCTGGCGGAACTCGGCCATGGCCTGTTCCGGTGTGATGTGCTGCACACTGGAGATATCGGGCCGGGCCTTCAGATGCCGCGCCAGTTCAGCGGCTTGCGGTGGTGTTGCACCCTCCTTGAGAAATACGGAAATGCTGGCTGCCCCGTCCCAGTTCCCGGCCAGCTGCTGCAGGTTGTTAACCAGCAGATGCAGGCTCAGGGGCAGAGCGATGGCAATACCAAGGACAGCAAGGGTCATGAGGCTGCCCAGGGGACGGCGGGCCAGGCGCCCCAGGCTGGCGAAGAAAGCCTGGGCATGGCGGCTCAGCCAGGCGGCGGGGCGGAATGACCGGCGGAAGCCGGTTTTGCGCGGGCGTCTGCTCATGCGGGCCTCTGATCCTTGACCAGGCGTCCCTGGTCCAGCACCAGGGTGCGTTGTTCCATGGGCTGGATGAGCCCCAGATCATGGGTGGCGATGAGCAGAGTCACCCCCACCTGGTTGAACTGGCGGAACAGTTCCATGATCTCCCGGGACAGCTCCGGATCCAGGTTGCCCGTAGGCTCGTCGGCGAGAACGATGGGAGGCTTGCTCACCACGGCCCGGGCGATGCCCACCCGCTGCTGTTCTCCCCCGGACAGGGTCAGGGGCAGAGCCCGGGCTTTTTTCAGCAGGCCCACCTTGTCCAGGGCCGCCTGCACCCGGCGGCGGATCTCCTGATGCTTCACGCCGGTCACCACCAGGGGCAGGGCCACATTGTCGAATACCGTGCGATCCGTGAGTAGGCGGTGGTCCTGGAAGATCATGCCCACTTCCCGGCGCAGAAGGGGAACCTGGCGGGATTTGAGACGGGTGAGATTGTGTTTGTTCACCCAGACCTGGCCGCGGCTGGCGCGTTCCAGCAGGCCTGTCAGTTTGAGCAGGGTGCTTTTGCCGGCGCCGGAATGGCCGGTAAGGAATACCATTTCGCCGGGTTCGATATGCAGGCTGATTTCCCGCAGGCCGCCGGAGCTGCCGGGGTAGGTCTTGCTGACATTGTCGAACTGGATCATCCCGGCCTATTCTTCCCTTTCGAACAGGGCATCGACGAAAGCCCCGGGATCGAATACGCGCAGATCCTCGATGCCTTCGCCCACGCCGATGAAGCGGATGGGAATGCCCATTTTCTCGGCGATGGCAAAAATGATGCCCCCCCGGGCGGTGCCGTCCAGCTTGGTCAGGGTGATGCCCGTGAGGGGAATGGCCTTGCTGAACTGCTCCGCCTGATTGACGGCGTTCTGCCCGGTGGTGGCATCCACCACCAGCATGACTTCATGAGGCGCGTCCGGGTCGATCTTTTTCATCACCCGGGCGATTTTGGCCAGCTCGTCCATGAGATTGCTCTTGGTGTGCAGGCGACCGGCAGTGTCGGCGATGAGAACATCCACATTC
>JALWRH010000056.1 GCA_026994195.1 Sedimenticola sp. | reverse complement strand
CCATCTGAACCGCTGATGGGCAGGGCAGTGGCCATGACCAGGGTTTCGCCGCCAGGAAGCTGGTAGCGCCGCGTGGCTCCTTTTCCGGCCAGGGCGGAAGCCACGGGTTCGGTCTCCAGGCGCGTGCTGCGCTCTGGTATAGGCAGGTGATCATCACTGTGGTGGCGCAGCACCAGGTTGAGCAGCTTGCGGATGATCCAGGGAAGGGCGCTGTCCCCTCCGGGGGGCGCCGGCGTCAGGCTGCCCGCCGAGGCCAGCACCCAGCCTTTGCTGTCCAGTACTCGGATGCGGCTGTGGGCTGGGAGATTGTCAGCCAGCAAGGTGTTAAGGGAGGCTGAAGGGTGGATCAGGGGGCGTATGGGCGGGGCACCGTCCGGGGTCCTGCCGTCCGGGGCAGGGCTCAGAACCTGCAGACCCATGCCTCCTGCCGCGAGAAAGGCGGGTAGCTGCAGTTCCAGGTTGTATCCTTGGGCGGTCTCCTGCCATTGCCCTTCCAGACGTTGATCCCGGGGTCCCGGGTCTTTCCCGGCAAGGCGGTAGGCGCTGATGTCGCCCGGCGCCTGGGGAGCCACCAGCCATTCCCGCGTGACCCCGTTAGCGTCCAGCAGGCGCAGCACTACCTGGTCAGATAGGCCAAACCGGGGGAAAGGACCGTTGAAATACACCAGGTCATGATCGGCCACCTGCAACAGCAGATAGATATGCCGCCCTTGGGCCTGCAGCAGTACAGAGGCTTTGGGGCTGTATTTCAGAATCTGCGCCAGGGGCAGCAGTTCCTGCCAGTCCTCACCATAGCCGTCCAGAACCACGGGTTGGGTGTAGGGATGCAGGTAGAACGCTTCAGAGGATGCTTTGGCGGGCAGGGCGCCGCTACCCCGCACCAGGGCGGACAGAGCGCGGGTGGTGGTTTCCAGATTCTGTTCTTGGGCATCGCGCAGAAAATACGCCATTTCCTGGATGAAGCGGTACCCCGCCCAGGGAATGGCCAGCAGACTCAGGGATACCAGCAACAGTTTGAAACGGATGCCGGCGCGTCTCTTCATCCCTGGCCGGACTCCTTCCAGCGGTAACCGATGCCATACACGGATTCGATCTGTTCGAAGGCCGGGTCGAGTTCCAGGAAACGGCCGCGCATGCGCCGTATATGAGAGGTGATGGTGGCAGCCTCCACGACGATGTTCGCCGCCTGCATCAGCTGCTCACGGGACTTCACGTGGCCGGGGTGAAGGGCCAAAGCATGCAGCATCCATAACTCGGTGACCGTGAGTTCTACATCCTGATCTTTCCAGCGGGCGCTGAGCCTGTCCATGTCCAGCGCCAGCTCTCCCTGCTGCAGTTGGTTTTCCTGCATGCCGCCGCGCATGGCATCCACGCGCCGGAACAGGGCAGCCACCCGGGCGCTCAGGTGGGGCAGGCTGATGTCTTTGGTAAGGTAGTCGTCGGCGCCCAGCCGCAGGCCGGAAACCATGTCGATGTCGCTGTCCCTGGCGCTGAGAAAAATGATGGGCAGCATGGGAGACAGGCTGCGCAGCTCCCGGCACAGCTCGAAACCGCCATCGAATTCCTCGCCCAGGCCAATGTCTAGTATGGCCAGATCGGGAAGCCGGGAAGAAAACCCGGCCAGGGCCTCCCGGCGGCTGGCGTAACCGTCCACCCGGTATCCCTGGCGGCGGAACAGCTCCGTGTAGTTGGCGCGGATATCCTCCTCGTCCTCGACAATAGCAATGGTGCGTGGCATGGCTACAGGAGGGCGGGGTGAACCACTTTACCGTTTTCCACGTTGATGGCTTTACGCAACACGGGATTTTCCCGCCAGTCCTGCCTGGCCAGGCGCAACACCCAGGGCATGAGGCTGGCAGACAGGGCAGATGAAGACGTCTTGGGCACGGCGCCGGGCATGTTGGTCACGCCAAAATGGGATACGCCGCATTCCGTGTACACCGGGGCTTCCCAGGTGGTGGGACGGGTGGTCTCCACGCAACCGCCCTGGTCCACGGCAATGTCCACCACCACGCTGCCCGGCTGCATGTTGCATATCTGTTCCCGGCTGACCACATGGGGCGCCCTGGCGCCGGGTATCAAAACCGCACCGATGAGCAGATCCGCCCGAGCCACGGCGGTTTTCAGGGCTTCCCGGTAGGGATAGAGGGCGGTGACATTGCTGCCCAGACTCATCATGGCATGAAGCTTGTCCGGCTGTTTGTCGAACACCGTGACGTCGGCGCCCATGCCAGCGGCCAGGCGTGCTGCATTACCTCCGGCATTGCCCGCACCCACAATGACCACCCGGCCCCGGCGTGTACCGGGAAGTCCCCCCAGGAGCAGCCCTTTTCCTCCTGCGGGGGCATGCAGGTAGTGGGTGCCGGATTGCACGGCTATGCGCCCCGCCACGTTGCTCATGGGGGCCAGGATGGGCAGGCCCCGGTCTTCCACGGTCTCGAAAGCCACTGCTGTCAGGCCGATGGCGCAAAGGCGTTCTGTCAGCGCTGGCAGGGCGGCCAGGTGCAGGAAGCTGAACAGCAGGTGATGGGCCTGCAGCAGTTCCAGCTCTTCGCCCACGGGCTCCTTGACCTTGAGAATCATCTGACCCTCCTCATAGACAGCCGGGGCATCGGGAAGAATGCGCACCCCCACTTGTTCATAGCGGCTGTCAGGATAGCCGCTGGCATTGCCGGCGTTTTTTTGCAGGAATACTTCGTGTCCGGCATGCACCAGCTCAGCGGCGGCATCGGGCACCAGGGCTACGCGGCCTTCCAGGGGCTTGATCTCTTTGGGTATGGCGATTCTCATGTGTTAGGATTTGCGGCTATCGAAAATACAACGAAGTATAACCCTTCAAGGAGTCTTTCTGTGAGTGATACCAGACACTGCCCATTGCTGATCCTCGGCTCTGGCCCGGCGGGATACACCGCTGCCATCTACGCTGCCCGCGCTAACCTCAACCCCGTGCTCATCACCGGCATGGAGCAGGGTGGCCAGCTTATGACCACCACGGACGTGGACAACTGGCCCGGGGACAACAACGGTGTACAGGGACCGGATCTCATGGAGCGCATGAAGCAGCATGCGGAGCGCTTCGACACGGAGATCGTCTTCGATCATATTCACACAGCGGATCTTCAGAACCGTCCCTTCACCCTCACCGGCGATGCCGGCACCTACACCTGCGATGCCCTGATCATCTGCACCGGCGCATCTGCCCGTTACCTGGGACTGCCTTCCGAAGAGAAGTTCAAAGGCAAGGGCGTGTCCGCCTGCGCCACCTGCGACGGCTTTTTCTACCGGGGACAGAAGGTCGCTGTTATCGGTGGTGGCAATACTGCCGTGGAAGAGGCCCTTTACCTGTCCAATATCGCTGCGGAAGTCATCCTGGTGCATCGCCGGGATGAACTGCGTGCGGAGAAGATCCTGCAGAAGCAGATTCTGGAAAAAGCCGAGAACGGCAATATCACTATTCTTTGGGACAGCACCCTGGATGAAGTCCTGGGGGACAATACCGGGGTTACCGGCATGCGGGTGAAAAATGTCAAAGACGGTTCCACCCAGGATATCGAGCTGCAGGGCGTATTCATCGCCATTGGACATTCTCCCAACACCAGCCTGTTCGAAGGCCAGCTGGAAATGAATGGCGGTTATCTCAAGGTGCAGAGCGGCACCGAGGGCAATGCTACGGCCACTTCCATAGAAGGCGTGTATGCGGCTGGTGATGTGGCGGATCATGTGTATCAGCAGGCCGTAACCTCTGCTGCCAGTGGCTGCATGGCGGCTCTGGATGCGGAAAAGTATCTGGACGCCCTGGAGAAATAGCGATTGCTGTTCCTGCTGGACGGCACTTCCCCACAGGAACCCTTTCCTGACCCGGAACTGGCGGAAACGGATCCGGACGGCCTGCTGGCTATCGGGGGGGATCTTGCCCCCGAGCGTATCGTACAGGCTTACCGGCAGGGTATTTTTCCCTGGTATGATGAATCCCAGCCGATTCTCTGGTGGAGTCCGGATCCGCGCATGGTGCTGTTTCCGGATGAGTTGCACCTGAGCCGCAGTCTGCGCAAGCTGTTGCGTCAGGAAAAATACGGCATCACTTTCAATCAGGCCTTCAGCCAGGTGATTCGCGCCTGCGCCGAGCCACGGCGCCATGAGTCGGGCACCTGGCTGACCCGGGAAATGATTCTTGCCTGGGAAGTTCTGCATGACCGTGGTATCGCGCATTCCGTGGAAGTCTGGCAGGAAGATGAGCTGGTTGGCGGCTTATACGGAAATGCTCTGGGGGCAGTATTTTTCGGTGAATCCATGTTTTCCCGGCAATCCAATACTTCCAAGCTGGCCTTTGCCTGCCTGACCCACAGTCTGGCGCTGGCGGGTTTTGAACTGATCGACTGCCAGGTCTATACGGAACATCTGGCCTCTTTAGGCGCCCGCCCGATACCCCGAAAGCAGTTTCTTAGCCGGCTTGGGGCTTTACAGCGGGAACCCGTCAGTTTTCCCAGGGATGTCGTATGCGCGTGAATCTTGGCATTACCCCGGAGCATCCCTGCAACTACATTCCCGGCAGGGAGTCGCGTTCCCTGGTGGTGGTGGATGAGGAGCTGCTTACCCCGGCGTCTTACGAAGCACTGCTGCAACAGGGTTACCGGCGCAGTGGGGGACATGTGTACCGACCCTGGTGCGCCACCTGCAGAGCCTGCAACGCAGTGCGTATCCCGGTGAAGGGGTTTCAACCGGATCGCGGCCAGCGCCGCTGTCAAAAGAAAAACCAGGATCTGCGTCTGGAATGGAGTCCTGCCATTTTGACGGACGAGCAGTACCAACTGTATCTCGACTACCAGCAGCACAGGCATCCAGGAGGAGCCATGGCCCAAAGCAGCTGGGAAGAAACACAGGCGTTCCTTCTGGCAGGCTGGAATCAGGTGCAGTTTCTGGAAATGCGCCTGGAAGATGAACTGGTGGCGGTAGCCTGCACCGACATCCTGCCGCGCAGTCTGTCGGCGGTTTACACCTTTTTTCGGCCGGATCTGGCCAGGCGGTCCCTGGGAACCTTTGGCATTCTGGAACAGATTGCCTTTGCCGTCAGGGAAGGCAAAGACTGGCTGTATCTTGGGTACTGGATTGCCGAGTGCCGCAAGATGTCCTACAAATCCCGTTTCTGGCCCCACGAAATCCGCCGTCCCAAGGCTGATTTTCACGATGAACGCTGGGAATTGATTGAAAAGTCACGAGTATCAGGCGACGGGAGTTGACAATCCGGCCGTTCATGCCTAACATGCCCGCTCTTCACGGAGCGTAGCGCAGCTTGGTAGCGCACCACAATGGGGTTGTGGGGGTCGGAGGTTCGAATCCTCTCGCTCCGACCAGAAGTGCAAGGGGTGGTCATCATTGACCACCCCTTTTTCTTGTCAGAATCTGCTATAAAACATCTGTAAGGTCGGTCACCACAAAAAGGAGAACACGCATGGCAGCAGAAGCCGCGAAAGAAGCCACCACATCAGCCCCTATTGATGTGGCAAAAGAAGTGGGACAACTTCTGGAACCGGAGAATGCCGGGCGTTTGCTGGAGCTGGGCAGGGATTTTCTTATCCAGTATGGCCCCAAGGTGCTGGCGGCCATTGCCATATTCATTTTTGGCAAGATGCTGGCCAAATGGTTGAAGAAGGTCGTGGTACGCCTCATGAACAAGGCAGAAGTGGACCCCATGGTGACCGGATTCACGGCGAGCATGGTCTATATCGGCCTGATGGTTTTCGTGGTCATGGCCGCCCTGGGTCAGGTAGGCATACAGACGACCTCCTTTCTCGCTGTTCTGGGTGCTGCCGGTCTGGCCATCGGCCTTGCCCTGCAGGGCTCGCTGGCCAACTTTGCCGCCGGTTTTCTGCTGATCATCTTTCGTCCGTTCAAGGTCGGGGACGTCATCGAGGCTGCGGGCGTGACCGGCAAGGTGGATCTCATCCAGATCTTTACCACAACCTTGAAGACCGCAGACAACAAGACCATCATTGTTCCCAATGCGAAGCTGGGTAACGACAACATCATCAACTATTCCACTCAGGAAACGCGGAGGGTGGATCTGGTGGTGGGGGTTTCCTATGATGCCGATATCAAGGAAACCCGCGATATTCTGCAGGCCATCGTCGATACGGAAGAGCGTGTTCTGAAAGATCCTGAACCCCTGATCGTGGTGGGTGAGCTGGCGGACAGTAGCGTTAATTTCTTCGTGCGTGTCTGGGTGAAATCTGCTGACTACTGGGGAGTCTTCTATGATGCCAATGAGGCTGTCAAACTGCGGCTGGATGAAGCTGGCATCGGTATTCCTTACCCCCAAAGGGATGTTCACCTCTATGAGCACAACAACGCCTGATCAAGGCTCATGTTTATGCTGGATGTACTCCACTCCTGTTTTCCACTGAAGCATCGGAGCCTGCTGTTTCGCTGGCTGTGTGTCTCCGCGGCCTCTCTGTTACTGCTGGGGGGCTGTTCTTCAATCGGCAAGGTGGAGAACCAGCCGGCTGCCAGTCTTTCCTCGATCAAACCGCGGTACTCGGCTTCCGAGTATGACAAACATCACCCTCTGGGAGATACCCTGATGGTGTTGGCATTTTCAGGAGGAGGCACCCGGGCTGCAGCAATGTCCTACGGGGTTCTGGAAGAACTTCGGGATACTCCTTTGAGACGTAACGGCAGCAATGCCCGGTTGCTGGATGAAGTGGACAGGATAAGCTCAGTTTCCGGGGGTAGTTTTACCTCCGCCTACTACGGCTTGTTCGGTGACCGGATATTCGAAGATTTTCGTGATGTCTTTCTGTACAAGGACGTTCAGGGGGAGCTGACAGATCTGGTGCTTGGTTTCGTAGATCTGCTACGGCGTCTTTTCTCCACAGAAAGCCGGACAGAACTGGCCGTGCACTACTATGACAAGAACATTTTCGAGGGCAAGACCTTTGCCGATCTGGCCAGGTCGCCGGGGCCGTTCATACTGATCAATGCTTCTGATCTGAATTCCAGAAGCCAGTTCATCTTCATTCAGCCCCAGTTCGATTTCTTATGTTCTGATCTTTCCAGCTTCAAGGTGGCGCGAGCCGTTGCGGCATCTTCAGCCGTTCCCCTGGTTTTCGCCCCCATTCTGGTAAAGCGGCATGATGACTGCCATATGAAAAAGCCCCGGTGGCTGGAGGCTGCGCAGATCCGGGCAGAGGAAACCGATGATCAGCGTCTGAAGGAAGCTGTGGCATCCCTGAATTTCTATCTCGATGAGAAGAATCCTCCCTATGCCACGCTGGTGGATGGCGGGATCACGGACAATCTGGGGTTGCGAACCATTCTGCGCAATGTCGGACTGTCCGGTGGTGTCGCCAGGATGCAGGAACGCGCCTCCGGATCCGGCGTGCCGCCTAGGCGCATTGTCATTATCGTGGTCAATGCCTCGGTAACTTCCATTACCGATATTGGAAAAACAAAGATACTGCCCAGCATTGCTGATACCCTGACCGTGGTAACAGATATGCAATTGCATCTATACAATACGGAAACCAATGAACTGCTGAAGGAGGAACTAATGCAGTGGGCCAGGATCCTTGCATCCACTACCGGTTATCCGGTGGACTCCTATTATATCAATATTGATGCCACCAATATTGCGGACAAGGAAGAACGGGTCTATTTCAACAAGATTCCCACCAGCTTTTCTCTTAAGCGGGAACAGGCGGACAGATTGATATCCCTGGCGCGGAGGATGCTGAGAAACAATCCGGAATTCAAGCGCTTGTTGCATGATCTCAATGAGCAACAGCGGTAACATGAAAGCTCAGGGACAATGACGCGGACTTTGATGCTATCGATTTTCTTCCTTTTGTTTCAGATTGCCGGGCTGGCTACTTCCATTCACGCTATTCTGAATACCCGTACCGCCCAGGGTGCCATTGCCTGGGTAGTGAGCCTGAATACCCTGCCGGTGGTCTCGGTGCCTGCCTACTGGGTGTTTGGTCGCAGCAAGTTCGTGGGCTATGTGAATGCCATGAAAGACAGCAGTCTGAGCATGGCCGTGGACAAGGAGAAGGCTTACGAATCGTTCACTCCCTATATTGTTGCTGAACCGATCAAGTTTCCTGAATACCGCGCCATTCGCACCTTGTCCAATTCTCCCTTCATGGGTGGTAACCGCGTGGAGCTGCTTGTGGATGGGAAGAATACTTACAACAGCATTGAGGAAGGCATTCGGCGTGCGCAGAGCTATATCCTGTTCCAGTTTTATATCCTGCGGGCAGATGAGAGCGGAAACCGCTTCAAGAATCTTCTGCTTGAAAAAGCCCGCCAAGGAGTAGAGGTGCATATCCTCTATGACGAACTGGGCAGTGGTCATTTCTCAGACGCCTGGCTACGGGACTTCCACGAGGCCGGCATAGAGATCATCCCCTTCAATACCACCCAGGGCGCCTGGAACCGGTTCCAGATCAACTTCCGCAACCATCGCAAGATCGTGGTGGTGGATGGCAGGGAAACCTGGATAGGTGGCTTGAATATCGGTGATGAGTACCTGGGCAAGGATCCCAAGCTCAGCCCCTGGCGGGATACACACCTGCATATCGAGGGGCCGGTAGCCCTGATTGCCCAATCCATATTCTGGTCGGACTGGTACTGGGCAGACAAGAAACTATTGAGCCATCTCAGCTGGAAGCCTGAAACAGCACCGGGGCTGCAGCCTGGGGAGGGCATGGACGTACTCATTCTGGGTTCGGGGCCTGCGGATGAGCTGGAAACCGCCAGCCTGTTCTTCACCACCGCGCTGAACGCGGCCAAGAAGCGTATCTGGATCGCCACACCCTATTTCATTCCGGATGCGGCAACCAGCGTTGCTCTGGAACTGGCTCTGTTACGGGGTGTGGACGTGAGAATCATCACACCACGCAAAAATGACAACTGGTTCGTGCGCCATGCCGCCAACGTCTATCTGAGCAACCTGGCAGGCATGGGGGCGAAGATTTATTTCTATGAGAAAGGCTTCATGCATCAGAAAGCCATTTTGCTTGATGATAATGTTTCTCTCATCGGCACCGTCAATTTCGACAACCGTTCTTTCCGGCTGAATTTTGAAGTGACCGGTGCTATAGCTGATACCGGCTTCGCCGCCGAAGTAGAGCAGATGCTGTTGCGTGATCTGCAAAACTCCACGGAACTGACCCAGTATGATCTTGCCAGGCAGGGATTCTGGGAACGTCTCAAAGCCAGGGGAAGCGCCTTGTTGTCACCGGTGCTTTGATGGGCGGTTCTGAACGAGAGGTATGAATTGATGCTGCGTTATTTCTGCCTGTTGTCGGTGCTGTTCCTGGCAGGGTGCGCGGCCTTGCCGGAAGACATTCATAAGACAGCATCCTACTGCTGCACCAACGGCAATGACAGTTTGCTGGGCCGGGCGTGGCGGGAAGCCCCACAACGCCAGCCCGGTGAATCCGCCTGGCTGCTGTTGGACAAAGGGGTGGATGCCTTCGTCGCCAGGGCGGAGCTGGCGCGCCTCGCGGAGAAAAGCATCGATACCCAGTACTACATGATTCATGGTGATCATGTGGGAACCCTGTTCGTGTATGAGTTGTGGAAAGCAGCGCAGCGGGGAGTGCGGGTGCGAATTCTTCTGGATGATATCGATGAAGGCGGCAGGGACCTGAACATCGCCCGTTTTGATGCCCATCCCAACATCGAAGTACGTATCTTCAACCCTTTCGGGCGCAACGTCGGGCGCATCTGGCAGTACCTGACAGGGTTTGGCAGGCAGACCCGCCGGGCGCACAATAAATCCTTCAGCGTTGATGGCCAGGCCACCATTCTTGGAGGACGCAACATCGGTGATGAATACTTCAGCCGGGATCCGGATCTGGAGTTTCAGGATCTGGATGTGCTGGGTCTGGGCCCGGTTGCCCGGGAGGTATCCCGCTCATTTGATGACTATTGGAACAGCCCCCTCAGTTATCCTATATCGGCTTTGGTGGACAAGGATCTGAGTGCTCAGGATCTGCAGGTTTTAGAAGAAGCACTGGAAAAAAAGCATGCGCAGATGCTGGATTCCGAATATCTGACCCGGCTGCAAAACTCTCCCCTGGCCCAGGAAATTGTTCAAGGCAGTCTGCCCTGGGTCTGGGCTCCGGCAAAACTGGTTGTGGATCCCCCGGAGAAACTGCTGCATAAGGTGGGGGATGCTCAGTACCAGATGTTAAAGGAACTCCGTCCCTATCTGGCTGGCGCCCGTAAGGAGCTGATTATCCTCTCACCCTATTTCGTGCCGGGCAAGGAAGGCGTGGCTTTCCTGCGCAGACTGACAGAAAAAGGGGTCAGAGTGAGAATACTGACCAATTCCCTGGCTTCCACGGATGTCAGTATTGTCCATGCCGGATACGTGCGCTACCGCAAGGCGCTTCTGCGAGCCGGGGTGGAGCTCTATGAGCTGAACAAACTGACCATGCGTGATGACCGCAAGACCTGGCAAAAGGGTCGCCTGGGGCATTCCAAGTCCAGCCTGCACGCCAAAGCCTTCGTGGTGGACCGGAAAAACCTGTTCATAGGATCACTGAACCTTGATCAGCGCTCCGTGAGCCAGAATACAGAGATAGGCGTGGTTATCGATTCGCCTGAGTTGGCCGGGGTGGTTGCATCAGCGTTCGACGAACAGATAGATGCAGCGGCTTTTCGTCTGGAACTGAAGCAGACGGATCTCGGAACGGAACAACTGCTGTGGCATGGCTATGTTGATGGCAAGCCGGTGACTTACCGTGCTGAGCCAATGACCAGCTTCTGGCGCCGCCTGGGCATTGGCCTGTTGCGCTGGCTGCCCATTGAATCACAGATCTGACCCGTTCAGTATTGTTGCCAGGTATGTCGTTTTCAGCGGCGGGATTTTTTCAAAGCATCTTGCAGGGCGCTGGCCATACTGCCCTGGGGTTTCTGCGCCTTGGTTCTTGCCGGCTTTGCCGCTTTCTTCTGCGGTGGGCGCTTGGCTTTGGAAGCCCGGTCATTTTCCTGGCCGGGTTCATCATCCAGGCGAATGCTCAGGGAAATGCGCTGGCGTGCAGGGTCCACGGCTATGACTTTCACCTTGACCACATCCCCTGTCTTGACCACATCCCGGGGGTTCTTCACATACTTGTATGCCAGGGCGGATATGTGCACTAGGCCATCCTGGTGTACGCCCACATCGACGAATGCGCCGAAATCGGCCACATTGCTGACTACGCCCTCCAGAATCATTCCTGGTTCCAGATCAGAAATTTTTTCCACGCCTTCGCTGAAGGTTGCGGTCTTGAATTCCGGCCGGGGATCTCTTCCGGGTTTTTCCAGTTCGGCCAGAATGTCGCGTACGGTGGGAACGCCAAAACGATCATCCACGTAATCCTGTGGATTCAGTTTACGCAGGAAACCTGAATCGCCGATGAGATCCTCCAGCTGCCTGCCGTTGTTCCGGGCAATGCGGACCGCCACGTCGTAGGCTTCCGGATGTACGGCTGAGGCGTCCAGGGGATTCGCGGCCTGGGGAATGCGCAGAAAACCCGCCGCCTGTTCAAAGGTCTTTGCTCCCAGGCGGGGGACTTTCAGAAGTTCGCGGCGGCTGCGGTAGGCACCATGTTTGTTGCGAAAGGCCACAATGTTAGCCGCCACTGTGGCATTGAGGCCGGAGACCTGCTCCAGCAGGGCGGGAGAGGCTGTATTTACATCCACGCCCACGGCGTTTACACAGTCTTCCACCACGTTGGCCAGGGAGCGCGCCAGGCGGCTTTGGTTGACATCGTGCTGGTACTGGCCGACGCCAATGGATTTCGGGTCGATCTTCACCAGCTCCGCCAGGGGATCTTGCAGGCGGCGGGCGATGGATACTGCGCCGCGCAGGGAGACGTCCAGGTCCGGCAATTCGCTGCTGGCGAGTTCCGAAGCCGAATAAACTGAAGCCCCGGCTTCGCTCACCACCAGTTTTTGCAGTTGCAGCGCCGGGTGGCGGCGGGAAAGCTCCTGTACCAGCTTTTCCGTCTCCCGGGAGGCTGTACCGTTGCCGATGCTGACCAGTGATATGGCATGTTCCCGGGCGAGGCGGGCCAGGGTGTCCAGGGACTGATCCCATTGGTTGCGGGGTGGGTGAGGGTAGATGGTCTCCGTGGCCAGGACTTTGCCTGTGGCGTCGATGAGCGCCACCTTGACCCCGGTGCGAATGCCAGGATCGAGTCCCATGATGGCGTGGAAGCCGGCCGGCGCTGCCAACAGCAGATCCTTGAGATTATCGGCAAAAACCCGGATGGCGGTTTCTTCCGCCTTTTCGCGCAAGCGCATCTTGAGATCCAGGTCCAGGCGGGTGAAGATCTTGATTTTCCAGGCCCAGCGCACCATCCCGGCCAGCCAGTCATCCGCCGGACGGCCCTCATGGCGTATTCCGAAGCGGGCAGAAATCCGTGATTCCGCGGGCGTCGGCGAAGGTGTTTCCTCATCCACCACCAGTTCCAGGGACAGCAGTCCCAGCGCCTGGCCACGAAACAGGGCCAGAGCCCGGTGGGAAGGGATGTTTTGTATGGCCTCTTCGTAATCGAAGTAATCCTTGAACTTCGCTGCTTCCTTTTCCTTGCCGGCCATGAGTCGCGAGTGCAGAATGCCCTTGTTCCAGAGATATTCCCGCAGTTCTCCCATGAGCTCTGCATCCTCGGCAAACTGTTCCATGAGAATCTGTTTGGCGCCATCCAAGGCGTCAGACTGGTTGGCAATGCCCTTGTCTTCATTCACATAGGGGATGGCGGCATCTTCAGGAAGCTGCTGTGGATTTTTCAGCAGGCTGTTGGCCAGAGGTTCCAGGCCGGCTTCCCGGGCGATTTGGGCCTTGGTGCGGCGCTTGGGTTTGTAGGGCAGATAGAGGTCTTCCAGACGCGCCTTGGTATCGGCCTCCAGGATGCTCCGTTCCAGTTCCGGATTCAGCTTGTCCTGTTCTTCAATGGATTTGAGAATAGTGCTGCGGCGCTCCTCCAGCTCTCGCAGGTAGCCCAGACGTTCTTCCAGCTGGCGCAGTTGTGCGTCATCCAGTCCCTGGGTGGCTTCTTTTCGGTAACGGGCGATGAAAGGGACAGTCGCGCCTTCATCCAGCAACTGAATGGCTGCTGCGATTTGCTGCCGTGTGACGCCCAGTTCTTCTGTGAGCTTTCTTTCAATATCCATGGGAGTAGGGAGTAAGGATTGTCCGTTGTCTGACAGAGCTGGTGGGATTGAGGAGATCAAGCATGATGTGGGTGATTTTGCAGGTACATATTTTTGGCCGCGGCGATAGTAGCATGTACGGCCATTGTGCGGAATCGTTGATCCAGGGCAGTATGCTGTAAGGTTTATTGTCTTAGTATGGAGTTACAAAAAGGGAGGTTATAGTCTGAGTTTGATCCTCCGTCGTCCTCAATAGATGGGGGGTGTCAGTGTAATCTGTGCATTCCGGGCTTGAACTCGTATGTGCCTCTTTAGCGTGCTTATGAACTGTAGTGTAAGAGGTATGCCATGTGTGTTCCAACGGTCTGGTGTGTTTCCCATCTGAAAGTTTCTCTTTTTTCGGGTTTCCTGATGTTAATTCCCGTCGTCTTGATGGCGGGGACCCTCCCAGTCAAGGAATTTTCCTTGAATCAAAGGGTACGTTGTCAAGAAACGGTCCAGGACATCAACTGGTCCCATACTATCTGGCCTGATGCCAATCAGACATCCAAACCATCGCGCAGGCAGGTTTTGAGTAGCGCGCGTTTGCGTGAGCAGGTGGAAGAGCAACTGCGCATGGAAACAGTTCTTGCCCAAGACTATGGTGTTGTCATTGATCAGGAACTGTTGCAGGGGGAAATGAACCGTATGGCGGCGAACAGCCGCATTCCAACGCGCCTGCGGGAACTATTTGAGGCTCTTGGCAATGATCCCCATGCAATTGCAGAATGCATGGCCCGTCCGGCTTTGGTTGTCAGGTTACTCCAGAACCGGTACGAACAGGACAAGCGGTATTCTGGCGACCCTAGGGGCAAACCCAACTTCAATAGCTGGTGGCAAAAACGGCGAACCCAGGTAAAAGCTATTTTACCTCCACAGGTTCGGAATGGGCTGTATATGCCAAAAGTGACGGACCGCGAGGTGGATTTTCCGGCAGTTTCTGGTCCGATTCCCGCAGATACTTGGACATTCTCCCATGCGTATGTTCCCGAGGGAAGGAAAGGCCACACAGCTGTATGGACCGGCAATCAAATGATCGTCTGGGGCGGTTATGATGGCAATGATGTCACAAACACCGGGGGACGTTACAACCCTGTCACTGATAGTTGGTATCCCATCAGTACTACGGGTGCCCCTGTGGGTCGCTACAAACACACCGTTGCATGGACGGGGAGTGAAATGATCGTCTGGGGCGGCCTGAGTGATACCAATAACGATGCGGTACTGAATTCAGGTGGGCGTTACAACCCGGCCACAGACAGCTGGATCGCAACCACAGTTACTGCTGCGCCAAGTCCAAGGGCTTACCATACTTCAGTATGGGCCGATGGCGAGATGATTGTCTGGGGTGGCTACGATGGAAACAATACCTTGAGTACAGGCGCACGCTACGATCCGGTTATGGATAGTTGGATTGCCACATCCATGGACAATGTTCCTGTCGGTGGAGAAAGCCCAGCAGCGGTCTGGACAGGCACTGAAATGATCGTTTGGGGAGGTGATTCCAACAACACCGGGGGACGCTATGACCCTTCCACGGACAGTTGGAGGCCGACAGCAATCACAGGGGCTCCAGTTGGCAGAAGAGGACATACAGCGGTCTGGACGGGTAGTCAGATGATCGTCTGGGGTGGTTATGGTTATAGCAGTGGTTTTGAGAATTCAGGAGGGCGCTATGATCCTTCCACCGACAGCTGGGCTGCAACCAGCCTGACCAATGCACCATCCGGCAGGTGGCTTCACACTGCGGTCTGGACAGGGGACAGAATGATTGTCTGGGGCGGGTCCGCCAATTCCATTGAAGATACAGGAGGCCGATATGACCCCTCTACTGACACATGGACGCCCACCAGCACTGTGGATGCACCAGATGCAAGGCGCATACACACTGCTGTTTGGACGGGCAGTGAAATGATCGTCTGGGGAGGAAACACCCCATCTTCATCAGGAGAGGCCACAGGTGGGCGCTATGATCCTTCCACGGACAGTTGGATCGGCACCAGGGCACCGGTAGGGCCTTCAGTAGAGGCAGGGTACACTGCTGTCTGGACCGGGAACGAGATGATCATCTGGGGAGGAATGGACGATACGCCAGTCAATACGGGTAGCCGCTATAACCCGGTGACCGATACCTGGACAGAAACAACTGTTGTGGACGCGCCTGAGGAAAGGGCCAGTCATTCTGCTGTCTGGACCGGTACGGAGATGGTCGTCTGGGGAGGCATCGACAGGTACTACCAGCCGATCAATACGGGAGGGCGTTATAACCCCATGACCGATAGCTGGCAACCGACTTCATTGCTGGGTGCTCCGGACGCAAGAGATTCGTCCACTGCGGTATGGACCGGTACAGAAATGATCGTTTGGGGAGGCCATGCAGGATTGGCTATCAATACCGGTGGACGCTATGACCCTGCAAGTGACAGTTGGACAGCGGTTAGCCTGACAGATGCACCTGGCAAAAGGTACTACCACAGTGCAGTCTGGACAGGTAGTGAGATGATCATCTGGGGTGGGGAAGAGGATAATATCAATGCTGATACGGGTGGCCGTTATGATCCTGCAACAGACACTTGGGTAGAGACCACCTTGGCCGGTGCGCCTGCTGGAAGATTTCAACATACAGCAGTCTGGACAGGCGAGGAGATGATCATATGGGGTGGCATGGATAGCAGTGGTCGTCTGAATAGCGGCGGCCGCTATGATCCCCAGGCTGACAGCTGGCAGTCCACTGAAGAGACAGGAGCACCCGATGGCAGGAGAGAGCATTCCGCTGTTTGGACGGGCAGAGAAATGATTGTTTGGGGTGGGGAGGGCGACAATGCCAATCTGAACACCGGTGGGCGGTATGATCCGCAGACAGGCAACTGGTTGGCTACTAACACTATCGGGGCACCCAATGGTAGGGCAAACCCTACGGCAATCTGGACTGGTGCAGGAATGATTGTCTGGGGTGGTGGTTATCGCAATATAAACACCTATCATCCCTACAAGCAGACGTTTGCGGATGTCCCACCGGATTTCTGGTCCTATGACTTCATAGAAACCCTGGTTGCCAATGAGATAACCAGTGGATGTGGTGGAGACAACTACTGTCCTGACGATAAGGTGACGCGGGCGCAAATGTCGGTATTCCTGGAAAGGGGAATGCATGGTAGTGCCTATGTACCACCAGTGGCATCAGGAACCATCTTCGATGATGTCCCACAAGACTATTGGGCGGCTGGCTGGATCGAACACCTATATGCGGACGGCATCACGGGTGGTTGTGCAGGTGGATATTATTGCCCGGAAAGCAATTCTACCCGGGCGGAAATGGCTGTGTTTCTGCTGAGAGCAGAACATGGTGAAACCTATCAACCGCCAGCGGCGAGTGGAACACGGTTTGCAGATGTGCCACTAGGCTATTGGGCTGCAGCGTGGATAGAGCAGCTGGTGTCTGAAGGAATCACATCAGGATGCGGTGGTGGAAATTACTGCCCCTCGGGAGAAGTTACGCGGGCGGAAATGGCTGTATTCCTGGTGCGGACTTTCAACTTACAATAGGCGATAAGCCGTTATTCTTGTGGTGAGGGGAAGCGCCATGGATGAGCTGGAAAAATGAGTACGAAAAAGGGGTTGCCAAGTAATCAACCCCCTTTTTTGTAAAATGGCTCCGCCAGCTGGGCTCGAACCAGCGACAAACGGATTAACAGTCCGTTGCTCTACCAACTGAGCTATGGCGGAATAGTTGAGGCGCGTATGTTAATGGGGATGCCGGGAAAGGTCAATAGCCTGGTGCTGAATTAATTGCACAAAGTATAGGGAGGCTGTTTCGCGCTGGAATACGGGATGTTTACCAGGGTAGAGACTGTGCGGGGCCGACCTTGATCTGTGCCCGGGAAAGAGTGATGCATTGCTGCTTTTCCAGACGTTTGAGTATTCTGCTGACCACCTCCCGGGATGTGCCCAGTTCCAAGGCGAGCTGCTGGTGTGTGATATCCAGCGTTTTCGAGTGGGATCGTTCGAACATCTGTCCCAGTAGGCAGGCCAGACGCAGTTCCAGGGGCTCGAAGGCCGTATCGTAAAAGCTGTGCATGATCTCGCAGACACTGTTCACGAGACTGCGCAAAACCTGGTTGCGGAAACTGTCACTCACTTTCATGGCCAGGTGAAAGTCCCTCACGCTGAGCATCAATGCCTTGATTGGCGTATCGGTGCGGGCATTGGCTTTGAAAGGTCTGTCGTTTATTAGGCTGCTTAGACTCATCAGGCAGATGTCGCCGGGATTGATGCGATATAGCGTCATTTCCCGGCCATCTTCGGCCATCTGATACACCCTCACGGTGCCATCTAGCAGAAACAGGAAGTTGTTACAGCTGGTTCCCTGCCGAACCAAGGTGTTCTGCTGGGGAAGATCAATGAATGTTGCGCGTTCGAGCAGCTCTAACCAGGGAAGATTGTCTGGCTGATCCAATTCCGGATACACGTCAAACAGCATCTTGATGTTTGGTGGAAGTTCCTTCGTGGTGAGTAGATCGTCTGTGGGATACGTCATGGCAATGGTGCTTGCCCAGGAGCGTGTTTTTGTCGCTCTATCCAGGAAAGCCGCTTGGGTTGTTTCAATCAAATCAATTTGGGACTTACTCTGGCCGGCTAATCCCGACTCTTCTTTGAATAAGCAGTATAAACAAATTCTCTTGGGTATAAAGGGTTTTCTGCAAGACCTGTGTGACTGAAGTCACGCAGCCCATGTAACTATGGTCACCAACTGGGGGTAATCCAGGTTACTGAAGGGCATGCAGCAGGCCGGTACAGTGATTAACACCATGGAAGGATTGCCCGGCAGATACTGGGATAACAAAGAGGATGCAAACCATAAAATGTTTTCCAAAGGAGGATTTATTCATTGAAACGTCGTGATTTTTTAAAAATCGGGGGGGCCGGCTGCGTTAGCTCCATGCTGGGCGGCATGGGACTGCTGTCCTGGACACCGCGTAGCCATGCAGCTGTAGTCAGCCGGACTTTCCACATCACCGAGGGGTTCATCGATCAGATCGATGGTGCACGGGTATATTTCAGAGGCTTCAGCGCCAACAGCGGTGGATTGGATGTTCCTGGAGAAGCGCTGATAGTACAGGAAGGTGATACGGTGGAGATCACTGTGATCAATACGCTGTCAACTGCCCACAGTTTTGTCATCGATGGCATGGTGGATAGCGGCAGTATTGCACCTGGCGAAAGCCGGACCATCAGTTTCATTGCGAATGCACCAGGGTCGTATATGTACTACGACAGTATCGATGAACCTTACAATCGTTTGTTGGGCCTGCATGGGGGGTTGGCCGTCATGCCCGCAGGGTCCACTGATGAGCTCTATCCGGGCAGTCCAAGATTCGTCAAACAGTATTTCTGGATGTTTCATGATATCGATCCCGCTTGGCATGATCGATTACGCCGTGGATTGCCCCCCAACACGGACTATGTGCCGCGATATTTCACCATCAACGGTTTGGGGGGGCGGCCACCGGGTGCTCCAGGTAGTGGCGATCCCGCCCAGGATGCCATGCACGATCCACGCACTGCTTTGCATGGTCGCGTGGGGGATCGATCACTGGTGCGTATTCTCAATGCTGGAATGTGCGCCCAGTCCGTACATACTCATGGCAATCACATGGAGTGGCTGACGGAGAACGGGGTCATTCGGCCCGATGTATGGAAGAAGGACTGTATCTACCTGGATGGCAACAAGGGGGCGCTGGATGTCATCTATCCATTTGATCCTCCCCCGGATGCCTGGCCACCCACTGATGTGGGTACATATCCCATGCATCTGCATTCGGAAATGTCCCAGACAGCCGCAGGTGGTTACTACATGTTCGGCGCTTTGACCGACATATTTTTTGAGTGAGGAGGTCGGAATGTCAAAAAAAGAATCATCAAAAAATGCCATGAAGATGGGTGGCGGAGGCTTTGGCGGAGGAGGCTTCGGCGGGGGGGGTAGTAGAGGTGGCGGTATGGGG
>JALWRH010000055.1 GCA_026994195.1 Sedimenticola sp. | reverse complement strand
CCGGTCGCTGGAAAAATATTCCAGCTTACTGTATTTAATGGATAATTTTGGAATATTAGCAAAGTGCAAAATGTTACCGGGCATCGCTGAACGCGCCCTCGCACCGGTCTCGCCGTCCATCTGCGGTATTTGCTCAATCATCAATAGCTTAGGCTATTGATTCAATTGCAAATCCGCACCTGAACGCCGATCCCGGCACGATCATCGCGTTCCCGGGTGAAATATTCAGGCTAGGGATTTCTAGCGGAGATACCGTATTTCTTCAGATACCCCCGAAGCTGTGCATAGGTCAGCCCCAGGGCCTGGGCCGTGCGGCGCTGATTGAAACGATGTTGCTCCAAAGCTTTTTCCAGCAGATTCTGCTCATAGGCTCTCATATGGGCCTTGAAATCCGTGGGAACATCCACACCGGTTACATTGTTGTCCTGAGCGACAGGAGCAGGAACATCGACCGCCTCGCCTTCATCAGCTACAGCCACAGGCTTCCAGGGTGAAGCAAAGGGATCAAACTCAAACTCACTCACAGGCTCATCGGCTGGTGTGCGATAGACCGCCCGCTCAACGACATTCTTCAGTTCACGAACATTGCCCTCCCAAGGGTAAGCCTGCATCTGCTCCAGCCCCTCATCCGTGAACCCCGCAAAATATGGCCTTTGCAGTTCACGGGTCATGCCCAGGGCAAAATGCTCTGCCAGCAGGGGAATATCTTCCTTCCGATAACGCAGAGGAGGCAGTGTAATGACATCAAAACTCAGCCTGTCCAGAAGATCCGCACGAAACTCCCCCCGGGCTGCCATGGCGGGCAAATCCACATTGGCGGCACCCACCACCCGCACATCCACATTCAGGGTCTTGTCACCGCCCACCCGCTCGAATTCGCCATACTCTATGACCCGCAACAACTTCTCCTGCAAGCGCAGTGACATGCTGGCAATCTCATCCAGGAACAAAGAACCGCCATCCGCACGTTCAAAACGGCCCGCATGACGCTTTCCCGCTCCGGTAAAGGCCCCCGCCTCATAGCCGAACAACTCAGACTCCAGCAAGGTTTCAGGCAAAGCAGCACAATTGACCTTTACCAGCACGTTCTCCCAACGGGGTGACAGGAAATGCAGGCGCTCCACCATCATTTCCTTGCCTGTACCCCGTTCACCAATGATCAAAACCGGCTTGGAAAGAGGGGCCACCGTGGAAACTCTTTCCAGGGTTTCCAGAAAAGCAGATGACTGGCCGATAAGCTTCTGATGGATGTCCATGAACAGATAATAACATAATTAATTGTTATTTGATTATATTTATCAATATTTGATTTATTTTATCTTTCTTGTCTGCCACAGAAAAACGCGAGAATTCTGTATTTTCACTTGATTAACAGCTACTTATAAACATATTAAAAAACATGGCACGATTCGTGATAGGTACTAATCACACAAAGCTACTATCACTTTCGCCAAAGGAGACAAGAAAATGGAAAACAGCAACACAGTAAGAACCCTGGCCTTTGCAGGAATGATTGCCATCATGACACCTGTTGGCGCCTTTGCAGCAGACGATCAGGAGCGCCTGGAAAATGAGATTCTTGCTCAGGGAAACGCCGCTTTGGCAGCCATGAGCACCAACTTGGTTCATACCCGAAACTGGAACCAGCAGGTTAGCCAACAGATGGCGCAACAGCTTGCGAAACAGGCCTTTGCTCCGGAAACTGCCACCAACACCGACTGCACTCAGAGCATCGTGCCTGTGGATGAAAAAAAAAACTTACCGGTGAACCCGGCAATTTCCGCACAGCAGGGTTAATGCTCCCTTAGAGCACTCAGACATCAGATACAGATCCATCAACTTAGAGGAAAACTGAACATGGGCATCTTCAGCAGATTACACGACATCATCAATTCCAATATCACCGCCATGCTGGATAAGGCGGAAAACCCGGAAAAAATCATCCGCCTGGTTATCCAGGAAATGGAAGACACCCTGGTGGAAGTGCGCTCCGATGCGGCACGCACCATTGCCGAGAAGAAAAAGCTGCAACGCCGCATGGATCAAATGCAGCGTGAAATACAGGAATGGCAACGCAAAGCCGAACTGGCTCTTTCCAAAGAACGGGAAGACCTGGCCAGAGCCGCCCTCAAGGAAAAGCATGGCCTTGAAAATGCCGCTGCCAGCATGGAAAGCGAACTGGAAATACTGGAAGAGCAACTGTTGCAGTTGAACCAGGATACCAGCAAACTGCAAAAGAAACTGGACGACGCCAAGGCCCGGCACAAGACCATGATGATGAAGCACAATACCGTCTCCGGCCGCCTGCGCACCCGGGAAAAACTGCATGACTCACGTATCGATGATGCCCTGTCCCGCTTTGAAACGGTGGAGCAGAAAATGGAACATATGGAAGGCAAGGTCGAGTCCTATGATGTGGGCCGTGACCCCAGCCTGCATGATCAGTTCGCCGAACTGGAAGCAGAGGATATAATCGAAGACGAACTGAGCAAGTTGAAGTCCCGACTGTCGGAAAACAAACAATAACCTTTACTGAGGATAGAATCCCATGAACCCTTTTGAGATGGTCGTCATCATTGTTGCTCTTGGTATTCTGGGCGGCGTCGTCAAACAGTATTTCGACAGCCGCGGCAACATGGAAGAATCCAGCAAGGCGCGCCAGCGCATGGAAAGCCACATCGATGCCCTGGAAGAACGCATACGCGTGCTGGAACGCATCGTTACCGACGAAAACTATGAACTGAAACGCCAGTTCCGCAATCTCGACGGGGACGAATGACATGGACTACGACATATCAGTCATCGTGGCGTTTTTCTTCACCGTGGTTGTCGTCCCTCTCTGGTTGATATTGCACTACTGGTACAAGTCACGGGCCAGCAAAGCGCTTTCCTCCGCAGACGAAGAAACCCTCGCTGAGCTATGGAAACTGTCCGAAAAACTCGAGCACCGGGTCGAGGCTCTAGAGACCATACTGGACCGGGAAGCACCTGACTGGAGGAACCGACAATGAGCTGCGAAGAAGGTTGCCACAACAGGCTGTACCGTGATCCCAAGAAGGGGAAGATATCAGGCGTGTGTGCAGGCATTGCGGACTACTTTTCCCTGGACGTGACCCTGATCAGGATACTGGCCGTCGTTTCTGGCCTGGCTTTCAGCGCTGTCACCATAGCCTTCTACATACTGGCAGACATCTACCTGCCGGTAAAGCCGGATGACTTGTATGATGATGATCAGGAAGAAAACTACTGGCGCAAATACCGCAAGTCCCCCAAGGACACCCTGGCCGATACCCGTTACCGTTTTCGCAAGCTGGAACGCAAACTCAGCCGCCTGGAGGCCTATGTGACTTCAGACCGCTACCAGCTGGACCGGGACCTTAACGATCTGGACTCGCAAAACTGAAAATCCCTGCCCGATGCTGACGGAAGCCCTCCAGGGCCACTGTCACTGCTCATACAGAATAGGACATTCACATGTTCAACAAACATCCCTGGATCATCTCCCTGCTTCTCGCACTGGGCCTGAGCGCATGGCTGGCCTCGGGCAGCATCAATGGTGATCCGGCCGATTCAGAGCAAGCGGCCGATCCTGATGAACAGCCAGCCAAAGAGTCTCCCGCTGTCATCAAGGTGCGCGTCGCCACCGTACACAGCGAACCCGTGGAACGCAGCATCGTGCTCTATGGGCGCACCGAACCCAACCGCAGCCTGAATCTCAAGGCCGAGGTGGATGGCCGGGTGGAAGCCATCCTGAAGCAACGGGGTGCAACCGTGGAGGCTGGAGATCCCATCATCCGCATCGCAGCCAATGACCGCCCGCACCTCCTGGAACATGCCAGAGCCGAACTGGCGCAACGCCGCCTGGAATACCAGGGCGCCCTGTCCCTCAAGGCCAAGGGATTTCAGGGCAGAACCGAACTGGCGCGCAAGAAAACCCTGATGAAAGAGGCCGAAGCCAAAGTGGCCGCCCTGCAAAGAGAAATAGACAACACAGTCGTGCATGCGCCTTTCGATGGCGTGCTCCTGGAGCGCATGGTGGAGATTGGGGATTACGTGAATGTCGGTACAGAACTGGCCCGGGTGGTGGATCTCGATCCCCTGGTGGTGCGTGGCGACGTCACCCAGGCTGACATCGACCTGTTGCGCCGGGGCCAGAAAGCCATTGTCACCCTGAACAACGGCCAGCAGCACCAGGGGCGCATCCGCTACCTGTCCAGGGTTGCCGATGAAGACACCAACACCTTCCGCGTGGAAGTAGCCTTGGACAATCCTGACGGACAGATACTTGGTGGCCTGGGTGTGGAACTGCAGATTCCCCTGGAGACCATCATGGCGGTGCACATCAGCCCCGCCCTGCTGGCGTTGAACAAGACCGGCGTCATCGGTGTGAAATGGGTCAAGGACAACGTGGTGCAGTTCACCCCCATCGACGTGGTGCGCAGTGATCCCGATGGTACCTGGATACGCGGCCTGGACGAGAACGTGGACATCATCACCGTAGGACAGGCTTTCGTACGGGAAGGGGACAAGGTGGAGATCCAGCAGGGGGACAGCTGAGCATGAACGCCATCATCGACTGGGCGCTGGTGCACCGGCGCACCATGATCCTGCTGCTCCTGCTGCTGTTCAGCGCCGGTCTCTCTTCCTGGTTGAATATTCCCAAGGAAGCAGAGCCGGATATCGCCATTCCGTATATCTATGTCTCCATCTCCCATCCTGGCATTTCCCCGGAGGACGCCGAGCGCATGCTGGTTCGCCCCATGGAGAACGAGCTGCGCGCCATCCAGGGAGTAAAGGAGATGACCGCCAATGCCGGCCAGGGGCACGCCTCTGTCACTCTCGAATTTGTCGCCGGTTTCGATCCGGACAAAGCGCTGGCCGATGTGCGCGACAAGGTCAATCTGGCCAAGGCCAGGCTGCCTGACGAGACCCGGGAGCCCACCGTCCATCCGGTGACCATGGCGGAACAAAACCCGGTGCTGACCATCAGTTTGTCCGGCCCGGTTCCCCAGCGCGCCCTCATCGAGCTGGGTCGGCATCTGCAGGACAAGCTGGAAGCCATCAAGGATGTGCTGGAAGTGGAACTGGGCGGCGACCGCCGGGATCAGCTGGAAGTCATTCTCGACCCCCTGGCCATGGAAAGTTATGGGCTGGACCAGCAGGACATCTATTCCCTGGTGTCACGCAACAACCGGCTCATTGCAGCAGGCTCCCTGGATACAGGCAAAGGCAGTTTCCAGATCAAGATTCCCAGCGTGTTCGAAAGCCTGGATGACATTCTGGACCTGCCAGTGAAAACCAGCGGCGACCGCGTGGTGCATTTCCGCGACGTCGCATCCGTGCGGCGCAGCTATACCGACCCCAGCAGTTTCACCCGCCTCAATGGCCAGAGCACCATCAGCCTGGAAGTGAAAAAACGTCCGGGACGCAACATCATTGAAACCGTCGAAGCTGCACGCAAGGTGGTCGAGGATGAACGCAAGAAGTGGCCAGAGCATATCCAAGTCACCTACACCAACGACAATTCCAAGCAGATTCACTCCATGCTCAAGGACCTGGAGAACAATGTCCTGTCCGCGGTGCTCCTGGTGGTCATCGTCATCATCGCCTTTCTTGGCGCACACACTGCCCTGCTGGTGGGCCTGGCCATCCCGGGATCTTTTCTCAGCGGCATCCTGATCCTCTCCACCCTGGGCTACACCGTGAACATCGTGGTGCTGTTCGCCCTGATCATGGCCGTGGGCATGCTCGTGGACGGCGCCATCGTGGTCACGGAGTACGCTGACCGCCTTATGAGTGAGCAGGTGGAGCCCCAAGTGGCCTACGGAGAAGCCGCCAAACGCATGTCCTGGCCCATCATCGCCTCCACCGCCACCACCCTTGCCGCTTTCGCCCCTCTGATCTTCTGGCCGGGCATCATGGGCGAGTTCATGAAGTATCTGCCCATCACCCTCATTGCCACCCTGGCCGCCTCCCTGGCCATGGCCTTGCTCTTCATTCCCACCCTGGGCACTGTCATTGGCCGCCCTCGACCCGTGGATGAAGCTACCCGCAGACGCCTGCAACAAATGGAACAGGGAGACATACTGGCCGTGGACGGGTTCACTGGCCTGTATGTGAAAGTGCTGCATTTCGCCACCCGGCACGCCTGGAAGATGCTGCTTGCCACCATCATCTTTTCCATAGGCGTGTTCATGGCCTATGGCGCTTCCAACCTGGGCATGCAGTTCTTCCCTGAAGTGGAACCTGAAGGGGGCAACATCACCGTGCGCGGCTACGGTGATCTGTCCATCTGGGAAAAAGACAAACTCATGCACGAGGTGGAAAACGCCATCCTGGACATGCCGGAGATCAAAAACCTGTATGTCCGCGTCGGCGGGCGCAACCGCATCGGCAGTATCCGCTACAACCTGGTGGACTGGAAGCAACGGCGCAAGGCCACGGAAATCATCAAGGAGATGAAACAACGCACCGCGCACATCTCCGGCATGGAAATCGAAATCGGCAAAGATGAATCCGGCGTCGGTGGCGGCAAGGATCTGAAACTGGAACTGAGCTCCCGTTTCCCGAAAAAGCTGGACAAAGCAGCCGGCCTCATCCGCAAGGCGCTGGACAGCAATCCACGCATCACGGATGTGGAAGACAGCCGCTCCAAGCCCGGCATCGAATGGCAGATCATTATCGACCGCGCCGCGGCCGCCCGCTTTGGCACCGACGCTGCCAGCGTGGGCAGCATGATCCAGATGATCACCAACGGACTCAAGGTCGGCGAATACCGCCCGGATGACGTAGACCGTGAACTGGATATCCGCGTGCGCTTCCCCACGGACAAGCGCTCTATCAACCAGCTGGACAGCATCCGCATTCTCACGGATCACGGCCTGGTGCCCATCAGCAATTTCGTGCAGCGCAAGGCCGTGCCCAAGGTGGACAGCATCCGGCGCGTGGACGCACGGCGGGTAATCACCGTGAGCGCCAACATGAAAGAAGGCGAACTTCTCAGCCTGGAGCTGCCTAAGCTCAAGAAACAGCTTGCAGAACTTAACCTGGACCCCAGGGTGGAACTTGAACTCAAAGGAGAAAACAAAGAGCAGGATGAATCCAAGGCATTCCTGGAAAAAGCCTTCGTCATCGCCCTGGTGGTGATGGCCATCATCCTGGTCACCCAGTTCAACAGCTTCTACCAGGCTTTTCTCATCCTCAGCGCGGTCCTTTTCTCTACCGTGGGCGTCTTTCTGGGACTGCTGGTCTTTCAGAAGCCCTTTGGCGTGGTCATGTCCGGCATAGGCGTCATTTCCCTGGCCGGGATCATCGTCAACAACAATATCGTCCTCATCGACACCTACAATGTCCTGCGGCGCCAGGGCATGGACGCCATGGAGGCCGTGCTGCGCACGGGAGCCCAGCGCCTGAGACCTGTGCTGCTCACTACTGTGACCACCATCCTCGGCCTGTTGCCCATGGTGATGGAAATCAATATCGACCTGTTCGCCCGCAACATCGACATCGGCGGCCCCTCCACCCAATGGTGGTCACAACTGGCCACCGCTGTTGCCGGAGGTCTCGCTTTCGCCACGGTGCTGACCCTGGTCATAACCCCCTGCATGCTGGTACTGGGCGCCCGGCGTGAACAGAAAAAAATCCGCCGAATGGCGGCAGCATCCGCCCTGCCTGAAGGAAAGCCGGTAGTCACTTGAGGAAGCACTGATCTGTCCATGAACGCCTGAACTCCGGCCTGCACGGACGCCCCTGAGGGATGTAAGCTGAGGCATTCACTGGGAACTTCGCTCGTTCCCGAACATTTCAGGCATAATCTGTTTCGTACCAAACAAATCAGCCTTTCCAGAGATCCCCAAAACATCTGTTGAACATTTCACCGTGAAGAATAAATCCTCCATCCGCCTGATCCTGGCCCTGCTGACGGGTATCGCCCTGCTGTTTGCTCTGCTGCTGGGCATCCTGCTCACGGACACCCTGGTTAACATCTGGCACAACCTGCGTGAAGCCCCCATGTGGATGCAGCTGGGTGTGGCCAGCCTGCTGGCACTGTTCTCCCTGCTCTCGGGCTGGCTGGTGCTGCGGGTTTTGCGCCCGCCCAAAACCCTGCCCGGCATGGACAGGCAGGAACCCCCGGACCGTGAAACTCTGCAGGAGCAGTTACAGACCGCCAGGGAGCTGGGGCTGGATACCACAGCGGCCGAACAGGAACTGCGGGAGCTGGAGGACCGCCGCGCCGCCGGCCGTATCCAAGTGGCCCTGTTTGGCGAGATCAGCAGTGGCAAGTCCAGCCTCATCAAGGCGCTGCTGCCCGAAGCGGAAGTACGCACCGAGGTCACCGGGGGCACCACCCGGACCCTGCAGACCTACACCTGGACCAGCCCCGCCGGGGACGAACTGGTGCTCACGGACATGCCCGGCCTGGATGAGGTGGGTGGCAGGCTGGACAAACTCGCCCGGGAAGAAGCCCTGCGCGCCCATATCGTCCTTTACGTGGTGGAAGGCGATCTCACGCGTAGCCAGGCCCGGGAACTGGCCGCCCTGCTGGCCCTGAAGAAACCCACCCTGGTGGTGCTCAACAAGAGTGACCGCTACAGTGAGGCCGATCTGGAACAGGTGCGCGAGCGTCTGCAGCAACGGGTGAATGAACTGGGTGAAGCCCAGGTGGTAAGCGTCAGCACCGGCGCCACTGTCACCGCCCTGCGCCAGCTGCCCGATGGCCGGGAAGAGGAAGTACAGAGGCGTCTGCCTCCCAAGGTGGATGCCTTGCAGCAAGCCCTGCAGCGCATCATCGACAGCCATGCGGAAACCCTGGAAAGCCTGCGGGACAGCTCCGTATTCGTGCTGGTGCAACGGCGCATGGATGAGCAGTTACGTATCCATCGCCGGGAAGAGGCGCAGAAGATCGTCACCGGCTATGCCCAGAAAGCCGTGGCCGGCGCCATTGCCGCCATGACCCCGGGGACGGATATTCTCATCCAGGGTTTTCTCGGCGCGCAGATGATCAGAGACCTGTCAAAACTGTATGATATACCGGTACGCAAGGTGGACATCGAGCTGCTGCTGAATCTGGTGCAGAAGCAGGTACGCAAGCACCTGACCCTGGTTCTTGCCGTAGCGGGCAATGCGCTCAAGGCCTTTCCCGGCATGGGCACCGTGGCGGGGGGCGTACTGCATGCCGTGGCCTATGGCTTTCTATTCGACGCCCTGGGCAAGAGCCTGGCAGCCTCCCTGGACAGCCGGGGTGAACTCCATCCTTTACAGGTAGCCAACCAGTTCGAGGATCAACTTGGTGAAGATATCAAAGCGTCTGCGGCGCATTATGCCCGACTGGCTTTTCGCGAAGTCACCCGGCGCAACGGCAAAGACTGAAGAAGGCGATTCGGATCACCTGGACCTGGCTCAGGAAAGCCTGGAGGCTCTGATCAGGGATCCCCGGGTGCCGGATTCCGTGCGTGAATCCCTGGAGCAGGACTACCAGGAGATTCAGGCCATGTTGGATCGCCTGGAACACGGGCATCTGCATATCGCTGTGTTTGGCCGGGTCAGCGTGGGCAAATCCGCCCTGCTCAACGCCCTGCTGGGAGAACAGCGCTTCAGCACCAGCCCCCTGCACGGCGAAACCACCCGGGCGGAACGCGGCCAGTGGCAGGAGTATGAGAGCGGCGGCGTATTCCTCATTGATACGCCAGGCATCAACGAAGTGGACGGCGAAGCCCGGGAACAACTGGCCCGGGAAGTGGCCGGGCGCTCGGATCTGGTTCTGTTCGTGGTGGATTCCGATCTCACGGAAACAGAAGTCCAGGCCCTCAAGGAGATCGCCGCCCTGCACCGCCCCATCATCCTGGTGCTGAACAAAGCTGACCGTTATAGCACCGCGGAGCGGGAGACCCTGCTCGCCTCTTTGAAGCGCCATGCCCAGGGCATCGTGGATGAAAACAACATCGTCATTGCCAGCGCTGATCCTGCCGAGCGTCTGATCATCCGCGTGGACGAGGATGGCAAGGAACACGAGGAATGGCGCCGCCCACCCGCGGACGTGAGCCAGGTGAAGGAACGTTTGTGGGATATTCTTCAGGCCGAGGGCCAGACCCTGGCCGCCCTGAATGCCTCCCTGTTCGCCAGCGACCTCAGTGACAAGGTCGGCGAACGCATCCTGCAGGCCCGGCGCAAGCTGGGACAGAAACTGATCCGCAAGTACTGCGCCACCAAAGGCGTGGCCGTGGCGCTGAACCCCGTACCCGTGGCCGACCTGGTGGCTGCGGCGGTGGTGGATGTGAGCATGATCGTGCACCTGTCCAAACTCTACAACCTGCCTCTGACCCGGAACGAAGCGGGCGACCTGGTAAAGACCATTGGCAGCCAGATGGCCCTGCTCATGGGCACCATCTGGGCCGTGCATTTCATCTCTTCAGCCCTGAAACTGGGCTCCTGGGGATTCTCCTCCCTGGTCACCGGCGGTGCCCAGGGCGCCGTGGCCTACTACAGCACCTGGATCGTCGGCCAGGCGGCGGAGCGCTATCTGGCCCAGGGCAAGTCCTGGGGCGAAGGCGGCCCCAAGCTGGTGGTGCGGGAGATTCTCGACAACCTGGACCGGGATTCCATCCTCAAACAGGCCAAGGAAGACATCCGCCTGCGTTTGCAGCGCGGCACCTGACCCGCTTATTCAACTTCTATGGTGTAGTTGATGCTCACCCCGCTCTTGCGGGCGCTGCTGGTGCCTTCCAGGTTCACGTTATCTCTCAATTTGTAACGCGCCACAAACTCGCTGCCATCCTTGCCACCCCCCAGGTTGACGCCCACACTCAAGTCTTTGGTGATCTGCCTGCCAGCGTAAACCTTAGCTTCCGACAGATTGTCGGTGCGCTGTCCCGTGAGCAGTATGGACACGATGTCCTTCTGGGCCAGATCCGGATCCGTGGACCAGGTGGTAAACTTGGGTTTTTTGGCCGTGCCGCTGACTTCCACGCCGACGGTAATATCATCCATCTTGCGGCTGGCGCGCAAACGCATTCCCGGATTGTCGATGCGACCGCCGGCATAGGCTATGAGGCCTTTCTCGATGGTCAGCTTCTGGCCATAGGCAAGAAAACTGCCCCCTTCGATCTTGATTTCACCACTGGCAGTGGCCACCTTGCCCGGTTTCTGGTCGATGAACAACTGTCCCCCCAGGTCCGCATTCAGGCCAAAGCCCTTGAAATGCACATCCTGTCCCAGTATGACGGTCACTTCCGCATCGATCCTGGAACCCGGCTTGGGCGTCAGGCTGCCATCCTGATTCAGCACCACCACATCCGACGAAGGATTGCGGGAACCCGCCGGCAGGTCCTTCAGCTCCAGGTGAGCCAGGGGCAGCCCTATCCTTCCCCGCAGCCTGATCAGATCTTTGCCGGTTTCCAGTGTCAGGTCCGGCGTCATGATGACCCGCGCTTCCGGCAGGTCTACGAGCAGAAACTGGCGCCCGCCCAGTTTCAGCCTGGCGGGCCAGCCCCGGGCGGCATCCAGCTCGACCTCGCCGGACAGTTGCAGTTCACCTTCACCGGATTTCACGCTGCCCTTGATATGCAACAGCTGACCACCATCGCCCGTGATTTCCACCAGCAGGTTCTTCAGTTCCAGGCCTGCCCGCGGAATGACCACTGTCCCGGACTGCACCCGGGCATGCCCGCTGATCCTGGGGTCGCCCAACTGCCCGCCCAGGTTCATGTGCACACTTGCAAAGCCTTCGATCTTCCCGATATCGGGAACGAAAGCGCTGATGATACTCAGATCCTTTACCTCCAGGGCGATCCTGCCCTTGAGCGGCGCCGTCATGGGATCGGCATCCAGCGCGTCCCGCGGCACTAGCAGGTTGCCCTTGGCCAGATCCTGACCAATCCCCAGGTTCCAGTTGGCAGACAGAGCCTGGTCGTCATATACGGCCTCCACCTTGCCATCATGCAGGGGCAGGCTGCGTTCCTGGTGTTTGGCATCCAGGTATGCCAGTTCGCCCTTGCCGATGCTTGCCTGCAAACGGCCTTTGACAAGAGGGTCCAGATCCGCCGTGGCCTGGAGGTTCAACCTGCCTTCCAGGCGGGCGATTTCCGGCGGCAGCCAGGGGCGCAGACGCTCCAGTGAAAAATCCTTGAGATCGAGTATGGCCTTGCCGGTTTCGGCGCCACGATGCACTTCAGCGCACAACCGGGTCTGGGCGTCCCTCAGGCACAGAGGGCTGAGTTCAATCCTGTCCGCCGCCAGTTGCAGATCCGCGGCCCTGGTCATCTTCCAGTGGCCATAGTCCGGAGTGTCCAGTGCCAGCTTGCGAATCTGTCCAGACCAGGCGCCCTGCTGCTGATCCAGGGCCCCTGTGGCGGAAAACACCAGCTTGCCCTGCTGATGATCGGCATCCAGCTCGATGCTCTGACGGTTCATGGGGCCATCCAGGCGCAGGGAAAGGCTGTGCATATCCTGCCCTGCCAGAATCATGCCGGTACCGGTCACCCGGGCATGGGAGACATAGGCGGGGTCCAGGCCAAGATCCAGCCTGATATCGCATTGCTGACAGCCATTGCCCTCCAGCTGCAGCTGCCGGGTCTGAACCTGGGCCTGGATAACCGGCTTCTCGATACTGCCGCTCAGTTGTCCCTGGCCCTGCACCATCCCCGCCGCACCGGGAAGAAGATCCTCCATCCGCGGCACATCCAGTTCCCAATGCAGATCCCAGCTTTCGGCCAGTTCCCCGTTTGCCTCCAGGCGGGCCGCCCCACTGCTCAGGAGCAGCTGTTCCAGCTTTACCTGCTGGCCATTCACCTGAACCCGGCCGGATCCGGCAACAACCCGCTCCCGCAACTTGCCAGCCAGTTCCTCGATATCCAGATTCAACTGCAGGCCAGTGTCCGGCAACCCGCCCTTGGCATGCAGTTTGATGTCCAGCTTGCCGTTCCAATCCGCCTGCAGTTCCGCCGGATCGATGCCCTGGCCAAGAATATTCATGTCCCAGCGTATGTCAGGAGACCAGGCCAGTTGTCCCTGGGCCTGCAACAGCCCTTGCAGGGTTGCGCCGGACAGCTTCAGGCGGGCGTCTTTGAGGTTGCCATCGCCTTCGCCGGTCCAGTCACCCGCAGGAATATCCTTGCCCTGCAGGCCGGCCTGAAGCTGAAAATGATAGCCATCCGGCACCCCGGACACGGACAGGCGGCCCTGCCGGCTCTGTACCTGGGTCGGGCCGGTTAAAGGCCATTGCAGTTCCTGCCAGCGGGCGTCCGCCTGAAATTCCTGGTTTTCGAACCGGAAACGGCCGTCCAGGTTCAGCTGTACGGGTTTCCCTGCATCCCCTGCACCAGCGGGTTGCAAATCCAGGGCCGCCTGGGCGCTGGCCTGCTGCAGGTCTCCCCTGGCATTCAGGCTCAATTGCAGGTTTGCCGCTTCCGGATCATAGGGTAGCCATTCACGGGGCATCTTCGTCAGTTGGATGCCTGTATCCCATTTCAGGGCAGTAAGAACATCCCGGGCATGGGCTTTTATTTGGGCGTCCACATCCCCTTGAATACGCTGGGCCAGTTTGAGATCGCGCAAATCACCGGACAAACGCCCGCTGCCAGACAGACGGGGCAGTGTTTTCTGGTGCAACTGCCAGTTCAGGTCCAGTTCCAGGGGATAGTCCTTGTGTGGATCCAGGCGTCCCCTGGCGTACAGGCCGGCCACGGGCGCCTTGAGGGTCAGGTCATCCAGCTTCAGGCCCTGGACATCCCAGACAGCGCGGAGTAACAACGTATCGAGGACCAGAGGCTCGGCGTCGGGCGCCGTCACAACCTGAACATCCTGCAGCGCCAGCTTGTCCAGCTGCAAGTCCAAAGGCAGCTCGATATCCGTCAGCTCCGGCGGCTTGCTCTCTGGCGGTGAGGGCGCCAGCGCCTTCTGCTCATAACGCACGTGGTCAGCGCCAAGCTCATCGATAAGCAGCCGCCCGTGCAACAACTGGCCGGGTTGCCAGCGCAGCACCATTTCGGCGATTTCCACTTTCATCTGCTCCGAGACGTAGGAAAGCCCCTGCAAATGCAGATTCCCCAACAGATTGCCCTGAATCTGTTGCAGCTGCAGTTCTCCAGGGATGAATCCCTTCCCCGCTTTCAGTCCCCAGCGCAGGCCGGTTTCCGTGCCCAGCAACAACCAAGCAGCCAGCACCACCAGCAACAGCAGGGATACAAACCCCAGCAGCAATCCCTTGAGCCACTTCACATCAACACCTCAAAGCCAAAATGCACTCTCAGGTCAGAGAATTGCGTCTGTTCATCGTTTTCCTTGTTGAATGGCCAGGCCAGATCCAGGCGCACGGTTCCCACCGGTGACAGCCAGCGCGCGCCAAAACCGGCGCCAAAGAACACGTGATCCAAAGCATCATCATAGGCATTGCCAGCATCCACGAAGCCCGCCGCCAGCCACTGAGCGGCGATCTGGTGATCATATTCCACGCTGGCGGTGAGGACCTGGCGGCCACCCACCACATTGCCCTGCGCATCCTTCGGTCCCAGGGTCTTCCAGTCATAGCCGCGCACACTGTTGTCGCCGCCTGCATAGAAACGCAGGGAAGTGGGATACAGATCAAAATCACCCACCGTAGCTGTTCCGTACTCGCCACGCAGCACCAGCCGCCCCTTGCTGAAAATCGGCAGATAGGCTCTTGCCTTCAGGTGTGCGCGCAGATAATAAGTGGACGAGATGCCGGATGGCGCGCCCTTGATATCGCCAAACATGGCCCAGGCCTTGCGCAGATAAGGCAGCTTGTCCGGCGCACGCCAAGTACGCTGCAGCGTTGCCCCCAGGCTCAGGAAGTGGGTGGTTTGAGCCGGCTGATCCCCCAGGGTGAACTTTTCATACTTGAACTCCGTATAGTACCGGGTGAGCCAGTCACCTTTCTCCCAGTAGTAGCCTGCATCCACATCGATGAAGTTGCTCTCTGAATCATCCAGGACTTCCCGTTCCAACCTGGCGGAAAAACCCAGCTTGGTGGTGCGCGGATCACGAATGGGGATCCAGTAGTTTCCCAGCACATAGCTGTTGTTCATGGACAGCTTCAACTGGGCATCCGCCTTGTGCCCCATGCGGTTCAGGCGCCGGTGGTTCCAGCGCAAAGACAGGTTGACGCCGATATCCGTGTCGAAACCCAGGCCGACACTGTAGAGCTGACGCTTGCCGGGTTCCAGCCTCACATCCACGGGCACACGGTTCTCATGGGTCTCGTCGAAGCGCGGCTTGATGCCCACCAGGGAAAAATATCCCGCTTCGATAAGCGCGTGCTGAATCTCAAGAAGATTGTCCTGGGAATACACATCACCGGGCTTTACATCCACCAGGTAACGGCGCACGAAATCCTCATTCAGCACATCCTGGTGCAGGCGGATGCTGTCGATATAATATTTCTTTCCCGTATCGAGATGCAGCACCACCCGGGCGGTGTTGTTACGCGGATCCACCACCACTTGCGCCTTGACCGCCTGCGCATCTGGATAACCGGTCTCCTCGGCCAGGGCAATCAAGGCTGACTTGCCCTTTTCGTAAACCGCATCATCCAGGTAGTCACCCTTTTTCAGGGGAAAATTCTGCAGGGCCTGCTGCAGCCCCTTGTCTGCCGCGCCTTCACCCAGCCACTGGAGATCCAGCTCCGTCACTCTGGTGCGCGGCCCCGGGTCCACCTGGAAACGCGCCAGCCAGCTATTCTCGCCCAGTTGTTCCAGGGACGCCTGCACTTTGGCATTGTAGTAACCGAAGGGTTGCAGGGATTTCTGTATCTGTTCGACCGCCTTTTTGTACAGATGCCGTATCCACAAGGCGGACAGCAAGGGATCATTCTTTTTCTGCTCAAGCCCCAGGTAGGCTCTGGCATTGTCCAGCAGCTTGCCCTCGATACCGGAGATCACAATGTCCAGTTTCACGTCTGAAGCCGGCGATGTTCCTTTTTTCGCTTCAGGGCTTGCAGATCCGGCGCTTTCCGGTTCCGGCTGGTCAGCAGAGGACGGAGCCGCCCACAGAGGCAGCGTCCATGCCAGCATGCCCAGCAATACGCCGGCACACGCCTTCTTGGTAACGGTGATTTTCAACTCGTCTGGTTCCTACTTCATCAGATCCACTGTAAAACCCTTGGCCCGCAGAACATCCGCACGATGCTGAACGAAGCGCTGGAAATTCGGCTGATGCCGCCAAGCGCCTGTGGCTACATAGTCCAGCACCGCATGCAGGTGAAAACTCTTCAGATAGGCTTCCGACCGAAAAACCTCCTTTCCGTTGGAATCGAAGAACACCAGGCTGGGCGCATACTGTATTCCCAGTTCCTCCGCCCATTCCCGGGCGGACAGCTCGCGGCCATCCGGGGTCTGCAGCAGATCCGGGGAACGCATGTCCACCTGGGCCGTGTCCAGATTGGACAACGCCAGAAGCAGGGGTTCCCGGCCCAACACTTCCTGGTGCATTTCATCACAGGCCTGGCAGGATTTCTGCTCGAAGATCACCAGCAGGGGGCGCCAGGACGCCTGACGGTTTTCCCCCAGCCGCAGGGGATGAGGCAGGAAGAATGGCTCCGTATTCAGCTTGCCCGACGCCGCCTTGGGGTTCCTGCTGGCGTAGTACTGCGCTAGCTTCATCGCTTTTTCCTGCCGGCCCGCCACGTAGTCCAGCGCCACCTCGAACTTGTGTGGGGCATAGTAACCATTGAGGCGCGCCACGGCTTTGCCCTGTTCATCCAGAAACAGCAAGGTGGGCGTGTACTGCACTTTGAGGGATTCAGCGAACTGTTTTTCCGTCATTACTTTTCCGGACGGCAGGGTGACCTCTCTGTCCCCCCAGATATTCAGGGCAATGACATCAAAGTTGTTGCGGGTCTTGTCCGCAATGCGCTTGTTGCTGAAATTGTCCTCAAGAAGCTTGGCGCAATAGGGGCAACCGTCCTGGTAGAAATAGAGCAGCACCCGCTTGTTCTCTGAGCGGGCCTCGGCAATGTCTTCTCCCAGGTCGAGAAAGGACGCCTTGAACCAGTCGGGCTGCTCATGATAACCGGGGTTAACCATGCCGGCAGGCAGCGCACCTTCCTGAGCAGCCATGAGCATGGGCGCAGAAAACACCAGCAACAGCAGAATGTTCAGGGTACGCATGTTCGATCTCCGTAACCCGGATGACTTCGGGATCCGGGAGTATTCCCTTATGGGTTGCAAGCACCTGCTCACAGTTTACGTGACAAGTAGCTCACTGCAAGTCTGTACAGGCTGCGCATGCGCTGGATTTCTCCGTCAGCGCCTTTTGGCCCAGGGGGAAGGCCGGTTCTTTTTCTCCACGCGGGAGCCGGGGCGTTTGAGTGTGCCCCAGGGGCGCTTATCCTTGAGGCCGGCGATACGCAACAGGTCCTTTTTCTCATCCTTTTCCAGTTCCCGCCACATACCGGACTTGACCCGGCTGTCCAGGATGATGGGGCCGTAGCGCACTCGCTTCAGGCGGTTGACCAGAGCCCCCACGGCTTCCCACATGCGTCGCACTTCGCGCTTGCGTCCTTCCATGAGCACCACGTGGTACCACTGGTTGCTGCCCTCCCCGCCGGAAAACACCACTTCCTCGAATCGGGCGGGACCGTCTTCCAGAGTGACGCCATTCACCAGTTGTTTGAGCATGTCTTCCGTGACCCGCCCGTGTACTCGCACGGCGTATTCCCGCTCGATGAGCTGACGGGGATGCATGAGACGATTGGCCAGTTCCCCGTCATTGGTGAACAGCAACAGACCGGCACTGTTCACGTCCAGGCGGCCCACGGCGATCCAGCGTCCCTGGGGAAGCTTGGGCAGGCGGTCGAAAACTGTCTTGCGGCCCTCGGGATCATTGCGCGTGACCACCTCGCCTTCCGGCTTGTTGTACAGAATGGCATACCGCTCGTTCGCCGCCAGCTTTTTCCCTGACACGGGCCGCCCATCCACGGTGATCTGATCCGTGGGGAGGGCGCGGTCGCCCAGCTGGGCATTGACGCCATTGATCTGCACCCGCCCTTCACGAATCCAGCCTTCGATCTGGCGGCGTGAACCCATGCCGGCATTGGCCAGAAGCTTCTGCAGACGGTCTCCCTGAAGTTCAGGCTTCTTTTTCATTCGCTTCCTGCGCTTGATCAGCGGTTTCTTCCTCATCGGGGGAGGCAGGGGTTTCTGTTTCTATCGCAGAATCCTGAGCCGCCTCATCGCCTTCCACCTGAGGTTGATCGTCCGTTTCCCGGTCATCCGGTGTTGCACCATCCGGTTCCGTGAGATTGAGTTCTTCGTTGATGACATCCAGATCACGAATCTCCGCCAGTGTTGGCAGTTCATCCAGGGATTTGAGGCCGAAGTAATCCAGAAATTCCCGGGTGGTGCCATACAGGGAAGGTCTGCCGGGGACATCCCGGTGGCCCACCACCCGCACCCATTCCCGTTCCAGCAGGGTGCGCACAATGTTCGAACTGACGCTGACGCCGCGGATATCCTCGATCTCACCCCGGGTGATGGGCTGGCGGTAAGCAATGAGCGCCAGGGTTTCCATGAGGGCCCGGGAGTAGCGGGGAGGCTTTTCCTCCCACAGCCGCGACACCCAGGGGGCACAGGCCTTGCTCACCTGAATGCGCCAGCCGCTGGCCACTTCGCGCACTTCGATACCCCGGTCCTGGTAGTCTGCTGCCAGTTCCTGCAGCACTTCGCGCAGGGCTTTTTTCTCGGGCCGCTCCATTTCGTCGAACAGATTCTGCAGCCTGTCCAGGGTCATGGCCTTGCCCGAGGCGAGCAGAGCCGCTTCCACGATCTGTTTCAGGTTGTCACTGGGATTCATGCCTGGGTCGCTCCACTGGCCTTTACATGAATGGGGCCAAAAGTCTCGCTCTGTACCATTTCTATCAATGTCTGTTTAAGCAGTTCGAGAATCGCCATGAAGGTGACGACCACGCCGTCACGTCCCTCGGTGATATCGAACAGCTCGTGAAAATCCGTAAACTTGTCCGGCCGCACGGTTTCCAGCACCCGGCTCATGCGCTCGCGCAGGGACAGGGGTTCGCGGGTGATGTGATGATTGCTGAACATATCTGCCCGCTTGAGAACATCACGCAGGGCCAGCAGCAGCTCCTTGAGCTCCACATCCGGCGGTTCCTGCCGTATATGCTTATCCGGCACGTCCACCACTACCGGAAACACATCCCGCCCCAGCTGATCCATGTTGTGCAGATCTTCTGCGGCCTGCTTGAAACGCTCGTACTCCTGCAGGCGGCGGATGAGCTCGGCACGGGGATCTTCACCATCCTCTTCTTCACTCTCGGGACGCGGCAGCAACATGCGTGACTTGATCTCCGCCAGCATGGCCGCCATCACCAGGTATTCCGCCGCCAGTTCCAGGCGCAGTTCCTTCATGAGATCGATGTACTCCATGTACTGCTGGGTGATCTTCGCCAGGGGAATATTGAGAATATCCAGATTCTGGCGCTTAATGAGGTAGAGCAGCAGATCCAGGGGGCCTTCAAAGGCATCCAGGAAGACTTCCAGGGCATCGGGGGGAATATACAGATCCTTGGGCAGCTGGTACTGGGGCTGCCCCTCCACCACGGCAAAGGGCATTTCCTCCTGCTGTGGAACTGGCTCGGTATCAGGCCCTTGCAATGCAGCGGGATCGGCAGGGTTCATCGATACTCCAAAGACATGACATGGCGGACTTCTTCCATGGTATCACGGGCTTCGTCCCGGGCCTTTTCACAGCCTTCGTTGATGATGTTGCGCACCAGGTCCGGATCGCTTTCGTACTCCGCAGCGCGTTCCTGCATGGGCTTGAGTTCCGCCAGCACGGCATCGATGACCGGCTGCTTGCATTCGATGCAGCCGATACCGGCGCTGCGGCAGCCTTCTTGCACCCAGTTCTGCACCGTGTCATCGGAATACACCTTGTGAAACTCCCACACCGGGCACTTGCCGGGATCACCAGGATCCGTGCGCCGCACCCGGGCGGGATCCGTGGGCATGGTGCGCAGCTGCTGCTCTACCTGCTCCGGTTTGGCGTCCAGGGGAATGGTGTTGCCATACGACTTGGACATCTTCTGCCCGTCCAGGCCGGGCATCTTGGAAGCCTTGGTGAGTAGCGCCTGGGGCTCGGGAAGTATGACCTTGCCGCCACCCTCCAGATAACCGAACAAACGATCCCGGTCGCTGAGATTGATATTCTGCTGAGATTCAAGAAGCGCACGGGCCGCCGCCAGGGCTTCATCATCGCCCTGCTCCTGCCAGGCCTTGCGGTAATTGGCGTAGAGACGGGCATTCTTCTTGCCCATCTTCTTCATGGCTTCCTCGGCCCTGGTTTCAAAATCCGGCTCCCGGCCATAGAGGTGATTGAAGCGTCGGGCGATCTCCCGGGTCAGCTCCACATGCGCCACCTGATCTTCACCCACAGGCACCAGCCCGGCGCGGTAGATGAGGATGTCCGCGGCCTGCAGCAGGGGATAGCCGAGAAAACCGTAGGTGGCCAGATCCCGCTCCTTGAGCTTTTCCTGCTGATCCTTGTAACTGGGCACACGCTCCAGCCAGCCCAGGGGTGTGGTCATGGACAGCAACAGGTGCAGCTCGGCGTGCTCAGGCACCCGGGACTGGATGAACAGAGTGGCCTCTCCGGGATTCACGCCGGCCGCCAGCCAGTCGATGACCATGTCCCAGACGCTGTCGGGAATGATGGAAGGGTCTTCATAGTGAGTGGTCAGAGCATGCCAGTCGGCGACGAAGAAGAAGCACTGGTATTCATGCTGCAGCTCCACCCAGTTCTTGATTACCCCGTGGTAATGGCCCAGGTGCAGGCGGCCCGTGGGACGCATGCCGGAGAGCACGCGGGCATGTTGTGTTGCTACTTTTTCCATGGTTTTCCCGATTGATTCAGTAATTCAGATGTTGCCAAGATCAGAGGAGCCCTGCAACGGAATAGGCCAGGCCCTGCACCAGTTGCAGCATGGGCGCCATAATGGGCCAGAGTATGCCGGTGACCATCAGGCCAATAAGGATGAACAGGCCCCAGGGTTCCAGTTTGGCATATGAGAAGGAGAGCTTGGGAGGCAGCAGGGAGGCCAGCACCCGGCCTCCATCCAGGGGCAGTATGGGCAGAAGGTTCAGCACCATGAGGATGGCATTGATCACTATGCCACCATGCGCCATGTAGCGCAGGGGTTCGGCGAGCCAGCCAGCTGAGGCGCCCATGCCCACTGACAGGCGCAACAACACGGCCCAGATGAGCAGCATGACGAAATTGGAAACAGGGCCAGCCGCCGCCGTGAGCGCCATGTCTCGCCGGTAGTTCTTGAAATTACGCGGGTTGATGGGCACAGGCTTGGCCCAGCCGAAGATCAGCCCGACACCACCAGCCAGGATGGTCATGGCGTACAGGGCCAGGGGCACGATGATAGTGCCTACCGGGTCGATATGCGGGATGGGATTGAGGGTCACCCGTCCCATGGACCGGGCCGTATGATCCCCGAGCCGGTCCGCCACCCAGCCGTGAGCGGCCTCGTGCACGGTAATGGCGAAGATGAGTGGCAGGACGAACACCACCAGCTGTTGTATGAGATTGAGTTCTTGTGGCATCGGGCGATTATAGCTCAATCAAACAGATGGGTATCGCCCTTGCCCTGGCGGGCCACCCAGGGCTCGTCGTCTTCCATGACGATGACCGTGGTGGGATCGTAGCCGCAATAGCCCCCGTCGATGATGAGATCCACCTGGTTTCCGAGGAGATCTTTCATATCATAAGGATCCATGAGAGGCATGTCGTCCCCAGGCAGGATCAGGGTGCTGCTGAGAATGGGTTCGTTCAGATCCTCCAGCAAGGCCAGGGCGATACGGTTGTCGGGAATGCGGATACCGATGGTCTTGCGCTTGGGATGCATGAGGCGCTTGGGCACCTGCTTGGTGGCCTTGAGTATAAAGGTGTAAGGCCCGGGAGTGAGGCTCTTTATGAGGCGGTACTGCTGGTTATCCAGCTTGGTGTAATTGGAGATCTCCGACAGGTCCCGGCACACCAGAGTGAAATTGTGTTTGTCATCCAGACGGCGGATCTGGCGGATCCGGCCCAGGGCATGCTTGTCGCCAATGTGACAACCAATGGCGTAGCTGGAATCCGTGGGATAGACGATGACGCCTCCGTCCTGCAGGATATCCACCGCCTGGCGCACCAGGCGGGCTTGAGGGTTTTCCGGATGTATCTGAAAAAACTGTGCCATATCAAAAATGATTCCATACGGGCTCGCTGCCCGGAGGCAAATCCGGCAACTGGCCCAGGTTAATCCAGGGGTTTTCCGGGCCATGAAAATCAGAGCCCGCCGATGCCAAAAGCGCAAAATCCTGCGCATGACGCGCCATGGTGAAATATTCGTCCTTGCTGTGACTGCCGGAAACCACTTCCAGCCCCCGGCCGCCCAGTTCCTTGAATTCTCCAATCAGCCGTCTGAGTTTTCCCCGGGTCATGTTGTAGCGCGCCGGATGGGCGATGACCGCCATGCCTCCGGCCTTGCATATCCAGTCCAGGGCATCTTCCAGCCCGGCCCATTCACCGTTCACGTAACCGGGCTTACCCTTCACCAGATATTTTTGGAAAACTCTTTTGATGTCCTGGGCATGCCCCTGCTGCACCAGGAAACGGGCAAAATGCAGCCGCCCCACCAAGGCGCCGGTGGCCAGAGCGCAAGCACCTTCATAAGCACCGGGAATCCCTTTCTTCGCCAGTCTGCGCCCGATTTCCTCCGCCCGCCAGCGGCGGTAATCACAAAGCTGCTGCAGACCGGCAAGCAGATCCTCTGCTTCTGGATCGATATTCAGCCCCAAAATATGGACGGTATACCCATTCCAGCTCACCGACACTTCCACGCCGGGAATCAGCCTGATGCCCTTTTCCTGCGCCACCACCCGGGCTTCAGGCATACCGGATACATTGTCGTGATCCGTCAGTGCCAGCACATCCACACCGGAATCCGCCGCCAGCGCCACCAGTTCGCCAGGGGTCAGGGTTCCATCGGAAACGGTGGAATGGCTGTGAAGATCATATTTCAAAGACATAGCCGCTTATTTTACCATCTTTGCCGAGCTTTTGAGGAACCTTGCAACCCTGTGCATTCCCTGGCCGACTTTCCCATTTTTTTTGGGAAAGAAAAAACACCAGCCCGGACAAAAACAATTTTCCCTTGGCAATGAACCCGTTATACTCGCGCTCTTGTGATACTTTGAAAACATGGCTATCCATGTCAAAACGAATCCGCGCACTGCTGACACTGATTTTCATCCTGCTGCTGGGAGGCTGCACCGACGGTCCTGATACGGCAGGCATGAAGATCTATCGCCATTCCCTGACCGGCTCCCCCACCAGCATCGATCCGGCCCAAAGCGCCACCCTTTATGCCAACCATGTGGTGGTGAATGTCTATGACACGCTATACAGATACAAGTATCTGGCCCGTCCCTACCAGATCGCACCCAATCTGGCGGAAGCCCTGCCAGAGGTTTCCGAAGACGGTCTGACCTATACCATCCGCATCAAAAAGGGCGTGGAATTCATCGATGACCCGGCCTTTCCCAACGGCAAGGGACGGGAAGTAACGGCTGCTGACTTCGTCTATTCCATGAAACGCCATTTCGATCCCAAGACCCGCTCCCAGGGCAGCTGGTTCTGGGCCGGGCGCATCAAGGGCATGGAGGCCTGGAAAAAAGCCGGTTCCGACTACGACAGGGAAGTGGAAGGACTCAAAGCCCTGGACCGCTACACCATCCAGATCATCCTCAACAAGCCTTTCCCCCAGCTGGTGCATACCCTGGCCCAGGGCTATGCCGCCATCGTGCCCCGGGAGGCGGTGGAATACTATGGCAGGGAGTTCTCGGTGCATCCCGTGGGCTCCGGCCCCTTCAAACTGCAGCGTTTCGATTCCGTTGGCGTGGTACTGCTGCGCAATCCCAAGTACCGCAGGGAACCCATAGACCTGGCCTACGAAGGCTATGACGAAGCCATCCACGGCAAATACGGCATCAAGGAAATCGATGGCAAGATCCCACCCCTGGTGGACCGTCTGGAAATTCACTTCATCAAGCAATCCCTGTCCCGCTGGAACTCCTTTACCAAGGGCGATGAAATTCAATACGCCGGCATCCCCAAGGAACTGCTGGACGATGTATTGGCCCAGAAACAACCCGACATCGTCCTCAAGCCGGAATACGCGGAAAAATACTTTATGACTTCCGGTTACGAAAACGGCTTCGTGCATACGGATTTCAATATGCGTGATCCGGAAATTGGTTATAACAAGGACAAGAAGCGCGAGGAGATGAACCATGCCCTGCGCTGTGCTATCCGTTACGCATACGATTGGGATGACCGTAACAAAAAATTCTACAACGACATGGGCTTTGTGTTCCCTGGCATTATCCCGCCTGTGGTGCCGGAATATGATCCCAAGGCCTCCCGCGAATCCCTGCGGCACGACCCGGCCAAAGGCCGTAAGTTGCTTGAAGAGGCCGGTTGGACAACGGAATCTCTGCCCACCCTCACTTACGGCGGTGTCGCCCAGGTGGATACAAGACAGATGTTCGAGCAGTTCCGCGGCTGGCTGATGAAAATCGGCTATCCCAAGGAAAAAGTGAAACTTGACGCCTACGCCTCTTTCGGTGACTTCAACCGCGCGGTGAAAAAGGCCAAGATCAAGATCGTAGGCATGGGCTGGGGGCTGGACTATCCTGACGCAGAAAACACCTTGCAGCTGTTTTACGGGCCCAATGGCTCACCAGGATCCAACAACGCCAATTTTAACGATCCGGAATATAACCGGCTGTATGAAAAGACCTCGGTCATGCAGCAGTCTCCAGAACGCACCCGCTTGTACCGCCGTATGAACCAGATCGTCCAGGATGCCTGCGTGACCATCTCCGGTCTGTCCCGTCGGCAGATATTCCTCTGGCACAAGGATGTCATAAGCTTTCCTGACCAGTCCATTGTGGGCGGTTTCCATCTCAAGTTCGTGGACGTGAAGGAGGCGCAGAAATGACGACCCAACCCCGTAGGTCGGACTTCAGTCCGACATCAGAGCTTGATTCAGGCATTGTTGTCGGACTGAAGTCCGACCTACATGGCGATTAGGGAGCAAACCATGGAAATCCTCCAGTACGCCCTGCGCAAGTTCATCACCGGCATTCCCCTGATCATCGGTGTGACCCTGATCAGTTTCCTGCTCATGGTCTATTTCGGCCCGGACAAGACCTACGAACTGGTGGGCAAGAACCCCACCCCGGAACAGATCCAGGAAGTGCGTCACCAGCTCGGTTACGACAAGCCTTTCGTGACCCGCTATCTGGAATACCTGAAGGAGCTGGTGACTTTCGACTTCGGCTATTCCGACTCCACCGGCGAGCGGGTGAACAGCATCCTGGCGCGCACGGTGCCTATCTCACTGGCTCTGATCATTCCCGGTTTTGTCCTCGGAAACTTATTGGGAATTGCCCTGGCCCTGGTTGCCGCCTATCACCGGGGCCGCTGGTGGGACAAATTCATCATGGGCGGCTCGGTGGTGGGCATGAGCGTGAGTTTTCTCATCGTCATCATCGCCTTCCAGATCATTTTTTCCTCCAATGACGGCCTGGGCTGGTTTCCGGTGCGGGGCTGGAACGTGTACAACTTCTGGGACTATTTGCGCTATGTGACTGTACCCACTCTGGCTACTGTGTTCGTCGCCCTGGGCTACAACACCCGTTTCTACCGGGCCGTAATCGTCGAGGAGATGGGCAGGGACCATGTGCGCACGGCCAAGGCTTTCGGCACGCCGCCGGGAGAGCTGCTGTTCAAGCACATCCTGAAGAACGCCATGATTCCCATCATTACCCGCATCATGTTCTCCATTCCCCTGGTAGTGATCTCCGGCTCCTTGCTGCTGGAAAGCTATTTCGGCATCCCCGGCGTGGGCCTGGTGACCTATGACGCCATCACTACCGGCGACCAGCCTATTCTGAAGGCTGTAGTGGGCATCACCGCCGTGCTCTTCGTGGTGGTGCTGATTCTCAACGACATCTTCTACAAACTGGTGGATCCGCGAGTGTCCCTGAAATGAATACACTGACTGACGACATCCCTGGAGCCAGGGAAAGCGAATCCCTCTGGGGCAAGGCCTGGTACAAATTCCGCCGCGACCGCATCGGCATGGTTTCCCTGGGGGTGGTCATTTTCTTCCTGCTCATCGCTCTGGGCGTCTGGGCCGGACTGTGGGGCCAGAACTGGAGCGGTATCGAGGGTCCCATGTGGGCGCCCCCTTCCGCCGAACACTGGGCAGGCACCAACATCATCGGCCAGGACATTTTCGAGCGCGCCATCTACAGCACCAAGACCGCATTTGAAGTGGGCATGGTGGTAGCCATACTCTCCACGATTCTGGGGGGCTTTCTGGGCGCCCTGTCGGGCTACTTCACCAACACCTGGGTGGACGAACTCATCCTGTGGCTCATGGGAGTGCTGGATTCCATTCCCTTCTACCTGTTCGTGGCCGCCATCGCCTATTCCCTGCAGGGCTATGCCTATTCCATGCACGTGGCCATGATCGCCACTTTCTGGACCACTACGGCGCGCCTGGTGCGCGGTGAGGTCATCAAGCTGAAGAACTTCGAATTCGTGGAAGCCGCCCGGGCCATCGGCCTGCCCCAGCGGCTGATCATTTTCCGCCATATCACCCCCAACACCTTCCACATCCTGCTGGTGCAGGCCACCATCGTGTTCGTTGGCGCCATCAAATCCGAAGTCATCCTGAGCTTCCTGGGGCTGGGAGTGGTGGATGGCGTCTCCTGGGGCCTGATGATTGCCGAGTCCACCCAGGAAGTGCAGGCCGGGCACTATTCCAATTTCATCACCGCCTCGGTATTCCTGTTCGTGCTGGTGATGGCCTTCAATATGTTCTCCGATTCCCTGCAGGACGCCCTGGACCCGAAGAAGGTGAGCGCATGAGGACTATTGATTATCCCCCCATCTCCCCAACCCTCTCCCCCCGGTGGGGGGAGAGGGAGTTGGTTTACCGCCTATGTCAGGGCTTGGGTCCCCTCTCCCGCTTACGGGAGAGGGACAGGGAGAGGGCATCAAACCCCAGGAGCCAGCCATGACCCAGCCCCTGCTCAGCGTAAGAGACCTGGTTATCGAGTTCTCCACCCAACGCGGCATCGTGCGCGCCATCGACGGAGTGAGTTTCGACATCATGCCCGGCGAGACCCTGGGCCTGGTGGGTGAATCCGGCTGCGGCAAGTCCGTGACTTCCCTGGCCATCCTGGGGTTGATTCCTTCTCCTCCCGGACGCATCGTCTCCGGCAGCATCAAGCTGGAAGGGCGGGAGCTGACCGGGCTGCCGGAATCGGAATACCGGCATATCCGTGGCAAGGAGATCTCCATGATCTTCCAGGAGCCCATGACCGCCCTGAACCCGGTATTCACTATCGCCACCCAGATGACGGACGTGATCATGCGCCACCAGGGCATGAGCCGCAAACAGGCCCGGGCGCGGGCCATCGAGATGCTCTCTCTGGTGGGCATTCCCTCACCGGGCAAGCGCATCGACGAATATCCTCATCAGATGTCCGGCGGCATGCGCCAGCGGGTGATGATCGCCATGGCCCTGAGCTGCAATCCCAAGCTGTTGCTGGCCGACGAGCCCACCACGGCCCTGGACGTGACCACCCAGGCCCAGGTGCTGGAACAGATGGTGAAACTTCAGGACGAATTCGACACCTCCGTGGTGCTGGTCACCCATGATCTGGGCGTGGTGGCCCAGACCTGTAGCCGCGCTGTGGTCATGTATGCCGGGCGGGTAGCCGAGGAAGCGCCCATACATCCGTTGTTCAACCATCCCCGGCATCCCTATACCGAAGGCCTGCTCAAATCCATTCCCCGCATCCGGGAACAAAAGCTGGATGAGCTGCCCACCATTCCCGGCACCGTGCCGGACCTGCTGCATCTGCCCTCCGGCTGCCGCTTCGTGGACCGCTGTTACAGAGCCGACGAGACCTGCCACCAGCAGGAACCGCCCCTGCAATGGCAAAACGACCAGGCCGTGGCCTGTTTCCACCCTGTGGGAGAGACACTATGAATAATCTCCTCGAAGTTCGGAATCTCAAGAAATACTTCCCCATTAAGGGCGGTTTTTTCCGCCATACCGTGGGACAGCTCAAGGCCGTGGACGACGTGAGCTTCAGCATACCCAGAGGGCATACCTTTGGCCTGGTGGGAGAATCCGGCTGCGGCAAATCCACCCTGGGACGGGCGATTCTGCGCCTGCACGAACCCACGGGGGGCGAGATTCAGCTGGATGGCACGGACATCAGCCGCCTGAGCACCCGGGAATTGGTGGCCCACCGCCGGGAAATGCAGATCATCTTCCAGGACCCCTATGCCTCCCTGTCCCCCCGGCGCACGGTGATGCAGACGCTTCTCGAACCGCTGGAGATCCACCACATTGGGGACGCCGCATCCCGCAAGCAGAAAGTCCTGGAACTGCTGGACATCGTGGGCATGCGCCCCAATGTCCTACACCGCTATCCCCACGAATTCTCCGGCGGTCAGCGCCAGCGTATCGGCATCGCCCGGGCTCTGACCCTGGACCCCAAGTTCATCGTCGCCGACGAGGCCGTGTCCGCCCTGGACGTTTCCGTGCAGTCCCAGGTGCTCAACCTCATCGCCCGGCTGCAGCGGGAACTGGGCATCTCTTTCCTGTTCATCTCCCACGACCTGGCCGTGGTGCAGCACATCAGCCACGAGATTGGCGTCATGTACCTGGGCAAGCTGGTGGAAGTGGCCTCTTCCACGGATCTGTACCGGGAACCCCGTCATCCTTACACCAAGGCGCTGCTGTCCGCCATTCCCGTGCCGGATCCGGACAGCAAAACGCAACGCATGATTCTCCAGGGCGATGTGCCTTCCCCGCTCAATCCACCTTCAGGTTGCCCTTTCCGCACCCGTTGCCCGGAAGCCATGGATGTTTGCGCCCAGAGCATGCCGCAGCTGAAGATCCTCGATGCAGGAAACAATGGTCTGCCTCACCAGGTTGCCTGTCATCTGTATTGAGTGTCCCTGCGCCAAAAGGCTATAATTGCCTGCTTTCCCGTCGAAGTGTAGAACAGGCTCATGCAACAGTATCCAACAGACAATCTGCGTATCCGCGCCACTCAGGAAGTGGTGCCTGCTGCGATTCTGCATGAGCGTTATCCCGTCACGGAAGAAGCGGCCAGAACCGTTTACGAAACCCGCCAACAGATTCACCGCATTCTGCATGGCGAGGATGATCGCCTGCTGGTCGTCATCGGCCCCTGTTCGGTACATGACCCCAAAGCCGCCCTGGAGTACGCCGGACGCCTTATGGAGAAGAAACAGGAACTGGCCGATGATCTGCTGGTGGTGATGCGGGTATATTTCGAGAAGCCGCGCACCACTGTTGGCTGGAAAGGCCTGATCAACGATCCGGATCTGGATGACAGCTACCAGATCAACAAAGGCCTGGAAATGGCGCGCAGCCTGCTGCTGGACATCAACAGCATGGGGCTGCCCGCAGGCACAGAATTCCTGGATCTCATCTCACCCCAGTATGTCGCCGACCTGGTAAGCTGGGGCGCCATTGGCGCACGCACCACGGAAAGCCAGGGGCACCGGGAACTGGCCTCTGGCCTGTCCTGTCCCGTGGGCTTCAAGAACGGTACAGACGGCACCATGCGCGTGGCCGTGGACGCCATGCGCGCCGCGGAACGCCCCCATGTGTTCATGTCCATGACCAAGGAAGGCCACTCCGCCATCTTCAGCACCACGGGAAACAATGACACCCATATCATCCTGCGCGGGGGCAAGCGCCCCAATTATGATGCGGAATCCGTGAACCTGGCGGCAGAAGAAATGGAAAAGGCCGGTCTGACACCGCGTCTCATGATCGATTTCAGCCACGCCAACAGCCACAAGCAGTATGAAAAGCAGCTGGAAGTGGGCCGGGACGTGGCCGGACAGATCACCCGCGGCGATATCCGCATCATCGGCGCCATGATCGAAAGCCACCTGGTAGGAGGCAACCAACCCTTGGTGCCCGGCAAACCTCTGATTTACGGCCAGAGCATCACCGACGCTTGCCTGCCCTGGGAAGACAGCGCGCCTTTGCTGGACGACCTAGCCAAGGCGGTGCGCAAACGCCGTACTGCCTGAAGCCGCTCAGACTGCAGGGGTTACATTTCGTCAAAACCCGCCTTGTGGAACCACTCCCGGGCTTTTTCCGGATCCGCTTCCACGCCGTTGCCTTCCTGGTACATCATGGCGATGGTGGTCATGGAACCCTGCAATCCCTGTTCCGCCCCTTTGGTGAACCATTCCAGCGCTTTGCTGCCGTCCTTGTCCACGCATTCCCCTTCCAGGTACATGAATCCCAGGCCATGCTGGGCGAGAGGCAACCCCGCTTCCGCCGCTGCTTTCATGAACTTGTAAGCCTGCAGTTGGTTCTCTACCATTCCCAGGCCATTCTGCGCCATGATGGCCACACGGTACTGGGCCTCGGCATTTCCCCCTTCCGCCAGGGGTTCGAGCAACTCGGCCGCCCGCACAAAATGCTTGGCTTCAAAAGCCGCAATACCGCTATTGAGGGTCATTTCCTGTTCCATATCCACATTATTGTCTGCCATCTCACAACTCCGGAATACCATTTGCCTATAATGAGGGGATTGTAGCCCATTCCCTGATCCCCTATTCACTGGCGGGGACAGGGTAAACCCCAATTGCTAGCAAAGCGCTGAACCCCTAATGTGAGTGCATGTCTTCCCCGAGCCTACATCAAACACTTCGCCTGGCGCTTCTTTTGCCACTGATACTGGCAGTAACCATCAGCCAGGCCAGCCTCACGAACCAGGCCAGGCGCAAGGCTTTTCAGGGAGCAGAAAAACTGGCCCTGGCGGGAAAACCTTTGCCCCAACAGTTGGAATCACTGCTGAAAGGCTATGCCCTGTATCCCTATCTGGAGTACGCCCGCCTGAAAGGCCGCCTTTCCAAAGCCTCCGTTCCAACGGTAGAAGCTTTTCTCGGCAAATATGCGGATACCCCCCTGGCTTCCCTGCTGCGCAGCCGCTGGCTTTCCGTGCTGGCCAAGCGCAAGGATTGGCGAAACTACCTGCGTTTCTATACAGCGCAGAATAATGTGGAACGCCAGTGCCATTATCTGAATGCGCTGATTCAGACCGGACAAAAAGAACAGGCCTTCCCCGAGGTTCCCGCATTGTGGTTATACGGCAAGTCCCGTCCCAAGGCTTGCGACCCGGTATTCCAGGCCTGGCAACAGGCAGGACAACTCACCCAGGATCTGGTGTGGCAACGCATTGCACTGGCCATGGACCGGGGCAATATCACGTTGGCACGCTATCTGAAAAAATCATTGCCTGCCACTGAACGCCGATGGGTAGACATCTGGATACGCATTCATAACAAGCCAACTCTCGCATTGAGCAGCAAGCTGCTTGAAAAACCCCACCCTCAGCGCTATCGGCTATTGAGAGATGCCAGCTACCGGCAGATTCGCAAAGACCCGGTGGCCGCCATCGACTACTGGGAAAAACTGCAGCGCCGTTTCAGCTTCCCCCCCATGGAAAAACACCTGGTGGAGCGCAAACTGGCCTTCTGGCTGATGCGCAAGGATGATCCCAGGGCCATACGCTTCCTGGCTGACCTGCAGCCCTGCGGTCATGACACACAACTGCAGGAAGCCCTCACACGATCCGCGCTTTTGCACCGGGACTGGCTCCAGGTGATCCGGCGCATTCAGGAGATGCCCGAAGAAGCACAACACACAGAACGCTGGCGTTACTGGATGGCCAGAGCCATGGAACAGTCGGGCCAACGCCAGCAGGCGAACGGGATGTATGCCGAACTGGCCAAGGAACGCAGTTACTATGGATTTTTGTCTGCAGACCGGATCGGCAAAGACTACCGGTTCGATCCCCGGGAGACTACGGTGGATCCATCCATTGCCCAGCGCATCAGCAGCCATCCTGCGGTCCCCCGTATCCGGGAACTGCTGGCGCTGGAGCGCTGGGTGGACGCGCGCCGGGAATGGCACCAGCTCACCGCCGGCCTGACCCGCGAGGAATACAAAGCAGCCGCCCGTCTGGCCAAATCCTGGAAATGGCACGACCAGGCCATCTTCACCCTGGCCAAGTCCGACTACTGGGATGATCTGGAGCTGCGTTTTCCCCTGGAGCATAAACAACAGGTGAGGCGTTTTTCCGGCCAGAATGGACTGGACATGTCCTGGGTGTTTGGAGTGATACGTCAAGAAAGCGCCTTCAACCCCAGCGTGCGTTCCTATGCAGGCGCGCTTGGTCTGATGCAGTTGATGCCTGCCACGGCACGGCATGTTTCCAGAAAGCTGCTGAAAAGGAAGCGGACTCCCCGGCGTAAGGATCTCATCACGCCTAAAACCAATATCGAGTTGGGAACGGCTTATCTGGCAGATGTCCTGGCTACACTGGGAGAAAACCCCGTGCTGGCCACGGCCGCCTACAATGCGGGACCCCACCGGGTCAAACGCTGGCTGCCAAAGAATCGCCTGCCTGCGGATATCTGGGTGGAGCTTATTCCGTTCAAGGAAACCCGGGGATACGTGCAGCGGGTTTTCACCTACGCCGCAATCTATGACTATCGTTTGAAGCGGAGCATCACCCGCCTTTCCGACAGAATGCTGCCGGTACAGGGAACCGAAGCGGAGCGGACTGCTCAGTCGGAAACAGAAAAGAACACTACCCTATAGAGCGTCACGGACAAAAGCGTCCAATGCTTCCTGCGCTGTTTCATCGAGTTGATGGAAATCACAGCCAAACCGGTAACTGTCCTGGGACAGGCGGTGACAGAACAGCACCCTGCAACGGGTGTGCAATTCGCGGTTGCTGTTCGGCAATGTGAACACCATATCCACATACACGCCGAACACCGGTCCGGGTACCTTGCGCCCCTCGGGCATGATCCGGCACTGAGCGCCGCGATCACAGAGAAAATCCAGTCCTGCTGAGGAGATTTCTTCGATAAGAACAGGTTGAGGGCTTGCCCCCCGAACACTCATATGAGCACGCAACGCTGTCTTTACGCGCTGTACTCTCCGTTTACGGGCTAACAACATAGTGCAGTAATCCTGATATGCCGATTCTACCCTGAGCCGGTATATGCGTTGTTTCGTTGTCAACGACCGGACAGTTTTTCCCGCGTCCGGTTCAAAATCTCTGGATCGGTCACAAGCTCATAGAAACTGCGACCGCTTTTCTTAACTGGCTGAAGCTTCTTGCCATCCCATGCCTTTATCTTGCTCTTCCGCAACACCTGCCAACGGGTCTTACCCGAAGCATCCGGGAAACGCCCTACATAATAACGGTCTCCGTCCTTTTTTCCAAGGCTCTTTGCCTTTACCTTTTTCAGGGCGAGTTCCTTGTTCAAGTGTTCAAAAGCAGCGGCATCCAACTCGATACCATTGACATTGTAACGGCAATACGCGCCGTCTCCTGAGACCTTGTTGGCAGTCTGCAAATGCTGAATGACCTCCACGCCACGCACATCTGCTCTGCCGAAAAGATCCAGATCACGGTGTGTGCAGGAAGAAAGGCGGTCCGCACGGTTGATGGCTGGCGATATGGTGATTTTACGGCCTGCATCGAACAGGTAACAGGGAGCCTCTTCCACATAGGAAATACCTATACCCAACTCCAGCTCAGGCAGTCCCATGTGACGGCTTTCCGCATTGCGCCCGAGCACCTCTTCAATAATGTCATAGGACAACGCGCAGGCTCTGGCCACCACCGGTGAAGGTGGGCTGGCATACTCCAACAACATGAGAATGACAGCATCCCCCTCCACGAACACCTTTTCAGCACCGTATTTTTCCAACAGCTTGTTGATGGGATCAAACAGGTTCTGACTGAAATAAGATGCCGGATTCAGTCCTTCATGAATCATGGAAGCGGTAAGCTCTGTGGAGCCCCGCAGATCGGCCTTGATGATGACGTGTCCCAGAATCTCGTTCTTCTGCCCCTGGGAGCCCAGATAGAATTCCTGCAACAAGCGGTTGGCCCGGGACAGTTCCAACTCATCCGCGCGCGAGGGTAGGCGGATCAGATCCAAGGCACGGTACATTTCCCAGGACAACTTCAGATCCCGGCGTAAATTGGCGTATCCCTCCACCACTTCCACCAGCCATTCCCGGCGCTGGGAAGGCCCGGCAGCCTGGCCCAGCCGCTTGTAAGCTGCTTCCATGCGGTCCATGTAAAGCTCCAGGTTGGTGATTTCCTTGAACTGCTGGAGGATGGGCAGCAGTTCCTTGCGGCTGCGTCCTCCCGTGAGATATTCAAACAGCAGCCGCAATGATCCCTTGCGTCCCAGGTCCCGGTACAGTTCCGGCAACAGGGCGCTGGCGAACACCATGTCCAGCAACCCTGCTTTTTTCAAAGCTTTTTCCAGTTCATGCAGCAGATTGTCCTGAAATTCCCGCCAGCGTTTCTTGTCCCAAAATCCTGGACAGCCCCGCTCACCATCTGCTCCCATGAGCCAGGTTAGATTGCCCGGGTTGTCCAGCCAGTTGGTTTCACCCCGCTGGTACTCGGTATCCGACATGACGCTGCGCAGGTAGCTCTCCACCTGGGCATAGCCGGGAAACTCCCCTTCATCCCGGCGCAACTGCAGTTCATTGAGATCACTTTCAGGCGTGGTGGTGAGGCGCCGCACGGGACAATCCGGCAACCAGCGGCACAGCACATCCAGAATCACGGCCTCAAAACGCCGGAAAATCTCCGGCTTGATAAGCATGAAAGGATAGGTCTCGACAAAAGTGCTTTCCTCATCCAGCTTGCCCAGTTGCAGAAGCGGATTGAAAAGCATGTCCTCGGCCACCGGCCAGGAAAGCGCCAGGATGCTTTTACGCTGCTTGCGCCCCACCAGTTCCAGGCTGTGCACCAGTTTCACGGCTTCCCGGCTGACGTCGTATCGCAGCCCGGCCTGATGCCGGCCGAAACGCCACAGCTTCTCGTGGCGGGAGACGCTCTCGGTGGTTGTCAGAGCCCCCAGCAAAGGCGCTTCATCAAAGCCATCCCGGTAGTCTCTGAGCGCCCGGTCCACGGACAGATAGATCTGCTTGATCACTGCCAGCACGAACAACTGGTAAACCTCCCGGCGGGAGGATTGCCGGGCCTGCTGGGCCACAGACAGGCTCAGAGGCACAAAGACTTCCCGAAACCGGTCAACAGCATCAAGATCTTCCGAGAGAGGGTTGCCGCCATCCAGCAGCCGTAAATCACGCAGCCTGCGCACCATGGAGGAAGTCACCAGGCTGTCGATAGCGCCATTCAGGGCAGGATCCAGATCCACATCGATACGCGCATTGTCCATGCCCCGGGGAAAGGTATCCAGGCGCAGGGATTTGCGCTTAGGAACCGTCAATTCATCCTGCAGGAGGGCGGCAGTGGAACGTATGCTGCTGTTGCCAATCAATGCCATAGTTTTCTCACAAGGCTGTGATAATCCGGTCTTCCGCTTCAAAACGCTCTGCCAGCACCTCGCCCAGGGAGGACAAGTAGGGATCCAGGTCCATCAAACGCCCTTCCACCACTGCCACATCCACCAGGTCATTGAAATCGAGCATGGCTTTGGCGGCCTGCATCAGTATGGGTTGTTCCGTCTGCAGCGCGGCAGATGCCCGGGAAGATCCCCAATCTCCCTGCGCCAGGGAATCATGGATCTCAAATTGCCACAAAGCAGCATAATCCATGAGAACCTGGCACAAATGCAGCAGGACACTTTTCTCATCCCCTGTGACAGCCCCCGGAGCAACACCTGCTGCACGGCAGAAAGTCACTAGCAATTGCTGCCTTTCAATGAGCAACTGCCTGATGACCGATTCCATCTCTTCTCTGGGTTCCTCGGTATCCATAGTCTGTGTACATTTTCCACTTTGGCTTGGGAACCCTGAATGTACTCCTTCATTGAAATACAGTCTAACCGCCTTCCTGTGGACGCAATTGGACTACCATCACAAAATAACGCCTGACCCGTGTCGCCAGCCTGCTATAATTCAGCGCAAGCTACCCGCGAAGCATCTCCATGAGACCAGTCATCTGCGCAATCCTCCTGTCGCTGAGCATCAGCACGGCATCTGCCGGCAACAACTTCAACAGCAATCCCTTTGTGGACATGATGCGCGCCATGCTCAATATGTTCGACGCCATGCAGGCCATGCAAAACCTTTCCGGCCATTCGAACTATACTCCTTACCCCCCGCCAGCTGCGGTTTCTCCTGCTCCCGCCCCTTTGAGCACACCAGCTCCAGCCGATCTGGAAGGTACCTGGGCCAGCCCCAAACGTCTGCTGCTGATCATCAAGCAAAACTACGCACGTATGTACTGGTCCAGGGAAAAGTACCATGATTTCTATGTGGAAGTCCGCCCCGGATACCTAAAACTCACGGATGCCAATACGGGCAAGAGCCAGGAGTTTGAACTGCGGCTGCAGAACAGGCAACTGGCGCTGCGCGATCCCAGGGGACGGGTTCTGCAGTTCATCCGCATAAACGACCGTCTGCCCACTCAACCCACGCCTGAACCTGAATCAGCGGAAAGTTACAACTTCTGGGACCCCAATACCCCCTGATCAGCTCAGCAGCAGGCGCAAACCGACTACGACCAGCAGCAGTGCAAACAGGCGCTTCAACGCCCGCACCGGCAGGCTGTGAGCCATCCGTGCGCCCAGAGGCGCCATCACCACAGCAAAAATACCCGTCATCCACACCGCGGGCCAGTAAACGAAGCCCGTGGCCGCAGCTGCTGTCTTTCCCGCCCCCATGAGCATGAACCCCAGGGCGCCGGCCAAGGCAATGGGCAGTCCGCAGGCAGCCGAGGTAGCCACAGCTTTGGGCAGGGACTTCCCCTGCCACAAAAGAAAAGGCACGCTCATGGTGCCACCGCCAATACCTACCAAACCGGACACAGCCCCAATACCCGCGCCAACCAGAGCGAACAGGCCGACGCCACTTTTTTGGGCCCGGCCATCAGGCGCAATACCCGTCAGCATCTGCCAGGCCACCACGAACAGAAACAGGCCAAACAGGTTTTTCAGCCAGCCGGTGCTGACCTGGGACGCCAGCCAGGCTCCCGTCATGGCGCCCAGCGCCAGCCCCGGCGCCAGCAAGGTCACGGCGCGCCAGTCCACAGCCCCTCGCCGATGGTGAGCCCACAGGGAAGAAACAGCCGTAGGGACGATGATCGCCAGGGAGGTGCCGATGGCAAGGTGTGAGAGCCAGCGAGGGTCGAAACCCTGTAGATAAAACAGGAACAGCAGGCCGGGAACAAAGACCAGTCCACCACCAATGCCCATGAGGCCGGCCAGCACCCCGGCCAGAGAACCAAGGACGGCATAAGCCAGGGGCCAGATCACAGGACGACCAGATTGTCCCGGTGAATGAGTTCTTCCTCATCCATGTAGCCGAGAATATCCTCGAAGCGGCTGCTGGGCTGACCGGCTATGCGCCGGGTCTCGTCTGCCGAGTAATTCACCAGACCCCGGGCGACTTCTTCACCATTTGGCGCCAGGCAGACCACCATCTCACCCCGGGAGAAGCGGCCTTCCACATCCGTCACTCCCACAGCCAGCAGACTGGAACCGGACTTGCGCAACACCTGCACCGCACCGGCATCCAGATGCAGGCGGCCCCTGGCCTGAAGCTGCCCCGCCAGCCAGCGCTTGCGTGCGGCATCCGGTTCCTGGGCGGGCACCAGCAGGGTACCCAGCTTTTCACCGGCAGCGATCTTGCGCAAAGTGCCAGGATGCTTTCCTGAAGCAATGATGGTGGCAGTGCCGGAACGGGCGGCAAGACGCGCCGCGCGAAGTTTTGTGTACATACCACCACTGCCCAGAATCCCCTTGCTGGCGCCGGCATAGCGATCCAGGGACACGTCGTCCACCCGGGCATGTTCGATGAGCCGGGCTTCGGGATTGCTGCGTGGATCGGCATCGAACAGACCATCCTGATCCGTAAGCAGAATGAGCAGATCCGCCTCCACCAGGTTGGCCACCAGGGCCGCCAGGGTGTCATTGTCGCCGAAGCGCAGTTCGTCATTGGCCACGACATCATTCTCGTTCACCACGGGCACCACTCCCAGGGAAAGCAGGGTCTGCAGGGTGCTGCGGGCATTGAGATAGCGTTTGCGGTCGGACAGGTCATCATGGGTGACCAGCACCTGGGCCGTGTGCCGGCCACGGCGCTGAAAGCAGCTCTCCCAGGCCTGCACCAGCCCCATCTGGCCAATGGCCGCGGCAGCCTGAAGTTCATGCAGCGTATCAGGGCGGCGGGACCAGCCCATGCGGCACAGGCCTTCGGCCACGGCCCCGGACGACACCAGCACCAGCTCATGCCCCGGCTGTTGCCAGTCGGCCATCTGATCCACCCAGTCTCCGAGGGCCTGGCGATCCAGGCCGGCGCCCTCGGCGGTGAGCAGGGCGCTACCGATTTTCACGACCCAACGGCGGGTTTGGGGAATATGCGCTCGGGTAATCATCAGGACTGAGTGGGGTCGTAGGGCGTCTCGTCGCTATCTTCCGGGGCACTGTTCTGTTCCTTGTCCAGATCCTGCAAATGCTTGGCAAGGGCCTGGGCCAGGTCATCCACGCCCTCCCCGGTGACGGACGACAGGGCAAACACCGGACCCTGCCAGTCCAGGTCTTTTAACAGCTTATCCCGGCGCTCCTGGAATTCCTCATCCAACAACAGATCCTTCTTGGTAAGCACCAGCCAGCGTTCCCGTTCTGCCAGGTCTCCGCCGTACTTCTCCACTTCGGCCACCAGCTGGCGAACTTCCTGCGCCGGATCGACACGCTCATCCATGGGTGCAATATCCACCAGGTGTAGCACCAGGCGGGTGCGTGACAGGTGTTTGAGAAACTGCAGGCCCAGGCCGGCGCCTTCCGCAGCACCTTCGATGACGCCGGGAATGTCGGCAATGACGAAACTGCGCCCCATGCCCATCTTTACCACTCCCAGGTTGGGATACAGGGTGGTGAAGGGATAATCGGCCACCTTGGGCCGGGCGTGGGACATTTTCGCAATCAGGCTGGACTTGCCCGCATTGGGCATTCCCAGCAGACCAACATCCGCCAGAACGATGAGCTCCAGGAGCAGATTGCGTTTTTCCCCGGGCGTGCCGCTGGTGGCCTGCCGGGGAGCACGATTGGTGCTGCTCTTGAAATGGATATTGCCCAGGCCATGCTTTCCCCCCCTTGCTACCAGCAGTTCCTCACCATCGGCCAGGATTTCACCCATGATTTCCTGGGTATCCAGATCCTTGACCCGCGTACCCACAGGCACTTTGATATAAAGGGTCTCCCCTTTGCGCCCGTACATCTGCCGGCCCATGCCGTTCTGGCCGCGCTCCGCCCGGTGCAAACGCTTGTGGCGGAAATCCACCAGCGTGTTCAGGCCTTCATCGCCAACCAGAATGACATGGCCGCCATCACCACCGTCCCCACCGTCGGGACCGCCTTTGGGGATGTATTTCTCCCGGCGAAAGCTCACGCAACCGTTGCCTCCGTCGCCGGCTTCTACCTTGATGATGGCTTCATCTACGAATTTCATGTTTCACATTATACCCGAGGGCCAGACCTCTAAACGCAAGAACCCCGCCATGAGGCGGGGTTCTTTCTGCAAGGGAATGCTGTCCGTTGTCAGGCGGGAACCACGCTCACAAACTGGCGCATTTTAGGGCCCTTCTTTTCGAACTTGACGACGCCGTCAGTCAGCGCATACAAGGTATGGTCGCGTCCGCAACCAACACCCACACCCGCATGTACTTTGGTGCCACGCTGACGAATGATGATGTTGCCGGCGGTAATGGCCTGCCCACCATAAATCTTGACGCCAAGACGTTTGGATTCTGAATCGCGGCCGTTCCTGGAACTACCGCCTGCCTTCTTGTGTGCCATGGTCTGTTCTCCTCAGCCTGCGTTGATACCGGTGATCTCAAGTTCAGTAAACTGCTGGCGATGCCCCTGGCGCTTCAGATGGTGCTTGCGGCGCTTGAACTTGACGATATGTACTTTTTTGCCCTTGCCGTGGGATTTCACGGTAGCGGTAACCTTGCCATCCAGATAGGGTGCACCTACCTGAACATTGTCACCATCGGCAACCATGAGCACCTTGTCCAGCTCTACGCTGGCGCCTTCTTCGGCATTGATTTTTTCAACCTTCAGGGTCATGCCCTCGCTCACGCGATACTGCTTGCCCCCGGTCTGAATTACGGCATACATGTCTGCATGTCTCCGGTAAAAATAACTGTAAATAGAGCCGACCCAAACACAAAGAGCCAGCAGAAAGACGCGGGATTTTAACCAGATTGCCCGCCCAGGTCAAACCCTATTGCCAGATTTATAGCGCCCCTTGGCAGGCACGGCATTTCAATATAGCATCAACACTCCTGTTGTATACACGAATTCCGCATTTCATGGACCTTTCCGCCATCCGCGAGCTTATCGCCGACGATATGCGCGCCACGGATCTGCTGATCCTGGACCGCCTTCAGTCAGACGTTGTGCTCATCAACCAGATCGGCCACTATATCGTCAACAGCGGCGGCAAGCGCCTGCGGCCCATGATCGTGCTGCTCTCGGCCCTGGCCGTGGGTTATCAGGGCAGCAGCCATGTGAACCTGGCGGCCATCATCGAGTTCATTCATACCGCCACACTGCTCCACGACGACGTGGTAGATGGCTCGGACATGCGCCGCAGCAACGAAACTGCCAATGCCGTCTGGGGCAACGCCGCCAGCGTACTGGTGGGGGATTTCCTCTATTCCCGCTCTTTTGAAATGATGGTGGAGATCCAGAACCTGCGGGTCATGGACGTGCTCTCCCACGCTACCAACCGCATCGCCGAAGGCGAAGTGTTGCAGTTACTCAACTGCAACGACCCGGACACCACGGAGGAACAATACCGGGAAGTCATCACCCGTAAGACCGCCACCCTGTTCGAAGCCGGCGCCCGCCTGGCGGCCATCGTGGCAGAACGCCCTGACTGCGAGGAACAGGCCCTGGCCGACTACGGCCTGCACCTGGGCATGGCCTTCCAGATGATCGACGACGCCCTGGACTACGGTTCTTCGGACGAAGACATCGGCAAGAACCTGGGGGACGACCTGGCCGAAGGCAAACCCACCCTGCCCCTGATCCGCGCCATCGAAACCGGCACCAAAGAACAGCAGCAGCTTCTTCGAGGCGCCATCGAAAATGGCGGTGCTGACAAGGTGGATGAAGTCATGACCGCCATTGAATCCACGGACGCAATCGCTTACACTGCCCGCCGTGCCAGGGAAGAAGCTGAACTGGCGAAGAAGGCGCTGGAAATTCTGCCTGCTTCCGCCTATAACAGCGCCCTCGCAGCACTGGCCGATTTCTCGGTACAGCGTTCGATCTGATCAAATCGGAGTGTAGCTCAGTTTGGTAGAGCACCGCCTTCGGGAGGCGGGGGCCGGAGGTTCGAATCCTCTCACTCCGACCAAACAAAAAAACTCGCCCTTAATTTAGGTGGAGAACCTCTGCAAGGTTCGACCGGATTGTCGCGAGCAATCCGATACAGCCAGAAGCACCCCCAAAGGGGGCGTCCCTGTTTTGTTTAATAATATTCTTGCTTATTAAGCAATGCCACCTTATCGTTTCATAGCAGCTCAGTATTCCACTGCTAACTTTCCTCCCTTCGCCTTTTGTCAGCTACCAACAGAAGCATTGCTGGTTTGGCTCTTGTCAGTTTTGCTCACAACCCTTCATGAGCGAACCTATGGATTGCCAAATAGCCTGGACGGTAATTTTGCTGTGTATCACCACTGAAATATCATGGCAAAAGCAGAAAGATCCAGGAATCTGCCACACCTGCTCGCTTGACGCCCGAATCAGCACCGAGAACAGCACCAGGAAATAGCGTAGTATTGAGCATCTGCCAGAAAGGAAAACACTATGCCCAGCACCGTTAAAGGCCGCTGCCTATGTGGCGGCGTACAGTACGAAGTCACCGGGAAGCCCTTGCGCTTCTATCACTGCCATTGTGGACGTTGCCGTAAATCCAGCGGCACAGGCCATGCCAGCAATCTGCTGATGACTCCGCATACCGGCATTACCTGGACACAGGGTGAATCACTGCTGAAATCCTACAAGGTCCCTGATGCGGAACGGTTTTTCAACTGCTTTTGCAGCGAATGTGGCAGCCCCATGCCACGTGTGATACCCCAGCTTCATGCGGTGCTGATACCGGCAGGATCACTGGATTCGCCGTCTCCCCTGCCTGCGCAGGCCCGTATTTTCTGGGATTCCCGTGCCGAATGGTCCTGTTCCGATGATCTCCCCAGCTACGCGGAATATCCACCCGCAAAGTAGTTTGGTGGACGTGGATTCCGGCGCCAGCACTGTTGTAGTACTCGATTTCGAGACCACAGGCTTGTCTCCAGATCACGGGGACCGTGCTATTGAGATCGGTGCAGTAAAGCTGGTAGATGGTGTAGTCGTTGACCGATTCCAGCAGCTGATGAACCCCGGCCGCAAAATCAGTTTCTTTATTGAAGGCTACACCGGCATTACCAATGGCATGTTGCAAAATGCACCTTCCTGTGAAGAAACCATGTGCTCATTCGCTCAATTTATTCAGGATTTCTCATTAGTTGCACACAATGCGTCCTTTGATGCACGATTCCTCAGGTCTGAATTCGAGAGGATTCATCATGTACAAGATGAACCTTTTGCCTGTTCCATGCTGGCTTCCCGTCGCATCTACCCTGATGCGCCAAATCACAAGCTGGAGACCCTGATTCATTACAAAAAGCTACCCACTGATGGAAATTACCATCGAGCACTGGCCGACGCTGAAATGACCGCACACCTTTGGAAGGCAATACTGGACGATATAGGTACGCAGTACGGCATCAGCCACATCCCCTTTCGCCTGATGCAAAAACTCACTCGTACTGCAAAACAATCTGTCCCCAGGCTTCTTTCCTGCGTAAATCAACATGAGGAACGTTCATGAAGCTCTACCTGATGGAATAGGTTGATGCTGTATGAAAACAATGGACAATACAGCCGGGGTACTGAATCGAACTGCGACAAGTACTGCGGATAGTGTCGAATCAAGGCCTAATGTTGCTCAACCTGAATTCTGTACTTTTTCATTTTCTCCCACAGATTTTTTCGGCTGATACCAAGACTCATGGCAGTTTGGGTGATCTTCCAATCATGTTCTTCCAAGCGTTCCCGAAGCAGCTTTTTTTCGTAGGACACGAGACGTTGTTTCAAGTCCATATGGTCTTCGTGCAAATTTTTTTCTTCTGTTGACAGGTCTCCAAGTTCCCTGGGACCCAACAATTCATGTTTTGCGAGAATACAGGCCCGCTCGATTACATGATGAAGCTCTCTCACATTGCCAAACCAGCTTTGGGCGGCAAGATAACGCTCTGAAATTGGTGGCAAAAAGCGCTGAGCTGAATGCTCTTTGACATACAACTTCACAAAGCGGTGCGCAAACCACAAGATATCTTCGGTACGTTGCCGCAACGGTGGTATGTGTACATGGATGACGTTGATTCTGTAAAACAGGTCTTCTCGAAAAGCGCCAGATTTAACCGCGTTTTTCAAATCCTTGTTGGTTGCGCATATCAGCCGTACGTCAACACTTATACTGCTTTCACTGCCAAGCGGACTGACAACCCCTTCCTGTATGACGCGCAGTAGCTTGGCCTGCATCGACAAGGGCATTTCCCCTACTTCATCCAGAAACAGGGTACCGCCGTCGGCTCTTTCGAAAACACCCCTGTGCTTTCTTGTTGCGCCTGTAAAGGCTCCCTTTTCGTAGCCAAACAACTCCGCTTCCAGAAGATTTTCGGGAAACGCTGCACAATTGATGGCTACAAATGGCTTTGCTTCATCAGGGGAATCGGCGAGATAAAGATAGCGGGCTGCATACTCCTTTCCCACTCCCGACTCTCCAGTGATCAAAATACTTGCTTTGTGGCAGGCCACCTCACGCAGGGTTTCTTCAATACGGCGCATAACCGGTGATATACCAAGCGCAGGAGCCTGATTCTCCCCGTCTTCTTCAGAAAAAATATTTCCACCGAGAGAGCGGAGTTTCGCGAGCAAATCATCCAGATCAAAAGGTTTGCTAATATAATCTTTGGCGCCCTTTTTCAGCAATCTGACCGCCTGCTCAATAGAACCATAACCCGTGATAAACAGCATATGGGGAAGATGTTTCTGCTTTTTCAGTATCCGTTCGTACAACTCCTCGCCGTTCATATCGGGCAGGCGAATATCACTAACGATGATGCCATACTCGTTCTCTGTTATGCCCTGGAGTGCGCTTCGGGCATCCTGGTACCAGTCAAAATCAATATGCTCCAATGAAAACCGGTGGGTAAGCGACTCACCCATGATAAGATCATCTTCAATCAGGCAAAGTTTTTCCTTCATCACAGCCATCAAGTCGCCTCTGCCATCAGGGGCAGTCTCACTGTAAAACAGGTTCGGCCCTTTGTGCTTACTACATCTATCGCTCCATGCAGTTGCTGCACGATCTGATAGCTGACCCAAAGACCAAGCCCACTGCCATTGGGTTTCATACGCACGAAGGGCTCAAACAACTTTGCAATCTGATCCTCGGGAATATCCCTGCCTGCATTGCACACCTGTATATCCAGCACCTTGTCAGTTTCTCTTATTTTGCAGTCTACAGAACCTCCCTGTGAGGAAGCCTGTATTCCATTCAGGGAGAGATTGATCAACAGTTGCCTGACCAGTGAAGATGGCAGGTTCAATGGTGTTGTCAAAGCATTTTGCCAATGCAGAGTGACCGATTGCTGTTCGGCATCCGGCTGAAGCAGCACGTATATGTCATCAATATCCTGGGGCGTCAGTTCATGACTTTCCTGCCGTGCCTCAACGAGCAAAGCCGATACTGTCTCACCAATTTGGGTCAGGCCTCTTTCCAGCAATGAAAGGGTCTTATCCGTTACTGCATCCTGCTGACCATGGTGACGGGAAGTATTGATAGCATTGAGCATACCGCCCAGTGGATTATTAATTTCATGCGCCACCCCCGCCGCCAGACGACCAACGGCAGCCAATTTTTCAGACTGGATCACCTGAGATTCGAGGCGCTGCTTCTGCTGCAATTCAAGGAGCATCTTGCGAAAACTGACGCCCAGCTGCCCAATTTCATCACGCCCTTCAACTAGGGAACACTGTACTTTATCCAGTGGTTCATGTACCACCTTGCCAAGGCACCCAGCCAGCTGTATCAAGGGCTTGACAGCACGTTTACCCAGAAACCAGCCGAAGGGTAACAGAACGACCAATACGATAGATGCAGAATAGGCGGCACGAACAAGAATGGCTTTGTATCTGGACAACAGCAATGAACGGGAATAACCAATAATCAGTGTACCCAGGGCAATGCCATCATCTATCATGGGAACGACAGCATAGATGTACTCATCTTGCTCCAGTTCATAGGGCACCAGAGAAGGCCTGTGCTTGATTTGTTTTACAACACGCGCAAGCTCCACCCCTTGTTGCTGCAGTGTGCTCAGCACAGGATACCTGCGGGGATCACTGGAAACATAAACCTTGTATTCGTCATCCAACACAATCAGTATTCTTGCAGAATCGGCTCCTTCATCATCTACCTTTGCAGCATTCAGTATCTGATATGAAAGCCACAAATCATCGTGTTTCATTGCTACCGGCAAGGAATTTGACAAAACGCTGCCTACTTCTACAGCGTTACGGAAAAGATCTTTCTTCAGATCCTCATGAGCATGCCAAGCCAGCAGCAGGCTCACAATAATCACTGTGATAAGTATAGTCGCGCTCAACATGAGTGGGACTTTGTAGCGATAACTCAGGTTCTTTATAAAATTCATCGTCTTGCATCGAGGATCCCGATTTCATCAGCAATGCCATCGAAGAGTGCTACATCCCCTCTGGTGAAACCATCTATATTCAGCTTCTTCAGCAAAGCGGCCCCGACCGGATCATTCTTCATGTTTATCAGGATATCCTGAATAAGCCGAAAACTCGCCTCCGACAGGCCTGTTCTGGAAGCAAATGGTGGAAAACCAAACCATTCTGATCTTGATACTATTCTTGTACGTTTGGTCAGTTCCGGATGTGTTTGAGCCAATGTATCCCATACGTAACCGTCAACTGCTCCTCCTTTGGCAAGACCCTCTGCAACTGCCACGACCACATCACGATGTGACCAGGTAAAAAATGTCTTTGAGAAAAAATGCTTGGGATCAATACCTTTCTTCAACAGATCAACCTGTGGCACAAGAAACCCTGAATTAGAATCAGGATCAGAATAAGCAAATACGGCGCCCTGCAGGTCTTCGATGCCTTTGGTGGTGGTATCACTGACCGGCACAATCATATAAGACTGATACAGTGGCTTACCTTTGTAGAGCGGAACAGCCAGCAAATGCAGTTCGTCTTTGTATTTCACAAAAGGGTAGCCGCATATCCATGCTGCATCGATGCGTTCTTTCATCAGCAAATCGGTTATTTCACGATAGGACTGACGCTGGATGAATTCAACCGGCCTATGGGCTTTTCCTTCCAAATACCTTTCCCATTGCCTCAGGAAGGAAGTTTTATTGTCCAGAAAGACTGCAGTCAAACCGATCCTGATGGTTGTTTCTTCGGCGATTGCGGCCGTTGAAAATAACAATGACCCTAGAATGACAAGTCCCCATCGCCGCACGGCGCCACTATTTTTAAGCATGGTCATAGCGGAACATTCCTTCCTCTTCAAATTCAATTGGCCAAATGGATATTCAGTGAATCCAACTCTGTCTCATTGGAATCTAGGGTATCCAGAGGGCCTGCCTTGAAACGATAAACCAATTCGGCGCGGATTTGGTAAATACCCGCCGCATCCGGAACGCTCATTTGTATTCGTGTCGTCCTGCCTGGCGGCAAACTGCGGTCCACCCATCCGGAATCCGGGCTGTATTCCCACCCAAACCGTCGACTTTTTTCCCACATTATTTCGCCCCCCCTGGTTCTGCCGGTTACTCTCAGCCACACAGATCGGCCCGTAGTACCACCCGGTAGCGCGTGGCCGGCTCGATGCCGAATCAGCACGGTCAGATGCCAGGCATTGTCTTTTTCACGATGCAGAAAGGAACGGAGCCGGGCGACGCCCTCAAGAAAACTGCGTCTGCTGACACCAATAAAATCATGGGAAAAGCTCTTATTGCTGCTGGTATGGCAGCCGATACAGTCCGTACCCGGCACTGTTGATCTCAAATGCCGGAAGCTGCGAACCGTATTTTCACCCGGCGCGTCATGACATTGACTGCAGGCTTGAGGAACTCCTACCCGGGCATAAGGATGATTGCCGGCACCATGACAATCCACACAGGCAACACCTTCACCTCCCTGTGGCGCATGACATTTCAGACAATGGTCAGGTTGTTTGGCCTTTGACTGCTCCCCCAAAAAATCCTGGGTGCGAGCAGCGCTGGCCATCGGGCCACGCCGAAACTCCTCTGCTTCCTTTGCATGGCAGTCTTCGCAAGCGCCTTCTTTTTTAGGCACGGTGGCAATAGACAAATTTTGCTCGGCCACACAAGGCATCATTGAACACAGAAGCAACAGCACCGGCAACGCTTTATTCATACTCCTGAGCGGGCTCATCTCCCTCACACAAACCCTTGGGTATGACGAAGGGAACAGTACCTGGTTTGACGTAGATTTGTTGCGGGATGATGACAGCCCCCCCGGATTCTTCCCAAGCTGGCATCCCGCCCTTGAGCACAAAAACTTCGTGTCGGGCATCCTTCAAACGCTTGACCCAGGCAGAGAGCAGCCCGTCATCAATTGGCTGAGATGTTATCAACACGACACGCCCCCCTCGCCCGTCTGCTAAAAAGCCCTTGGGGTCTTTGCCTGTATTCAGCGCCTCTGGCATGGTACCTGCCGAATACACTTCTCCTCCGCGTATGTCCAGCAGCAGCGGGGGATCGATCTGGCGGAGCCACCGTTGTAACTCAGGCGCATCTATCATTGTCCAGGTGGCGGCAACCACCAAGGCTGGCATCTGGCTGATTGCGACCAGGCACAACAGTACATATATACGGAAAGAAGTCACATGATCTCTGCACTCGCCTGATCCGGCCGGGTCTCAAAGGATACGGTAACGCCGGTTGGTCCCTCAGGCTCCAGTGCGGTCAGCAGTGGCTCACATCCACAATCGAAGACCAGAGCCTCTCCAATGACCACTGCGGCAAACCCACCCTGTTTACTCAGGTTCTTCAAATGCCGCTCCTCGGTAGCGCCACCTGATATCCACAAATCCCCATCAAACAATCTTGAAGCACGCTCCAGCAGATCCAGATCAAGTCCCTTGCCGGAAACTTCTGCATGGGTGGCATGCAACCATAGCGCATCAAAGCCCAGTTTCACTGTTCGTTGAATCTGATCTTCCAGGGTGTAGTCATCCTGTATAGTCCGATAGGTTTGTATGGTCGCCGTATCCGGCGTATAAAACTTGAACCCCTCTCCCAGGGATGTTGGATTAAAGTGGTAACCCACTTCCGGCTGATAAACATTCAATCGAGGCAGGAAATTCAGCTCAGGCCATTCATCCCTTGTTTTGGCAATGCTATCCAATGGCGCATCACTAGACCAGATACCTTGTACACCCTCACGCCATTGTGGGTAAGCTCCAGGATCCAGGGTTTCCAAAATAACGCTCGGCGAACCCTCAATCTGATGCGGTTCGATTTTCTCTGGAGGAACAACCAGGCCTGCCGCCTCACCATAATTTTCGATCTGCTGGGATGTATCCCCAATATCACGTAAAGATATATACAATTTTGCGTTTTTCATATCAGCAACTCTCTCAATCAACCAGCCTTTCCCAAAATGCCTGATGTGCCGCCCGGGTCGATTCATCGGCATCCGCCAAACGTAACCTGCGCTCACGCTCCACTGATTTTTCCACCGTGTCTGCCAATGCTTCAAAAGCCTCTATCAGGTTGTCCGCTCCATGGGTTTCAAACAAAGGCGTACCGTTATCTGCATTGGACTGGGCAGCAGGATCCAGAGGAATGCCCCCCAAATAGGCGACGTGTTTCTGTTCGGCCAGGGTTTTAACCCCGCCCTGTGGAAACAGGGTTTGCTTTTCACCACAGCAGGGGCAGATATAACTGTCCATGTTTTCAACGATGCCAAACACGGGGATATCCAGTTCGTGAAACAGCGCCACACCGCGCTCCGCATCCGCCATAGCCAGTTTTTGAGGGGTGCTTACCAACACAGTACCGGTCACGGGTATCTGTTCCAGAATAGTCAATTGCACATCTCCTGTTCCCGGCGGTAAATCCACGAGCAGGACATCGAGCTCCGGCCAGGCGACTTCACGGAACATTTGTACTAGTGCCTGAGCAACCAGCGGCCCCTTCCATACCAGGGCAGCTTCCGGTGGCAGAATATTGGCCACAGATATACTTGGAATGCCGTGGCTTACGGCTGGTAAAACCTGGCCGGCTTCATTGTATTCGAGGCCGTTGTCGGTGCCGAGCATACGGGCTATGGATGGCCCGTAGAGATCTGCATCCAGCACACCAACCCGCTTGCCCCGCTGTTTCAAGGCACAGGCGAGATTCACGGTTACCATGGACTTGCCCACCCCACCCTTGCCACTGGCTATCAGAACCACATCGCTGACGCTGGGAATATCGGACCCTGGCTCACCATACATGACGCCGGTTTCGGCATTGCCAACCTCGACCTGATATGGAAATGGCTGATTCATGATAACACCTCCTTCCGCTCGCCAATACACAATCCCGTGGCCAGCCTTCCCGCCAGTTCGTGAAAAACCCGTGAGGCTGCAGAACCCAGACGACTGATCACCAGGGGTTCACCCAGATCACTTTGTATGGCTAGTTCAGGCACGAAAGGGAGGCTGGCAAGTACGGGGACTCCGATTTCAACGGCGAGATCACCGCCCCCATCAACGCCGAACAAGGCACCCACTTCGCCGCATTTTTGGCATGCCACGCCGGCCATATTCTGTACCAACCCCAGGCAGGGAATTTGCAGGTCCGCAAACATCTCCATCCCCCGGCGCACATCATCTATGGAGACCTGACCGGGAGACGTTACTGTTACCACACCTGACAGGGAAGCATGCCGGGCAACGGCCAGATGTACGTCAGAGGTGCCTGGCGGGAGATCCACCAGCAACAGATCCAATCTGCCCCAGTCAACATCTGTCAACAATTGTGGCAGACCCTGATCGACCAGTGAACCACGCCAGATGAGCGCCTGACCTTCCGGCAACAACAACCCCAGAGACATCAGCGACACACCATGCCGATTCATGGGTGCGATCTTTTCACCATCATCCGTTGTCTCCACTCTTCCCGTGATACCCAACAAGGTTGGGCAAGAGGGTCCATAGACATCTGCATCGAGCAACCCCACACTGATGCCCTGTTGCGCCAGTGCTACGGCAAGATTGACAGCTACCGTGGATTTTCCGACACCACCCTTACCGCTATGTACGCCGATAACATGAGTGATACCCGGCAGGCTCTCCCGCATGGCAATGGAGCGAGGCCTGGGTTTTACGACAACCCGATCGACACCAGGCAGCGCTTCAACAAAAGGAGTAATAACCTCTGCCAGCATTTCTTCCGTCCCATCGGGAATATGATCAGTATCGAGAAGCACTCGTACTGCCCCACCGGTAGCCACAACATCAAATACCTGCCCGGAACTTACTATATCCAGACCACCAGGGCCTTCTGTCACGCTGTGCAGGGCCTTCAGCACATATTCTTCCAGTGACGCTGCCATTTGAACCGATTGACTTATGGACATGTAAAGCTTTCCTTTAAATAAGTAGTGATAATCAGTGCTTCTTCTTCATCTATGACCTCAGCCGCGCCATGCAGAGTACGCATGGCATGGACGATTCCAGCCCGTTCTTCACGACTGCGTTTACATAGGTCCTTCGATGGCAGGTCATGACAGTTGGCGCAACGCACCTGAAAATATTCCTTTGGCGTTCGTGGCAAATGGCCCCACCACCATCCGAACAACATTACCGGCAGCAGGATCAAAACCAGAACACATCGTCTATCCCTGTAACATCTGAAGCCATTCTCCATCCAGATCCTGCTCATTGCTGCAAATCGAACACAAATTCCCACCAGAAGCCTCTGCATCAAACAGATCACCACATTGCGCACAGACCTGCAGTGTCTGCTGCATGAGCAATGTTCTCGGTGCATTCACCTGCTCGGCAGAATTCAGTTCGAAGGGCTGTACAGCGTCTACCGGACAGAGATTGACGCACAACCCACAGTTCGTACAGAGAGCCGTCTCAAAAGTAATCTTTTTATGAACGCCTTCCACGACGGATTGCAATGCGCCCGTGGGACAACGATCACCGCAGGTCATGCACGCCGTACAGGTTTCTCCCAATAGACGTGATTGCCACGGCAGTTCAGCCTTGTCAGACCATGGCACCCGGGTAGCCCGTGTTGCCAGCATTTGCTGGTACACCACCGGCCGCTGGATACAGCCTTCCCCCTGGTAGAACGGCAGGGGTGAAACCTCTTTTTCATCTGCAATGGGCAGGATCCAGTCTGCGGTACCTGAGGAGGCCTGCGCGCCCATCAAACGCAGGAAATTGCGTCGGTTCATCGACGGCTGATCTTCATATCTGCGTTTTCCCGGAATGTTGTCTTCATTCGGAGCCAGGCGCTCGATTTGGGGAGCCCTTTCAGCAAACCATTTCCTGAGAGTTGCCTCGACATCATCGAGATGTGAAGACGCATCCCCCTTGATACAGGTTTCACACTCATTGAGTCCGTGCAACAGGATTTTTCCTGCAGTTGCCGGTGCCGCAGAAGCAATCAGCCGGGCATCCAGCAATTTATGGCAGGGGATTACCACCCCGCCACCTTTATCGCTGCTTTCACTACAGTGGATGTGCATCTCATCAGATGCTTCAAGAGAGGCAATAAACCGTGGCGGTGAAAAACCACTGAGATGCAGGACACCTGCGGGACAACCGGGTACGCAGGCACCACAGGCCGTGCAACATTCTGCATCCACTTCCACCATGTCGGTACTCAGCATCAGGGCTTCAGACTCACAACTGTCCCGGCAGGCACTGCAGGACATTACCCGCCCGCGCAGATTCAGACATAGCGCTTCGTCAACAAGCAGACTGGATGCCTGCAGCAAAGTACCTGCCTGTTCGCGGTTTTCTAGGCGCATGCTTCATCCCGATTGTGATGATCGACTGGTGTCTCCGGCACAGACCTGCTGTCAGCCTGATCAACCTTTCTGCCCAACCAGTGCGTCAGGGCCACGGCGCCAACCATGTTGGTTGCCATGGCAACATTGTTCAGATCACAGGCACGGTAAAAGGGGACAATATCTGGCTCGTCGAACGCTGGAGAAACAGGGTCACGGAGGAAATAAACCGCTCTGATCGTATTGGTGCAAATCAGGCCACAAAGCTGTATCTCACCACCTTTTTTTCCCGAAAAAAGATGGGTTACCTCCAGGTCCAGTTCCTTTTCTATTGCCTCGCCCGTCTCAGTTGTGGCCAGCAGCCGGTATTCCTGAAAAACGGCAAGCTTCCTGCTCATCAGCTTGATCAGGTCTGAGGTCATGCGTTCATGTGCAATCAATATAATCGTTTTTCCCACTGCCATTGTTCATTACCGTCTCATTGTCACTCGGGTTTATTGTGCAAGCATGCAGGATCACCAAACCTTTACATTTTCCCTGACACAGCGTAGCCAAACTGTAAACTTGCTCAGGTCTTCACCAAACTGAATGTGCCGCTCGACTTTCTGAATGAAACTCCACACAGTTCGGTATAGAGCCGAATATGTTCTTCGCTTAGACGCCTTATCGCATCCAATACCGTTTCTTCACTCTCCATCGCCATACGCATACGCTGCAACCGCTCGGGTTCCACTGTCAGCTTCTCGATACCCTTTTGAAGTTCTGCGATGTCATCATGAGGGATGGTCAGTCCATGTAAACCTTCCGTGAAACTTGCCCCTTTCACCCGGTCGGAGCGCAATACAGGCAGGCAAAAAGCCGCCGCCATGTCCATCAGGGGGCTCTTGCATTGTTTTACATAAGGCATCAGCATCAAATCCGCCTCACGAAGCAACGCAGAAACAGCAACAGGAGGAACGTATCTGTTGATTACCGTGGTGTGCAGCCGATTGCGCAGTTTACTTATACTGTTGGCGTCAATGCCCCGTAACACTTCCTCACCCGCGACCACCAGATGGAGGTGAGAGGGCCAATTCTTATTGCCCAAAGCCTGCAGCAGCAGATCCAGTCCCTTTCGCCGACAGCCATGCCCAAAAAAAAGCAGGCGGAACTCACCGGTTTGCTTGCCCGGGAGCTCCACCAGTCCAGCACAGGAAGAGGCAGGAGGGAGGGTAGGATGTGCCAGTAAATTAGGGCTTCCAGCTAAAAATACTGTCTTGCGGCGCGGTGCATCAAAGATTTCTTCAAGACCCCAGGCAATATGCCTGTCTCTGGCCACGATACGATCGACCAGATGATAAAGAATACGATAGGCAGGCATATTCAGCCATCGCGCCCGATGAGGCAGAATATTGTGGGGTGTATAAATGACGCGAATGCCCTGCCTTTTTGCCCAATAGACGAACGCGATTGCGGACAGCGGATTGTCTATCCATTGGAGATGTACTGCATCCGGCTGCAATCGCTTGATTTCTCTTTTCAGGCAGCGCCATCCATGCCGCCCCGTCTTCAGACAGGCCAATTTTTCGAAAGGAACTTTCCAGTCGATCAGTTCATCCCGCATACCTGTAATCAATGTGACCTTATGGCCTGCTTCGTGCAGACCCAGGCACAATGCATGCGCATAATGACAAAGAAACCCCCGCCCTGATGCTTCTACCATTAAGATGCGCATAGACATCCGCCTGACTCAGATCCCGGACGCCTTGCGGAAATCGGCGTTGTAATCGAGTTTGCTGGGTTCCCGACGGTTCAGGTCCGAAAGCTCACGGAATTTTCTCCTGTCCACCAGGGTTGCCAGCTCCGACCACAAGAGCTGCTCAGTAAGCGCCAGCATCTGTTGATAAAAAGGGTGGAAAGCTGCCTCTGATGCACGCCTGCACCAGCCAGGAGCCCAGGGGCCGAGCAACTCTGTTGTAAATGTTGATCTTTGTACCGACAGATCATCAGCCGTGAGGTTGTCACCCGTTTCCAGCGCTTTTCCTTCCATGCCGTACAGGACACCCACAAAACCCAGCATGGTACCGACATGATCCGGAAACTCCCCTGAGTGATGGCGCTGATAGTCCCACCCTGCTTGCTGATACGCCGAATGAACCCGATCGCAGGGTTCACGAAACAGCGCACCTGTTTCGAATACGGAAAGATACGGACTGATACAGCCTGGCGCCACCAGCAATCCAGTAAACTCTTCTGCCAGCTGATCCAGAAGCAGCGACTCGGACACCGAATCGAACTCGGCACCCAGTTCGACACCCATGGCTTCCAAAGGCAAACGCAAATCCCCTTTAAGCAGCCTGAGCATTTCATAATCCAGCTCTTCCTCCAGAATCCGACCCAGGAGGTTGTACAAGGCCGACTGGGAGTGGCATTCACCAGGTCTGTCATCCTGGACTTGGCTTTGCGCTGCCGTTGATGAAATCACCATAGTGGGGTTCTGCATTCTTATCCTCCTGTACAACTATTGTTATAAAACCTGCTCACCCATGCCCGTGCAATGAAGCCGGCGGCAGATGATCCCATTCGATATCCACTTCTTTGTGGTTCTTGCGGTGCAGGTCTCCTGTATAGGCATAGCGCAGGGTTTCTTCATAGTCTTTGACAGACGCCTCGACACTGGCCTTTACATCACCGTAACTGTCCCCGGGTTCTGCCTTGCTGACCGTAACCACAGTATCAAACCATCCCTGGGATCCACCGATAGGATCAACTGCAAGCTGAATGATGGGATTGGGATGAACCCCCTTGTCGTCCCACCAGACATTGTTGGCAATATCCACATCACCTCCACCCTGGGACCAAACAGGCGCCTGCTCCTTTACCTTCAGCTGGGAAAGACGACCATAGGAAGAATGCCCACATGCCGTTGAGATAGCGATAACATCGGGCCGGATACCTTCAGTAACATGCGCCTGGGTGACTATGTAGCCCAGTTTCGAGGTAACACGTATCAGTTCGCCATCCTTGATACCTCTTGCCGCCGCACTCTTGCTGTTGATCCAGGCCGGATTCTTGTGATAAAGCTCTGCAAGATACTTGATGGAAGCGGTCCTGCTTTGGGTATGCACGTTCACTTTGTAAGTGGACAACACCATTTCATTGTCCTTCTTATCGCGGGAGGGCAGGCGCTTGTATACCGGCAGTGGATTGAAGCCATACTTCTTGAAGTTTTCCTTGTACAGTTCTATCTTCTTGGATGGTGTGCCAAAACCCACATAGTTCTTGCCATTGATCTGTACGCCTATGGCTTTGCCGTCTTTGCGTATCGTTCCCTGCTCATCAATTTCCGCGCCTTCCATCTGGGATTGCGAAAGCTGTTTTTCGTGCAGGGCATAATCGGGTTCCACTTCATTGCCATTCCGATCAACGATCTTGGCGGTATCAGGATCAACCTTGCCGTAAATGGGCCAGACACCTTTCTTTTTCAGGAAATCGTAGCCGCCCTGCTCCTTGAGTCCGGGGATTTCATCGAAATGTGCACGCATCCAGTCTTCGACTGAATCGAAAGCAAAATATTTCTTTATCCCCAGCGTACCGTCCGGATCCACTTTATGAATCACATCGATCAATGTCTGACGAAATTCCTGGGTTCCGCCCAAAGGCTTGACGACCGGCTGCCGAATGGACATGCACGGATAGAGTCCACTGGGCATGGATTCCGGATCATGCCTTTCAAGATAAGTGACATCCGGAATAATCAGATCAGCATTCTCCGTTGTTTCAGACATGAAAGGACTGAAGGACACGAAGAACGGTATCAGGTTCTCGTCCTGCAACACCTCCTTCCATACATGGCTAGACGGATAGGTATAGACCGGGTTGTCATAAAAACTCATCCACACAGAAACCCTGGCCTCCCCTTTCTTCAGCCGGTAGGGCGCCAGTGTGGAGACATGATGTGAAGCCAGAGGGTATTCGGGTGGGCTGGCCAGCAGGCTGGGTGCCTTCCCTTTGGGGGGTTCCGGCTCCGGCTGAGGCCAGCCCATGCCGCGAGGCAGGCAGTATCCGCCTTTTTTCTCCACGTTGCCGGTGATGACATTGAGCATATGGATGGCGGCCTCCTGATAGGTGCCATACACATGCTTGACGGGCCCCCGGTAGGAGAAAGTGGTGGCCGGTTTGGTTGTGGCGAATTCACGCGCAATACGCCGGATGTCCTTGGCCGGCACACCGGATTCCTCTTCTGCAAATTCCGGTGTATATGTTTTCAGATGTTCTTTGAGCTGTTCGGCGGTGACATTGGTCCAGTCACGTACAAAATCCTTGTCATAGAGATCTTCATGCATGATCACATGAGCCATGGCCAATGCTATGGCGCCGTCAGTGCCTGGAAACGGCGCAAACCATTCATCCGCAAAACTTGACGTGTTGGACATGCGCACATCAAAGCTCACAAGTTTGGCCTTGTTGCCCACCACACCGTCGACCAGCCGCTGGGAATTTGGATTCATGAAATAAGCCGTTTCCAAAACATTGGAACCGAAATTCAGGATGTATTTGGTGTTTGCCCAGTCACAGGATTCGATATCAGGCCCCCAGGAGGGCTCCAGTCCAACCTTTTTCGATGCCTCACAAATGTCGGTGTGATGAATCGTGCTGTTGGAGCCAAGCGCATGCATGAAGCGCTCACAGGCACCCCCCGTACGATTCCTGCCCCATTTGAGAACGATCTCATTGAGTATCTCGGGCTTGTCCTCTGCATTGGCCCGGTCAATCACCTCCCTGAGCTTCTTGGCCAGCAGACTGGTAGCTTCATCGTAGGAGATACGTTTCCATTTGCCTTCACCCCGTTTACCGGTTCTCAGCAACGGCGTCATGATGCGGTCGGGATCATAGATATGCAGAAATCCGGAGTTCCCCTTGGCACACAGCTTGCCCCGGGTATTGGGGTGGTCCATATTTCCCTCGAGTTTAACTACGCGGCCATTTTCCACATAAGCCACACCCCCATCTTCGATGTTGCATGCCAGACAGGTATAGGGAACGGACTGACGCTCACCACCACTGGTAGCGGAAAAATCCTGGCCGCCCAGCTTCTGCTCCATTGCGACCAACCGCCGACCACCAAAACCGAATGCCCCTACCGCTCCAGCAGCGCTACCCAGCTTGATAAAATCTCGACGACTGATACTTGTAAAATTACTCATTCTCTTTTCCTCCGAATCAGTAGTAGAGTTGGCCCAACTGGCCTGCATAGATAAGCACTGCACGGAAACTGTATGCGCCAACAGCGCTAAGGACAGCTGCCAGTGTCAGCAGGATGGGATTGCGTCCGATTTTTGGGATGGCCACCAAAATCAAAGGCGCGAGGATTCCAACCAGGAATGTCAGAACCCAGTATTCAAATGCAAACTGGCTGTTGATGATATGCCATATCTGCTGCTTCTCTGCTGAGCCGTAGTTGAGTACGACCCATTCGGCGAGAAACAAGGCAAAGGTAACTGCAACAGCCAGATAGAGGAACCAATGCAGAAACTCCACTACCGACTTGTTCAGCTTGCCGGTAACCAGCTCCGTCACGGCAACCGCTGCAGTGCCAGAACTTACAGACAGAATCACAAACAGGACAGGTATGGTTGGGTTGCTCCAAAGCTCCCGGGCCTGTTGAACCATGAGATCCAGACCCGTGTATAGCGGCATGGCCAAGGCCAGCAAACAACCCAGAATACCAATTGGCTTTAACCAGCTGATGCGGTTCGTCATCAGCGCAAACAGATAACCCACGACACAGGCACCAAACAAAGGCAGGAATACAGAGCCCCACGAGAGTGGTGATGTCCAGTGAAAGTGGATAATGGGATAGAGAAAGCGACTTGGCTGGCCAAGATCGGCTATCAGCAATGGGCCGCATATCAACAACAGGATCAGGCTGATTATCATCCCTATTTTCTGGAACGGTTCCATTGCGATCCTGGCTGTTCCGCCGAACAGATCACCAAACACTGCCGGTGCCGAGGCATAGACAAAAACCATTGCAGCCATTCCTATGAGGAAGAAGTAAACAGTTATTTCGTGGCCCCAGGGCGCAACGTTGTATTCCATAAATTCAAACATGGCTACCTCCTCAAAGAACGCCGGAAAAGAATTTACTGCCACGATTGTGACGATAAAATGCCTTGGCATCTTCCTTTGCCGCATGTGACACGGGCTCGCTGTAGGCCTGTTCCGTAAGACTACGATCAGGCTTGATGTAATACACCTGAGGTTGCGTACCTTTTCCGGGTTTCAAAACCACTGTGCTGTGAGTTGCCACCAAACGCGAAACCTCACTCTTCGGATCATTCAGGTCACCGAAGATCCGCGAACGCCCCAGACAGGTTTGTACGCAGGCCGGCAACAACCCCTTCTCAACACGATGGTTACAGAATGTGCATTTATCGACGACACCACCAATCTTTACACGGTCGCGATTCTTGGGTAATACATGGCGGGCGTTGTAAGGACAGGCGGCGATACAAGTCCTACAGGCGATGCAACGTTCATATCGCTGCAAAACAAAACCATCTTCATGTTTGTAAGTCGCTTGGGTTGGACAGTTCCGGACACAGGGAGGGTTGTCGCAATGGTTGCAAAGACGCGGCATGAAATGACGCTTGGTATTCGGAAATTTCCCCGTATTCTTAACTTTGACGATCGTTCGCCACACACCCAGAGGAACATCGTATTCTGCCTTGTCCGCACAAACGCAGGCCATGCAGCCGATACAACGCCGCAAATCTATAACCATCGCCCAGCGCTTTTTTCCCGGAACACCCAAGGACGGCGGGGCCTGTAAACCAAGTGCCATGGCATCTCCTCCCAATCACATGTTGATATCGTCCGACCTCAAGAGCAGGTTGCCCCAAAGCCACGCATACACATGGGATTAATACTGCAAAGGATATACCACAGTTTTTTACTAGGAATTATAACTACGTGTTTATTATATATTTTTATTTTATAGCTTTGTGTTTACCCAACAGACATGACACTGATAGGTTACCGAACAGTAACCAGCAAAAAGCGACTGTTTCTTCAAGCAATTGTTTGATATATATTTTTTCTTGTAAAAACATTTTGTCTGGCCAAGTTACCAAATGGTTACATGCCATTCTCAGGTGACCTGCAACACTGTTTCCATAGCTAACGGTAACAACAAGTTCCCGGAATGGTAACCAAACGGTAACCTGACATACACACCCACTCAGGCATCCAACACACAGTAAAGGCGAACACCCTCATCCACCTGCTGAACCTTGAGACGGGGCAGCAATACAGCACTTACGTCGAATCTCTTTTTATGGTTTTCTGGGTTATACCTCTCCCCGTACGCCGTCCCACTGATTTTTAACTGCTTGCGGCGGTGACGTTCATCGAGATCATCCACTTCTTCCAGGCTGTGGGTAACAAATCGTTTGAATACCCAACCACCCGTCTCCATCTGATACAGGATTTCTGACAGCAATCCCACCACGGTGGTTGGTACGTCGAAGCCATACCAGGCTATGGGCACCTCAACTTTTTCCTTCACGTGCTCCTGATCCCACATGAACAAGCACAGGGCACCGACTGCCGCATTAAACATGTCAAACTGGTCTTTCGCGATAATCTCCATGCCTACCCCACCTTTGGGGTCCTCAGAAAAGGAATAATTTGCCATATTCAGGTTCTCTTATAGTTAACCGACTTGATCCGTTCGTCTTCATTGTTGCCTGTATGCCATGGAACACACAAATCCTCTGTCACACACTCATTCTTCCGGGATGTTTTTTTTGTAAATATATAGTAAAGACCATATACTTCCCACCATGATTCAGACAGAAACAATTTTACGTGCCCTGGCCGATGGTACGCGCCTGCGTGTCATCAACCTGCTGCTGGTGGAAAAAGAGCTTTGTGTCTGTGAACTGACCGAAGCCCTGCAAATGGTTCAGCCCAAGGTATCCCGCCACTTGGCCATACTGCGCGAAGCAGGGCTGGTGCTGGATCGCCGCGAAGGCCTGTGGATTCACTACCGCATTCACCCGGATCTACCTGCCTGGGGGAATCAGTTGCTGGAAGCGGTGCACAAAGGCTGCCAGGGCAAGCCCCCCTACGCCGATGATCTCAAGCGCCTTTCCCGCAAGGCTACAAGAACCGCCGTATCCTGCGGCTGATCCGTAGGTCCCGATATCAGCGGCCACAACGGAATAATGTCGGACTGAAGTCCGACCTACGGCCTGGTTCCCTCTTGTCATCAGTTTGTCATGTTGGCCTGATATATTTGTTTAAGGTAATATAAAGGATAACAGATTTTATTTTTCTGCAAGGGGATACCACAGATGAGCATCAGGGTGGGCATCAACGGCTTTGGCCGCATGGGGAAGCTGGGCTTTCGCGCCGGTTGGGACAATCCGGCTTACAAAATCGTACATATCAATGAAATCAGCGGCGATGCACATTGCCACGCACATCTGCTCGAATTCGATTCGGTGCATGGGCACTGGAGTCACGAAATCTCCGCCAGCGATGATGCCATCACGGTGGATGGACGCGAAGTCGGTTTCAGCAGTCTGGCAACACCTGCAGAGGTGGACTGGGCCGGCAAAGGCGTGGATCTGGTCATCGAGTGCTCGGGCAAATTCAAGACGGAAGACGCCCTGCAGCCCTACTTCGAGCAGGGTATCAGGAAAGTCCTGGTTTCTGCCCCCGTCCCCGACCCTGCCCTGAACATCGTCTATGGTGTGAATCATCAGCTGTACGATCCGGCCACTCATCACATCGTCACCGCTGCCTCTTGCACCACCAACTGCCTTGCGCCGGTGGTGAAAGTCATGCACGAGAAGGTGGGCATACTGCGCGGCTGCATGACCACCATCCACGATATCACCAACACCCAGACCATCGTGGACAAGGGCCACAAGGATCTGCGCCGGGCGCGCGCCTGCGGTCAGTCACTGATACCCACCAGTACCGGCTCGGCCAAGGCCATCACCAAAATTTTTCCCGAACTGGAAGGCAAGCTCAATGGTCATGCCATTCGCGTGCCCCTGCTCAATGCTTCCCTGACGGATTTTGTCTTCGATGCCGCCCGGCCGGTTACAGCAGAAGAACTCAACGGTTACTTCAGAGAGGCCGCAGAAGGCGGGCTCAAAGGCATCCTGGGTTACGAGGAACGCCCTCTGGTTTCCATCGACTATGTGAATGACCCACGTTCTTCCATCGTGGATGCTCTGTCCACCATGGTCATCGATGAAACCCAGGTAAAGATCTATGCCTGGTATGACAATGAATGGGGCTACGTGAACCGCATGATGGACATTGCGCAGATGATGGCTGAGTCCCTGTCATGACCCTGTGTGCCTTTGCGGAAAACCGTTGTTTATGGCGGCATGCGTATTCTCACCCCTCACCCCAACCCTCTCCCCTCGAGGGAAGAGGGAGATAGCAGGAAATGTCTGACCTGCGCAACTATCTGACCGTCACAGGCGGCTACTGGGCCTTTACCATCACCGATGGTGCCATCCGCATGCTGGTGGTGCTCTACTTCCACCTGCTGGGTTACTCGCCTTTCGAGGTGGCCATGCTGTTCTTGTTCTACGAGTTCTTCGGCATCGTCACCAACCTGGTGGGTGGCTGGCTGGGGGCACGCATCGGACTGAACCTGACCATGCACATCGGCATGGGCATGCAGGTTGTCGCCCTGGCCATGCTGGCAGTGCCCGATGCCTGGCTCTCTGTGCCTTATGTGATGTTCGCACAGGCACTTTCGGGCATCGCCAAGGATCTGAACAAGATGTCCGCCAAGGCCTCGGTGAAAACCCTGGTCAGCAGCGATTCAAACAGCCAGCTGTTCAAATGGGTGGCGATACTTACCGGTTCCAAGAATGCCCTCAAGGGCGGTGGCTTCTTCATCGGCGCCGCACTGCTGCAATGGATAGGCTTCCGCGCCGCATTGCTGGTACTGGCGGGCATGCTGCTGGTGGTGCTCATCATCACTGCCATTCTGCTGCCCTCGGGTGTCGGAAAGATGAAATCCAAGCCCAAGTTCAGCCAGGTATTCTCCAAAGTGCCTGCCATCAACTGGCTGTCAGCCGCACGCTTCTTTCTGTTTGGTTCCCGGGATGTATGGTTTGTGGTGGGGTTGCCGGTGTTTCTCTATGACGTGCTGAAGTGGGATTTCATGGAAGTAGGCGCTTTTCTCGCCCTGTGGGTCATCGGCTACGGCTTCATCCAGGCCAGCGCCCCCAAACTGATCGGCCGCAGTCATCACGGCAGAGGCCCCGGTGGCGGTACGGCACGCTTTTGGGCGTTCGTGCTGGCGGTTTTTCCTGCTGGCATTGCTCTGGGTCTGACATGGGGCTGGCCGGCGGACAGGGTGATCATAACCGGCCTGATCCTGTTCGGTGTCGTGTTCGCCATCAATTCCGCCGTGCATTCCTACCTGATCCTGGCCTACTCCTCCCATGACAAGGTGGCCATGAATGTAGGGTTTTACTACATGGCCAACGCTGGCGGCCGCCTGGCAGGCACGGTGCTATCCGGCTGGGCCTATCAGCTCTGGGGACTGGAAGGCTGCCTGTGGTGGTCCACGGGATTTGTTCTGATGGCGGCTTTGCTGTCCCTGGCCTTGCCGGAAATTCAGGAGGAAAAAGCGATTTCCAGAGCCGTGTAACTCATCTGGTGTATCCTGTTTAATGTGGAAAAACACCCAGTAAACCCCTCCCCCGCGCGCGGGGGAGGGTTGGGGAGAGGGTGCTGAAATGTTGCCCCCCTCACCCTAACCCTCTCCCCCCAAGGGGGAGAGGGGACTTTGC
>JALWRH010000054.1 GCA_026994195.1 Sedimenticola sp. | reverse complement strand
AACGCGGGAAAACTGGTCCATGGCGTGATGCTCCCTGCCGGGGAAATGCCGGCCACGGATATCGCCTACGACAAGGGGTTGCTCTATGTCGCCGATCCTTCTGCGCACCGCATCCTGGTACTGACCCCCCAGGGGAAACTGCTGAAAGAACTGCGCCCCCGGCCGGATGAACAGCCGGTGGAACCATCGTCCGTCCTGGTGCTGGGAAATCAGCTGTGGTGGAGTGACCGCCGTGGTCACCGTCTGTGCCGTAGCAGGCTGAATGGGGAACAGCCCGTTCACTGCCAGGGGGGCAGGGGAGAAGCGCTGGGGCGGTTCCGTTATCCATACATGCTCGCCGCCGACACCAGTGGTTATGTTCTGGCGGTGGACGTGCTCAATGCCCGGGTGCAGATCCATGAGCCGGGAGGCAAGCCTGTTGGCAGCCTGGGAGGGTTCGGGATGCTTCCCGGATACCTGTTTCGACCCAACGGCCTGGTGGTTTGGAAAAATGGAGGCGTACTGGTGTCGGATGCCTGGACGGGGCATCTTACCCTGTTCTACCGGCGCAAGGCCCAGGGCCTGTTAGTGCATGATGACGGCCGGCCCTGGCGATTCTCCATGCCCGTGGGCATGGCCCTGTGGAAAGACAGGCTGTATGTGGCGGACCTGCTGGCCAACCGGGTAGAGGTTTTGCGCCTGAAAGATAACCCTGGCCTGAATACATCCCTGCCTGAGGCGAAACCGGAAAGGGATTCCAGAAAGAACTGTCTGCAATGCCATCCCTCGTGGTCCAGGAATTATCAGCCGGAGGAAAACACCCTGGTATTGCCGGTGGCGGACAGGCGCATGTGCCTCAGTTGCCATCATGGTGCGGTCATGGAATCCAGACCCCTGATAGCCCATGGGCACCAGCACCCCACCCTGCATGATCAAAGGGAGGGAAAGCCGGCGGGGGATACGACGCGTTTCGACAATGATGAAGTGCCCCGGGATTTTCCTCTGAAAAAGAACGGGCATCTTGACTGCGCGAGTTGCCACACGCCCCATAAGCCTCCCAAGGAAGCTGTTGCGCAAGGGCGGCGCAACCCCTGGCTGCGCAAGCCCAATAGAAACAGCAGCCTCTGCCTGGAGTGCCATGCTTCCAGGCACACAGGGGCGGAAGACCGGCAGCGCAAGGGCTTGAAAGTCCTGAATCATCCCCTGGGAGTGATGATGAAGAAACCCGTCGTAGACAAGGTTCAGGGCTATGCGCGCCGCGAGGAACTGCAACAGGGGTTGCCGGATGCCCTCAAGCAGGCCGGTGCGCGCCTGGGGGACAGGGGACAATTGATATGTCAGAGCTGCCATCAGGTGCATGGCGCAAAAGGCAAGGCCCTGCTGGTGATGGAGAACGACCAGGGAGCGCTCTGCATCAGCTGCCATCGAAGCCAGAACGCAAAAGACCGCCCGGATGCCCATGACAAGGGGATTCATCCCGTGGGGGTGAAAACGGATAAGGAAGTGGAGCTGGGGGGCCGAAAGATCCATCGCCTGGATTGCCTGGCCTGTCATTCCGTGCATGACGCCCAGCCTGGCACGGCCCTTCTGCCCAGGGGAGAGAATGCCCGTGATCTGTGCGCGAACTGTCATGAACGCCAGAATGCGGCAGACAAGGAGGAGGCATTCAAAAAAGGCGTTCATCCCGTGAATACCCTTCTGGATGAGCCGGTGAAGCTGGCAGGACAGGAAATCCGCAACCTGGATTGCCGGGGCTGCCATTCTGTCCATGAAGGCGTGAAAGGAACCGCCGTGCTGGTGGAAGATGCCGCCGACGGCACCTTGTGCGTCGTCTGTCACGAGGAACAGGATAAGCTGTCACACACCGATCACGACCTGCGCCGCCACCCCGGCGAACACAAGAACCGGCTGAAGGAATCCTGGAACAAGGTTGGGCTGTGCGGGGCCTGCCACAGCATGCACCGTGGTGAAGGACAGCAGCCGTTTCTGTTCGTGGGTCCGCCATTCCAGCCGGAAGAAAACCAGGACATGACAGCCAGGGATGCGCTGTGCATGGGCTGTCATCACAAGGACAACGACCTGGAGGCCAAGCCCATCGAGCATTTCACGCATCCGTGGAAGGATCTGATCCTGCGTTCCGATCCCAGTGACATGCCTTTGCTGGATGAGAAGGGAAAGGTCAGTGAATTCGGGCGCATCGCCTGTATCACCTGTCATGAACCCCATCGCTGGCGGCCACAAGAGGAGAGCCCTCTGGCAGGGCGCAGCAAGGATGGGGAGAACGAGGAGGGAACGGTGCTGAGCAGTTTTCTGCGGCGCAAAGGGGCGGGGAACAGCTTTTGCGTGACCTGTCATGGCCAGGAAGCAAAGGTTCGTTATCTTTATTTTCACGATGAAAGGGGTAGAAAATGAATCAGGTTCTTCACGTTGTCTGCTGGATTTTGGGAACGACGGAACAAGAGAGGGGCAACCAGTGAAACAAATGCTGGACAGTGTTGGGGATGGTGTGCTTGGCGCGAGGTGCCGGGTTTGCGCCGTAGGGAATTTCTGTTATCAATTCCAGGCATGGGCTAATGAATCGGGGCTGAGCAGCAGTAAGTACAATAGGAAGCAGAATATTGCTCCGGGAGAGGCACTCTATGTGCATGGTGAAACTTCAGCGGCCGTCTATCTAGTGTGTGAGGGTGTCATCAAGACCGAAACTGAGACTGAGGATGGGAAACAACAAGTGGCACATTTTCATCTTCCCGGGGAATTTCTCGGCTTGGAAGGCATGGGAGGAGGGCCCTATCCGGGAAGCGCCATTGCTTGTTCGCCTGCCCGCGTATGCCGTTTTTCCCAGGACGAGGTATTTAGTGTTTGTGGCAGGCAACCGGATCTGTTGCGCAAGCTATTTGCCGGATTGGGAGAGAGTATTCGTTCCGAAAGATACAAATGGAAGCTGGTAAGGAATGAAATCGCCTACTATCGTGTGTTGTTTTTCCTGTGTGACCTTCTGATAAGGCAACAAGGCGTTGCACATGCCGGAACGGTTTTATTGCCCATGGAAAAACGTGACATATCGAGTTATCTGGGAATGAATCCAGCGTCTCTCAGTAGGGAACTGAGTAAACTTGAAACGAAGTTCCTGATAAAGAGATTGTCTCAGGATCAGATTTACATCAGAGAAACAGCGCTGCATGTTTTAGACGATTTTAATTGAGCTTAGGTTTGTAGCTGATACTTCTTTAAGCGATAAATGAATGCGTAGCGTGTCAGACCCAGGATGCGTGCCGCCTTGCTCTGGTTGCCGCCGGTTTTCTCCAGGGCCTGCTGCAGTAACTCTTTTTCCACTTCTTCCAGCTTGATGCCGGTGTCAGGCAGGGAGAAAGTCCAGCGGCTTTGATGCTGGTGGCGGATTTCCCGGGGCAGGTTGCCTTCGTCGATTTCCCGGCCACTGAAAAGGATCAGCATGCGTTCGCACAGATTGCGCAGTTCGCGCACGTTTCCCGGCCAGGCATAGCTGTCCAGGCATTTCATGGCAGCTCTGGTGTACACGGGAGGATCAAGCTGGTGCCGGGCGGCAAGATCCCGGGTGATGTTCTTCATCAGCAGCGCCACATCACCGCTGCGCTCCCGCAGGGGAGGCACATGAAAAGGAACGATATTCAGGCGGTAGTAGAGGTCTTCCCGGAAGTTGCCTTGTTCAACCTTTTTCCGCAAATCCGCATTGGTGGCGGCAATCAGGCGGACATCGGCATGACGTTGCCTGAGGCTGCCGACGGGCTGGAACTCGCCGGACTCCAGGAAGCGCAGGAGCTTGGCCTGGATTTCCAGAGACATTTCACCCACTTCATCCAGGAACAGGGTGCCCCCCTCCGCCTGGCTGATGCGCCCGGGGTTGTCGGCCACGGCGCCGGTGAAGGCCCCTTTGGCGTGGCCAAAGAACTCGGATTCCGCCAACCCGTCGGGCAGGGCTGCACAGTTGATGGCGATGAAAGGTGCATCGGACCTGGAACTGTTGCGGTGGATCTGCCTGGCCAGCAGTTCCTTGCCCGTGCCGCTCTCCCCCAGAAGAAGGACGGCCACATCGGTAGCGGCGGCAATGTCCAGAGAACGCAACAGCGCGGTGAACTCGGGAGAGTTTCCCTGCATCTCGTAGTTGTCCGGTTTGTTCATATCTGTATCTGCTACCAGTTGATAATCAGCCCCGCCAGGGCCAATAGAATCAAAGCGATGCCTGCAATTATACGCATACGCGGATTGCGCGCAAAACGCATGATCTGCTCGGCAAATACACCAGTGGCCATCACCGATGGCAAGGTGCCCAGGCCAAACAGAAACATGAATACACCACCTGAGAGGGGGCTGCCTTGACCCAGGGCAATAAACAGGGCGGAATACACCAGTCCGCAGGGCAGCCAGCCCCAGATCAGGCCGTAAAGCAGGGCCTGCAAGGGTGATTTCACCGGCAGAAGTTTTTTTCCCAAGGGTTCCAGTTTGCGCCAGACAGGGGCGCCAGCCCGCTCCACATAGGCCAGGCCGGGAAACCAGCCGGCCAGATAGAAACCTACGGCTATCATGAGGAAAGTGGCCAGCAGCAGCAGAATGCTGTGACCGTATTGCGGACTGATGGTAAGCAGCATGCCAGCACCGAAGGCTCCTGCCAGGCTGCCGGCCAAAGTGTAGCTGAGTACGCGCCCGATGTTGTAGTAACCGAGATAGCCGAGTAAGCGCCCAGGATGCCGACGGGTCTCTTGTGGCAGGCTGAAAGTCAGCACCCCCATGATACTTCCGCACATGCCGACGCAGTGGAGGGTGCCGAACAGCCCCATGAGGAAGGCGCCAAGATATCCAATTTCCATTAATTATCTTTAGTCATGGCACCCATCCCAGAGTATGGAAAGCTTCCCTTTCCCCCTCCTCAACCCTCCCCCGTACGCGGGGGAGGGGGACAGGATCTACAGAACCTGTAGATACGGTATTCAACCTTCCCCCGCACGCCGGGGAGGGAATTATCCGATGTGTTTCCACGTTAACTATATCTTTTAACAGAATGATTAATCAAGGGATATCCTGGGTTACACAGGTTACTTACCGAACACCTGCTTCAGCAGTTCCGTGCTGCGCGCCATGGGATTCTCCCGAATGGCCTTTTCTTCTTCAGCCAGTTTGTAGAAGAGCCCATCCAGGGTTTTTTCCGTGACATAGCTGTCCAGATCCAGGGCGCTGCCGCCACCAAGCAGGCCGCCAAGCATGCCGCCGCCGGCGCTGCTGGTGAGTTGCTTGTAGCTTGCCGTGGCGCCTACCTGATCCGTAGCCTGGGAGACGATGGGTTTGACTGCTTTTTCCAGGGTAGGACCGGCTTTTTCCCGCAGATAGCGGGTGGCGGCGTCATCCCCGCCGTTGAGTATCTTGCGTGCATCATCCAGGGTCATGTTGCTCACGGTTTCCTTGACGATATCCAGGGTCTTGGGGATGGCGGCCTCGGCAGCGCGGTTCATGGTGGTTTCGAATTCGTCCACCATGGCGCCCTGGCCGGCCATGCGCAGGCCGGAAGCGATCTTGTCCACCGCAGAAGGCAGGGGGATGTGCACCTTGGCGTCATTCAGAAATCCACCAGGCTTGCCCAGGTAATCGATGGCTCGCTCAGCGCCGACGCTGAGAGCTTCTTTCAGTCCGGCGCCGATTTGTCCCTGGCTGAGCCCTGAGGCGGCGCTGTCACCTTTAAGATAACTGCCTGCGGTATCTTTGAGCATGTCGCCAAAGCCTGCCCAGGCGGTGCTGGTGCTGATCACGGCGGCAATGACGGCTGTCTTCCATATCTTCATGATGTTCTCCTTGGGTTGAAATCAGGTTACAGGTTACGGATGCGCTCGGCCTGCTCTGCGAGATTGTTCAAAGCTGAGCGGGCCGCTTCGAGCTTTTCCCGTTCCTTTTGTACCACGGGTTCGGGGGCTTTGTCGGTAAAACCGGGGTTGGCGAGTTTCTTCTCCGCCCGTTCCATTTCGGATTGCATTCGGGCCAGTTCCTTTTCCAGACGCTTGAGTTCGGCTTCCTTGTCGATGAGGTCGGCCAGGGGAATGAGGATCTTCATCTCACCCACCAGGGCCATGGCGGCTTCGGGGGCTTCCTCCCCGGGTTCCAGCACGCGCACGGATTCGGTTTTTGCCAGGAAATCCAGGTAGTGCCGGTTGTCAGCCAGGCGGGCCTGATCGCCTTCGCTGGCGTTTTCCAGCAATACGGGTACGGGCTTGCCGGGGGCAATGTTCATTTCGCCCTTGATGCGGCGTATGCCCTGGATGAAGTCCATGACCCAGTGCATTTCCGCCTCGGCTTCGGCATCCTGCAGGGTTTTATCGGCCACGGGGAAAGGCTGGAGCATGATGGTCTCGCCCTCCACGCCTGCCAGTGCTTTCACCTGCTGCCAGATTTCCTCGGTGATGAAAGGCATTATGGGATGGATGATGCGCAGCAGCGCTTCCAGCACCGTCACCAGGGTATGTCGGGCGGCGCGTTTCTGTTCCTCGCTACTGTCATCGGAATTGAGCACCGGCTTGGTGAGCTCCAGATACCAGTCGCAGTACTCGTTCCAGGTGAACTCGTAGATGGCCTGGGCGGCATGGTCGAAGCGGTAGCCCTCAATGGCGGAAGCGACTTCCTCCGCCGTGTGCTGCAGGCGGGAGAGAATCCAGCGGTCCGCCACCGAAAGGGCATTTTGTCGGGCTGAAGCCCGACCTGCGGGAGGATGTAGGTCGGACTTCAGTCCGACATCCGCCACGTTCATCAACACATAACGCGAGGCATTCCACAGCTTGTTGCAGAAGTTGCGGTAGCCCTCGATGCGCTGCAGGGAGAGCACGATGTCCCGGCCCGTGGAGGCCTGGGAGGCAAAGGTGAAGCGCAGGGCGTCGGTGCCATAGGCGGGGATGCCGTCGGGGAAGTTCTTGCGTGTCTGCTTTTCGATTTTCTTCGCCAGGTGTGGCTGCATCATGCCGGAGGTGCGCTTGGCCACCAGGGATTCCAGGTCGATGCCGTCGATGACGTCGATGGGGTCCAGGACATTGCCCTTGGACTTGGACATCTTCTGGCCCTCGGCGTCGCGCACCAAGCCGTGAACATAGACCTCGTGGAAGGGAACCTCGTCCATGAACTTCAGGCCCATCATGATCATGCGCGCCACCCAGAAGAAGATGATGTCGAAGCCCGTGACCAACACGCTGGTGGGGTAGAAGGTCTGCAGGCGCTCGGTCTGTTCCGGCCAGCCCAGGGTGGAGAAGGGCCAGAGGGCGGAGCTGAACCAGGTGTCCAGGACATCCTCGTCCTGGCGCAGGGGATAATCCGCTGCCAGGTCGTGCTGACGGCGAACCTCGTCCTCGCTGCGGCCCACATAGACATTGCCGTTGTCGTCATACCAGGCCGGAATGCGGTGTCCCCACCAGATCTGGCGGCTGATGCACCAGTCCTGGATGTTGCGCATCCATTCGTAATAGGTGTTCTTCCAGTTGTCCGGTACGAAACGGATGCGGCCGGTCTCCACGGCCTCGATGGCGGGTTTGGCCAGGGGCTCGATCTTCACGTACCACTGGTCCGTGAGGAACGGCTCGATGACAGCATTGGAGCGATCCCCCCGGGGCACCATGAGCTTGTGGTCCTCGGTTTTCTCCAGCAGGCCCTGGGCTTCCAGGTCGGCAAGGATCGCCTTTCTTGCTTCATACCGATCCATACCCACGTATTTTTCCGGGATCAGTTTCTGGTCGTCTGCTTCATTGGCGCGGATGGCCGCGTCCACGGTAAAGATGTTGATCAGGCCTCCATGGGGTTGGGCAGCAATGGCGGTCTCGTCCCGGTGACGTTGCCAGACTTCGTAGTCGTTGAAGTCATGGGCTGGGGTGATCTTCACGCAGCCGGTGCCGAACTCGGCATCAACATGTTCATCGGCAATGATGGGAATCTTCCGCCCGGTGAGAGGCAGTTCCACGAATTCGCCAATCAGGTGCGCATAGCGCTCGTCGCCGGGGCTGACGGCCACAGCGCAGTCACCGATCATGGTTTCCGGACGGGTGGTGGCGACTACCAGCTGGCCGGTGCCGTTGGTCAGGGGATAGCGCATGTGCCACAGGTGACCGTTTTCCTCCTGGGAGAGGACTTCCAGATCGGAGACGGCCGTGTGCAGTACCGGGTCCCAGTTCACCAGGCGCTTGCCCCGGTAGATCAAGCCTTCTTCATAGAGCCGGACGAAGACTTCCTTCACCGCCTCGGAAAGGCCTTCGTCCATGGTGAAGCGCTCGTGCTCCCAGTCCAGTGAGGCTCCCATGCGGCGCAGCTGGCGGGTAATGGTGCCGCCGGATTCTTTCTTCCACTGCCAGACACGCTCGATGAATTTTTCCCGGCCCAGGTCGTGCCGGGTCTTGCCTTCGGCTTCGAGCAGCCGCTCCACCACCATCTGAGTGGCGATACCGGCATGGTCGGTGCCCGGCTGCCACAGGGTGTTGTCACCCTTCATGCGGTGGTAGCGCGTCAGGCCGTCCATGATGGTGTCCTGGAAGGCATGCCCCATGTGCAGGCTGCCGGTCACGTTGGGTGGTGGGATCATGATGCAATAGCTGTTGGCCCCACCTTGGGGGGCGAACCAGCCTTTGTCTTCCCAGGTCTGGTACCAGCGGGTTTCGATCTGTTTGGGGTCGAATGTTTTGTCCATCGTGTAGCGCTATCGTCAAAGGCTGCGGGAAAGCGTTCAATTATATGTGAAAATGATGGGTGATGGCGGTGAATCCTGTCGATTCGGCAGGGCGCCCGCCGGGTGTGTCCTAGTGGAGCAGGAAGGAAGGTTTTTTTCTGCCCTGTGACCGATGAAACACTATGGTGGTTTGCCGGGCTTTCTCAATGGGGCGGGTTTCCGCTATAGTCTGAAGGGTTAATGATGCATTATTACGAATGTTCCAGGGGGAATTGATAAATGAAAGCTCGTTCGTTCCAATCTGCAAAAGGAATTGTCCTGTTTGTTGCTGTAAGCGCCATGCTTTTGGGTGGCTGTGTATCCAATGAGACCAAGCTTGGAGGAGGTTCCAGCATGGTTACCGGTTCTGCTGGCGCGGCCGGAAGCCAGGGCGACTCAGGACAGTTGTTCCGTTGCGCCCGTCCCATCGGTACAGCCGCCCTGCTGGAACCTGAAGATCGCTACTATATGTCCTATGGGCTCACCAGTCCGGTTCCTGTGCTGCGTCTCCTCATGGCTCAAAGTAACTGTTTCCGCGTCGTGGACCGGGGAAGAGCTTCCAGCGCTTTGCAACGGGAACGCCAGATGGCCCGTGGAGGTGAGTTGCAGAAAGGCAGCCACATGGGTTCCGGGCAAATGGTGGCGGCGGATTACATCATCACGCCTACGATTTTACGAAAGAATGAAGATGCCGGGGGTGCGTTTGGTGGGCTGGGCGGCCTGTTGCCCGGAGCGGCAGGGGCTATTGCCGGAGGTTTGAAGACACACCAGTTGCAGGCTGAAGTCTTGTTGACCGCCACCAATGTGCGCACCGGAGTTCAGGAAGCGGTTGCCCAGGGCAGCGCGAGCAAGAACGACATCACCTGGGGCGGTGGCGGTTGGGCAGGCCCCGTGGCCGGATTGGGTGGTTCCTACGAGAGTACCGATATCGGCAAGATTACAGTAGCGGCCTTCCTGGATGCTCACAACAAGCTGGCCAGACAGTTGGGCGCCATACCGGTGAACAGCGCTGCTACTTCTGACAATGCCGGCTGGTATACATCCAGAAGGCTGAATCTGCGTGGTGGCCCCAGTACCAGCGCACCCGTGTTGAAAACCCTGCCCAAAGGAGCCTCCGTCATGCCCACTGGGGCTAAGAGCGGTCCCTGGTGGGAGGTCGATGCCGGTGGGAAACAGGGGTGGGTGCATTCTGACTACCTGACGCGCTGACAGGACTGCTGAGCCTGTGATTTGCTAGAGGGGAGGAAAGCGCCTTTCCGGTCGCAGTTTGTTTCTGATGGCTTGACAGGCGCTTTCTTTGTTATTGACCGGGTTCTTTCCCCTCAAGATGCGTACCGTTTTGCCTGCAAAGGGGTTATCATTGCCCCGGATAATCAACTTGCAGGAAAAACCACCTATCGCCACGCCAGTCATCATTTCCCGGTCGGATCACAATATCTCCAGGGCGAATATTTCCGAATCAGCCCTCAAGGTATTGTATCGCCTGAAAAAAAGTGGTTACCAGGCGCATCTGGTGGGTGGGGGCGTGCGCGACCTGCTGCTGGGCCGGGAACCCAAGGATTTTGATGTGGCCACCGATGCCACGCCCGAGCAGGTCAAGGCCTGTTTTGGCAATGCGCGTATCATCGGCCGCCGTTTCCGTCTGGTGCATGTGCGCTTCGGTCGGGAGATCATCGAAGTGGCGACCTTCCGCAGCCTGCAGTTCCAGCAGGGGGAACAATCTGATGAAGGCATGGTGCTGCGGGACAACGAATTCGGCACCATAGAGGAAGATGCCCTCCGTCGGGATTTCACGGTCAATGCCCTCTACTACAATATCTCGGATTTTTCTGTCATCGATTACAGCGGTGGAATGGTGGACTTGGAAGCGGGTCTGCTGCGCTTGCTGGGGGATCCGGAAACCCGCTATCGGGAAGATCCGGTGCGCATGTTGCGCGCTGCCCGTTTTGCTGCCAAGCTGGGTTTCAGTATCGAGGCTGCCACTGAAGAGCCGATTTCCCGTGTCGGCCATTTGCTGGCGGAAGTCCCCTCCGCGCGCCTTTATGAAGAGGTGCTCAAGCTGTTCATCAGTGGCTACGCGGTCAGCGCTTTTGAAAAACTGCGTCATTATGGTCTGTTTGCCCAACTTTTTCCCCAGACGGAGGAAGCCCTGTCCCATGAGGATCATGAGTTTCCCCTGACGCTGGTGCTCAAGGGATTGGAGAATACGGACAGGCGCCTGGCCCAGGACAAGCCGGTAACTCCAGCGTTTCTGTTTGCCGTGCTGCTCTGGGAACCCTTGCGCCTGCTTGCCGAAGATCTGCAGGCGCAAGGTATGCCCTTCTACCAGGCTCTGCAGGAAGCCGGAGGGTTGGTGATCGGCCGGCAGGTGCAGCGGGTGGCGATACCCCGGCGTTTTTCCACTCCCATGCGGGAGATCTGGACCCTGCAGGCACGTTTCCACAATATCAAGGGCAAACGGCCACTGCGCCTGCTCGCCCATCCCCGTTTCCGTGCCGCCTATGATTTTCTGCTTTTGCGTGCTGAAGCAGGGGAGGCCGACACGGAACTGGCAGCCTGGTGGACACGTTACCAGGAAGAGCAGGGACTGGATCCCAAGGGGGGCAGTAAACCCGCCAGCCGCCGGCGCCGGCGCCGCAGGCCGCGCAAGAAACGTTCATCGGCATGATCACTGCCTACATTGGCCTGGGCAGCAACCTGGACCACCCCCGGCAGCAGGTGCTGCGCGCCATGGATGAACTGGATTGCCTGCCTGAGTCCTGGTTGGGTGAAATCTCCTCTTTGTACGCCAGTCCGCCCATGGGCCCCCAAGATCAGCCGGACTATGTGAATGCCGTGGCGCAATTGCACACTGGCTTGTCCCCCCTGGAACTGCTGGATGCCCTGCAAGCCATCGAAACAGCGCATGGCCGGGTGCGCGAAGAACGATGGGGAGCAAGAACCCTGGATCTGGATTTGCTATTGTATGGCGATGAAATCATTGATCAGGAACGCCTCGTGGTTCCGCATCCTGGCATGGCCCAGCGCCGTTTCGTGCTGCGTCCTCTAGCGGAGATCGATGGAGAACTGCGGGTGCCGACACTGGGCAGAGTGCAGGATCTGCTGGAAGCCTGCCCGCAACAGACTGTGAGAAGAATTCAATGAACAGCAAGACCACCATCAGCACCCTGGATGCCATGAAAGCCGAAGGCCGTAAAATCGCCGTGCTGACGGCTTATGACGCCAGCTTTTCCCGCCTGGCGGAAGCGGCCGGAGTGGATGTGATTCTGGTAGGGGATTCCCTGGGCATGGTGGTGCAGGGTCAGGAGAGCACCTTGCCCGTGACCGTGGAAGACATGGTGTATCACACCGCTATGGTAAAGCGGGGCTGTCACCGGCCTCTGATTGTTGCGGACATGCCTTTCATGAGTCATGGTACGCCCCGCCAGGCTCTTGACAATGCGGGCCGGCTGATGAAAGAAGGCGGCGCTCATATGGTCAAGCTGGAAGGCGGGCATGCCCAGGTGGAGACCGTCAGGCATTTAACCCAGCGCGCTGTTCCTGTTTGTGCCCACCTGGGCCTGATGCCACAGTCCATCCACCAGCTTGGAGGTTACAAGGTGCAGGGCCGGGACAGCAAAAGCGCGGAACGGATCCTGGCTGACGCCCACGAGCTGCAGGAAGCCGGTGCCCAGATGCTGGTGCTGGAATGCGTGCCGGAACTGCTGGCCCGGGAGATCAGCCTGGCCCTGGCCATTCCGGTTATTGGTATCGGTGCGGGCAGAGGTTGTGACGGTCAGGTGCTGGTGCTGCACGATATGCTGGGCATCACGCCGGGCAAGGCGCCGCGCTTCAGCCATGACTTCATGGCCGGAGCCGCCTCTATTGAAGAGGCCATCCGCGCCTATGTAGATGCTGTGCATGATGGAAGCTTTCCTGCCGAGGAGCATTGCTTCAAGTGAGGCAGATAGCGGATGTTTCTGTACTGCGCCAGGCCTTGCGGGCCTTGCCAGGCCGGGTGGCCCTGGTGCCCACCATGGGCAACCTCCATGAAGGCCATCTTACTTTGGTACGGCGTGCCCGGGAGATTGCTGATACCGTCGTGGTGAGCATCTTCGTCAATCCCATGCAGTTCGACCGCAAGGAAGATCTGGAGGCCTATCCCCGTACACTACAGGACGATGCGAATCTGCTGAAGGCAGAGGGTATTGATCTGCTCTTCCATCCTCCGGTTCAAACCATCTATCCGGCATCTATGGAAACGCATACCCGGGTGGAAGTTCCCGGTTTGTCCGACATCTTCTGTGGCGCTTCCCGTCCTGGACATTTCGTGGGAGTGGCCACCATCGTGTGCAAACTTTTCAATATGGTGCAGCCCCAGAGCGCTGTGTTTGGCAAGAAGGATTTTCAGCAGCTGCTGGTCATTCGGCGCATGGTGGAAGACCTGGCCATGCCCGTGGAGATCATTGGCGTGGATACTGTGCGCGAGTCCGACGGGCTGGCCATGAGTTCACGCAACAACTACCTGAATGCAGAACAGCGCGCCCGGGCGCCGGCCCTGTACGCCGCTCTTAAACACACGGCGGATACCCTGCGCGAAGGAAGAAGGGATTTTGCGCGGCTGGAACAGGAAGCGACCCGGATGATTGCCGAGGCCGGGTTGAAGCCCGATTACCTTGGCATTCGCCGGGCAACAGATCTGGCCGAGCCCCGGCAGGGTGATAGGTCCCTGGTGATTCTTGGCGCCGCCTATCTGGGGCTGGCCCGCCTCATCGACAATCTGGAAGTGGATCTGGGCTGACCTTTACAAGCCCTTTGGTCACGCACCTTGATGAGGGAAAATTTGTATCTGTCGGTCGGACTTCAGTCCGACACCACCGCTTCGTCGTGGCGCCGATGTCGGGCTGAAGCCCGACCTACAGACAGAACGCCGCGAAATTAATAGCCCAAGGGCATCAGTCCCAGAACCCCCGCCGATAAGGCCTTGCCCAAGGTGGTGGCTGGAAGAAATCACGTTCCAGCTGTTCCATGTCGGGAAACGCAGGAAACATGTCGCCGGGGAATCCCGTGTTATCGTCCTGGAGGGCATTGAGCAGCTGCTGCTTCTGGCTCTCCGGCAGCTTGGGTTCCTTTTTTATCTGCTCGACAATTTCATCCCGACTGCCTTGAAACTCAAACTGTTGCTTGTTGCCCTTGTCGTCCAGAAATGCCACGCTTGCCTGATAGCTGCCATCGGGCTGCTTGTTGACAGTCATGGCCTGGAAGCTTTCCCAAACCTGGGTATGGGTTCCACTGTCTGGAAGCGCTGGCCTGGCGGGCATCCTGGAGTGGGGGCCGCTCATGGGCGGGCGGTTTGGTGCAATCCGGGGTGGCTGACGAACTTTCTTGGCCGCCAGGGTCGCATCCAGTTTCTGCACCTTTCCATGACGCAGGATTTCCAGGCTGATCTTGTCGCCAGGCGCTGTTTTGTTTACGGCTTTTATCAGATCATCGGGAGTGATGAGGGTCTGACCGTTTGCCGACAGCAGCACGTCATGTTGTTGCAGGCCGGACTGTTCGGCAGGTGAGCCGGGCATGACCCGCATAACCATCAGGCCCTGGTTGTGGGTTATGTTTTCCGGCAGTTGAGCCTGTACTGCCTGGGGAACCGGGCCTACTCCTACGCCCAGGTAGCTGGGCGCAGTCGCCTGTTGTTCCTGGGGGGCTGAAACAGCCGGCTGATCCGCCAGCAGATGACCTGCCGCAGGCATCAGCACCAGGCCAGCGAGCAGGGGAGTCAGCTTTTTCTTCATGTTTTTCTCCTGAAGGGTTGTGAAAGAAAGTGTTTGTTACATGGCTATCCCTGTGACAGATTTCAAGGGATTTGGTTTCGGAACAACCTGGCCCGCCCTTGAATTTCACCGGGTCCGCACCCATCTTGCACCGGGTAAGGCATTCATGCAGCAATGCAGGAGGCCGCAACAGTTACCGATAGAAAATGGAGGACCGTATCATGTCAACCCTGCAACAGATCAAGAGTGGAATAAGCCAGGCCTGGGACAGCCTGCTGGATGGCTGGCAGCAGCTGTACCGGCGCGCCGCCAACGCCATCACCCGTTTCCGTCACGGAGACACGCCGGAGGAGCGTGAACTGGCTCTGCGCAGCAGCGGCTGGGGCGTGCTGGCGGCAGAAGTGTACGATGATGACGACAAAGTCGTGGTGCGCGTGGAGGCGCCGGGCATGGAAGGCAAGGACTTCGATATCGAAGTTCTGGAGAACTATCTGGTCATTCGTGGTCAAAAGAACATCCAGCAGGAGCACCGTGAAGGCCGCTATCACGTACTCGAATGCGCCTACGGCAGTTTTGAGCGTGCTTTGCCTCTTCCTGAAGAGGTGATTGCTGATGAAGCCAAAGCCAGCTACAAGCGCGGTGTGCTGCGGATTGAACTGCCCAAGTCTTCTAGCGCCCGTCGTCACAGAATTGATGTTGAGGTGCATTGACTGGGTTCGGTGTTGAAATAAAGGAGCTGCCGCCCCTGTATTTGATTTGATAGGAGTCTTTTTCATGTTGCCAGTCAAAACCATCCGTTCAACCTTGTATGCAGTCATCATCTCCCTGAGTGTGATGTTGCCCGTTAGCGGATGGTCGGCGCCGCCGCCTCCGGGAGACAGCATCGCCCCGGTTCTGGAGAATGTTTTGCCAGCGGTGGTGAATATCTCCACGCGCAAGATCGTTGGGGTCAAACAGCGCGAATACCTGGTGGACCCTTATTTTCGCCACTTGTACGGTTATCGTGACCGTCCGGTGCGGAAGGAATCAAGAAGCCTGGGATCCGGCGTTATCGTGGATGCCAGAAAAGGGTGGATCATAACCAATCACCATGTTATTGATGGCGCGGATGAGATCACTGTTACACTGAGGGATCAACGCAGTTTCACCGCCAAGTTGCTGGGGGAAGACCCCGGTGTGGATATCGCTCTATTGCAGATCGATGCCAAAGACCTTTCCTCCCTGCCATTGGCGGACTCAGAAAATCTGCGGGTCGGGGATTTTGTAGTGGCCATAGGCAATCCCTTTGGCCTGGGACAGACGGTAACCTATGGCATTGTCAGTGCCTTGGGCCGCACCGGACTGGGCATCGAGGGTTACGAGGATTTTATCCAGACGGATGCTTCCATCAACCCCGGTAATTCGGGGGGGGCGTTGGTGACCACCCGGGGTAAGCTGGTAGGCATCAATACGGCCATCATGGGTGGCAGCGGCAATATTGGCATTGGTTTTGCCATACCTGCGAGTATGGTGAGGGCCATTGTCAGCCAACTGGCAGAGTATGGTGAAGTGCAGCGTGGCCAACTGGGCGTGGTGATGCAGGATCTGACGCCAGAGCTGGCATCCGCATTCGGGCTCAAGGAACACAGTGGCGCAGTGGTGACCCGGGTACTGCCGGGTTCTGCCGCCGACAAGGCAGGTATCCGCTCCGGTGATGTGATTGTGGGCATCAATGGCAAGAAAGTCCATGATGGAGGTGTCTTGCGTAACGCCGTGGGATTGCTGCGGGCAGGCAGCAAGGTGTCATTGAAGCTCATCCGTGATGGACGAAGCCGGAATGTCGAAGCCACCATTGCACTGCCCATGGATGCCAAGACAGAAGGTGGAAAACTCAGTAGCCGTCTGGAGGGGGCAATACTGGGAAACTTGAATGACAAACATCCACTGGCGGAGTCTGGTGGTGTGGAAGTACTGGATGTAAAAAGAAACAGCAGGGCCTGGGATGCGGGATTGCGCAAGGGGGACGTGATCGTCTCCGTGAACCGTCAATCCGTAGCATCTCTTCTTGATCTGTCTGCCATTACCCGTGCGGTAGGCGACAACAGCCTGTTGCTCAATGTGCAGCGGGGCAACAGTGCCCTGTTCGTGGTGATTCGCTAGCTATTAACTCGGCGGCCAAATATGTCGCCCTCAGTGCTTCAAACAGGGCGCCTATTAAGGCGCGGCTTGCAGGCAATGGCAAGCCCTTGTCAAAAGCCGCAACGCAGAGAGGGCGGCTGAGGACGATATATTTGGTTGCCGGGTTAATGAAATTCGATAGAGGAGTAGAACGTGGAGTTCGAAGATTATTACAAAGTCATGGGCGTAAGCCGGGATGCGACCCAGGATGAGATCAAGCGCGCTTATCGCAAGCTGGCGAGAAAATATCATCCGGATGTGAGCAAGGAAAAAGATGCCGAGGAAAAGTTCAAGCAGCTCGGCGAGGCCTATGAGGTATTGAAAGATCCGGAAAAGCGGGCCGCATACGACCAGTTAGGCAAGAACTGGAAGGCCGGCCAGGATTTCAATCCGCCGCCGGACTGGGATGCCGGTTTTGAATTCAGCGGTGGGGGATATACCGATGCGGGGAGTGCCGAGGCTTACAGCGACTTCTTCGAGTCTTTGTTTGGCAGGCGTTCCCGCAGCCACAGCGGCGCTGCCGGCGGTGGCTTCCACATGCGTGGTCAGGATCATCATGCCAAGGTGGTCATCGACCTGGATGATGCTTACAACGGCGCCACCCGCAGCATTACCCTGCAGGTGCCCGAGGTGGATGCCAGCGGTCATGTAGTTACCAGGAAGCGCACCCTCAATGTGCGTATTCCCAAGGGTGTCCGGCAAGGGCAACAGATCCGCCTTGCGGGTCAGGGAGCGCCAGGAGTGGGGCAGGGCGGTAATGGCGATTTGTATCTGGAGATCGAGTTCAGGCCACATCCCTTTTACAGGGTGGAAGGCCGTGATGTCTACCTGGATCTCCCCGTGGCTCCCTGGGAAGCTGCTCTGGGTGGAAAGGTCAAGGTGCCTACACCGGCAGGAAAGCTCGACTTGAAGATTCCTGCGGGTTCCAACACGGGTAAGAAGATGCGGCTCAAAGGAAAGGGAATTCCAGGCAAGAAAGCCGGAGATTTGTACGTGGAACTCAAAGTCATGGTGCCACCGGCTGACACCGACAGGGCAAAGGAACTCTATAAGCAGATGGAAAAAGAACTGGCCTTCAACCCCCGTGCGTCTCTGGGAGTGTAAGCGATGAATGATGAAATACTGAACGGAGTCCTTCTGGACGAAGACTGTTACCTGAGTATGGCGGAACTCAGCCGTGCCTGCTCTGCTCATGCGGAATGGGTTATCTCGCTGGTTGAGGAGGGGATACTGGAACCGGGCGGCTCCGATATGCGGCATTGGCGATTCAGTGCTCCTGCGTTGAACCGTGCGCGCACCACCCGTCATCTGCAGGAGGATCTGGGCGTAAACCTGGCTGGAGCAGCTCTGGTGCTGGATCTGCTGGAAGAAATCGACAACCTGCGTCAGCGCTTGGCTCGCCTGGAGCGGTGATCGCCATTGTGACTGCTGATCAGTCTTGTATGACGCACTCTGGAAGCTCTTGATTTTTTTGTCCATGCCCCTATATCTCTGGGTGTAGAAAGAACACGATTTTCAGGAGGTATGACATGTTTGGAACTACAGGTTTGTTCGAAGAACTTCAACGTATCCAACGAGAGATGGAAAATGCTTTTGGTTCCGCGCCCTGGGCCAATGGCATCCGTTCATCAAGCACAGGTTTCCCTCCGGTGAATGTGGGTACGACGGCTGATGAAGTGGACGTGTATTTCTTCGCCCCTGGCGTAAATCCCGAATCCTGGGATATTTCCATTCAGAACAATGTTCTCAGTGTTGCAGGCGAGCGCCGGGTGATCCGGGAGGAAGGCGCCAGCTATTACCGCAAGGAACGCTTCGATGGCGAGTTTCGCCGTACCTTCAGTCTGCCGGACGATATCGACGCAGAGAAAGTCGATGCCAGTTACAAAGATGGCGTGTTGCATGTGAGATTGCAGCGCAAGGAATCCAGCAAGCCCAGGCAGATCAAGGTCAATTGACAGGTGGAGGTGACAGCAATGAATGACAAGACAGAACTTGCTACCAAGAAGGAAACTGAAATCAAACCCGTGGACAAGCAATCTGAGCCCAGCATTCGTCCGGCGGTGGATATCTTTGAGGATGAAAGCGGTATTACCCTGCACGCGGATATGCCTGGCATATCAAAGGAGCGCCTCAATGTGAAGGTTGAGGGTGACACGCTGATGATCGAAGGAGATGCCGAGATTCCCATACCCGAAGGGATGGAGCCTTTGTATGCAGATGTCCGGGCCACTCATTATCAGCGCAGCTTCTCGCTCAGCAGCGAGATGGACACTGAGAAAGTCGAGGCCAGCCTCAATCAGGGTGTTCTGACTTTGCGTATTCCCAAGCGGGAGGAGCATAAGCCGCGCAAGATCGAGGTGAAAGTCGGCTGATATCTTAGCCCTGTTCCATGAGTCCGAAAAGGCGCAATATCAGTGGATGTTGCGCCTTTTTTCTTACGCATGGGGTTGCGGTGAAAGGGTAGAATGTATTTCATAGAACACTCAGGATCTGTCAGAGATGGTTGAAACCATAACCCTTACCCGCCCGGACGACTGGCACCTGCATCTGCGGGATGGCGATGTGCTTCGGGACATCGTGCCACACACGGCTGCGCGTTTTGCCCGGGCCATCGTCATGCCGAACCTCAAACCGCCGGTGACCACTACAGAACAAGCACGGGCGTACCGAGAACGCATTTTGAAAGCAGTGCCTTCCGGGATGAGTTTCAATCCTTTGATGACGCTCTATCTCACGGAAAGCACGCCAGCTGAAGAGATTCTACGTGCCAGGGATTCAGGTATCGTCAAGGCAGTTAAATAT
>JALWRH010000053.1 GCA_026994195.1 Sedimenticola sp. | reverse complement strand
ACGGCTACTAGAAACACATTCAGTTCACCTCATGCCGGCCTATTCAAAAGCGCATTGGCTTGGCAGATGCCATCCAGTTAGTGACAGGCTCGGGTAAGGCGCAGTTCCCGAAAGCGCAGCAACAAGTAAAGCGGAAGCGCGTGTATACGCCAATCAATGCGCAAGGGCTATCACAGGGCGCCGACAGGCAACAGATGTGTCCATGCACAAAAGGAATGAGATGCCTCGTGCCGGCTTGTCTGTATCGATGGCAGTTAGACGATGGGCTGTATACACGCCTTCCTTAACCGGCTAAAAACCTTTCCTGATCAAACGTCACCTTTCGTTTCAGCATGAAGTACACCGCCCGGCCCAGTTTATGCGCCAAAATAGTCAGTGCTTTAGCCTTGTTGTGCTGATTGGCCTTTTTCTCCAACCAGGCCTGGGCCTCGGGATTGCCGCGAAGAAACAGCACTGCGGCTTCACTGAATGCCCATTTCAGATAGGCATTACCGATTTTACCGCCCCCGGTGCCATAGGTTTTTCCTGCGGATTCGCGTTTGCACTTGACCAGACGCGCATAGGAGGCAAAATCCTGCACCCGGGGAAAGCGCGCAATATCATGGATTTCACACAGGATCACCAGCGACAGGATCAGGCCGATCCCCGGGACAGATCGCAGCAAGACCAGGGCGTGTTGATCAAATGCCTTGGCCTGTTGCTTGATATGCCATTCGATCTTTGACAACTGCTTGTCATAGAAATCGATCAGCGCCAAATCGAAAGCAATACTCTTTTGCACGCTGGTATCGGCAAAACGATCAGCCACGCCCACCCGGTTGAAAGCGTAGCGCAGGTTTTTACTGATGGGCGGTAAATTGTATTGAGACAAGATGAAGTAAAAGATCGATAACTTGAGCGGCCGTATGATCTACAGCCGGCGGCTGGGTACTGTTGAACCACCATTCGGGAATTTACGCTACCATAAAGGCCTGGATCGGTTCACGCTCAGAGGAAGGAAGAAAGCGGACGGGCAAAGGAAACTGTATGCCTTGGTGCACAACATTGAAAAGCTGGCGCATTATGGAGCGATAGGGTAATGGAAGACCAAGCGCCAGAGCCCGTCAGCGATGGGGTAGAAAACGATCAGAAGGCATGTGACGGCATACAAATGACAGGATGCCTGTCCAGTCGGCATTCAGATCCAACATTTGAAAGGCGCGTAAAATACAGGAAAACAGAAATTAGAATGTGATGACTGGCGAAAGCGAATTCATCGACAGTATCGTTATGTAAAAGTATAAAAAATATTGGGTAAATGAACATGATTTATGCAAAAGTAAAGCGACACGTATATATATTATCCGAACTAAAATATGCTATATTAGCCTTAATTATTATATGTTTGTCTGGTTGTAGTCTTGGCGCCATAAAAAAAGCACAAAGTCTATTGCCTGGAAAGAGCGTTGTTGTATTACCTATATTATCAGACAAATTTAATGTGCAACACACAGGGACAACGGTTTTTTCAAATTGGCAATACTATCATTCTGTACCTGAATGGGAAATTAATAGATATATTGTTGCAACGGTAAAAGACTTGATTCGCACTAGAGGTAAGGTTAATCTTTTAGATATTGACATATCAAAAATACAAGCATCAGCTATTAGAGATGATCGGTTTTTAGCTGCAATAACGGGTATCGGATTTAGTAACAAACAGAAAAATAAAGATATGCTCTCGTCTCTTGGAAAAAAAGCAAAGGCCGATTATATTATAGTTATATCTCCCATTGGTTCGGAGGATGTCTATTTTGGCTCAAACGCATATATAAAGCCGGGATATGGGTTTTATCAGAAAACAACATTCGGAATAAAACGAGCACTATTGTATGCTGGCATAGAGATAGCTGTTATTGATGCTTTAACAGGGGATCATGTTGCGTCAACTTATATGTTTAATCATTCATCATTGAGTGTGTCAGGTTATGAAGAAAATGACCCACTAATAGAAGAAAAGATAAATAGAGATAAGCCGATAATATTTGAGCATATTAAAAATGCTTTGGAATTAGAATTACATGAGCTTGGAATGCTTTCATCAAATTGGTAGTGTTTGATTATAGCAGTGAAAACAGACCATCTTATAAACTCCTAATATGCCATTTGATCAGTGTAAATAATTATCTAAGCCGTTCATCAAGATAGAAGCAAAAGTCATCGCACATTTTGTAGACATCAGCAATATATGCGATAATTATATATTTATCTGAATAAGCTTAGAACTTCCGTACAGGTGGACAAAGAGCGCCGGGCATCCGATAATTTTTCATGCGCTGTAAAACCTGCAATGACCCGCGGAATGCCTGAAACCGGAGAACTGTTCAGTTGTCAGGGTGTTTCCAGGCAATTCGGCTCGGCCAGGGTTTTGTCCGATGTGGGCTTTTCTGTTTTTCCCGGCGAGATACTGGGCGTCATCGGACCCAATGGCGCGGGCAAGACCACCCTGATGGAATGCCTGACCGGCCTGGCGCCCTGCGAAGTCCGCAGCCTGTGCTGGCAGGGCAGGGGCTTTTCTCCCCAAGAGGCAAGCCGTTACCTCTACTATCTGCCGGATGGCGTTCTTCCTTATCCCGACCATCTCGTGATTGTGGTGCTGCGGTTCTTCCGGCGGTTGTATGGCGCCAGTGTGGAGCGCCAGGGCTACCTCATCAAGCGCCTGGGGTTGGAAGCTGTGCTGGACAAGCGCGTGCGGGCGCTTTCCAAGGGATACCAGCGGCGGCTGTTGCTGGCCATTGGCCTGCTTTCGTCCCAGCCCCTGCTGTTGCTGGATGAGCCATTCGATGGTTTCGATCTGCGTCAGACCCTGGACATCATGTCCCTGCTGAGGGAAATGCTGACACACCGCCCCCTGCTTCTTTGTATTCACCAGTTGTCCGAGGCGCAGAAGATCTGCGACCGTTTTCTGCTTCTGAACGAGGGCAGGGTGGTGGCTCTGGGCAGCCTGGATGAATTGCGCGCCCAGGCGGGACTGCGTGAAGGCGGCCTGGAGGAGGTGTTTCTTGCCCTGGTCTGATTTGCGCCTATTGAAGCTGTTGTTCCTGCAGGATCTGCGCTCCCTGCTGGGTTATCCCTCACTGTGGATCACCCTGGTCATGCTCTCCCTGCTGGTGGGCTACAGCTTCGTTCAGGCCCAGGATCTGTTCAGCCAGGCCAGCAGGACCGCCCTGGCGTATCCTGAACTCGGGAGTGGACTGAATCCGGTGGAAGCCGTGTTCGTCCCCACCATGGGTGCTTATTATCTGGTGGAAACCCTGTTGCTGCCCTTCGTGGTCATCCGCCTGGCAGGACAGGACCGGCAGACGGGCAGCCTGAAACTGCTTCTGCAACTGCCTCTGCCGCCGGTGATGTTGAATGTGGCGAAGCTGGCTGCCTTGTCCGTGGCAGGCATGCTTCTGGCGTTGCCCGCGCTGGCGGCCATTCTGATTTGGCACTATCTGGGTGGCAGTGTATACGGGCCTGAGCTTGCCACCCTGCTGCTGGGCCATGTCCTCTATACCCTGGTCATCTTCTGCATTGCCCTGTTTGCCGCCACGGTCAGTGCCACCCCGGCCTCTGCTGCCATTATCTGCCTGGCAGTGACTTTGGGTTCCTGGGTGCTGGATTTTGCTGTAAGCAGTGGCGACTGGCCTGCCTGGTTGAGCCGGTTTTCCTTGACCTCCCTGCTCAGGCAATTCGAAACCGGGCTGCTGTCTTCCGTGGACGTCATTCTGTTCCTGTCCATTTCGGCCCTGTTTTTTTACGCGGCGGCCATTTTTCTTCCTACGGGACGCCGCCTGTCCGACCGGCTGCCCGGGATTCTCGGGGGAATGCTGGTGTTTGGAGCGATCGTCTGGGTAGCCGTGCAATACCCAGCCTATCGGGATACCACGGAGAACCGTCGTCATTCTTTCAATCCCGCGGATGAGCGGGCGCTCAAAGCCCTGCCGGCGCCCCTGGAGATCAGCGTGCACATGAACCGGGATGACAGCCGCCTGTATGACTTTGATCGCTCGGTGCTGTCCAAACTGCGCCGGCTGGTGCCACAGCTTCGCATCCGCTATGTGGAGAGCGCTTCCCAGGGATTGTTCGGTGCACCGGAAAATGATCAATACGGTCTGATCGAATATGATTACGAGGGAAGGCATGACCAGAGCTACTCCACCAGTCCCCGGGAGGTGCTGCCCCTGATTCACGCTCTGGCCGGGCAGAAACTGTTGCCTGATCCGGTGCCCGCCTATACGGGCCATCCCCTGGTGGTGGACAGCGCTGTCAGCGCGTGGGTTTTCTATGTGTTGCTACCCTTTCTTTTTCTGTACGGTGCCTGGTTGTTCCGGCATCCGAAACTGTTTCTTGATGTATCTGGAGATCTGAATCATGAAGACAGATAAATTCGTTCCTGCTGTCGCAGCGGTTGTATGGCTGATGCTGGCTTCCGGCGCCCAGGCCGGCAGTGACCCGGCGGCAGGCTACCTGGAGGATTTCTCCCGGGAAACCGTGGGTGCTCCACCAAAGAGCTTTACCCCCGCCGTAGGCAACTGGCTCATCGGCGCGGACGGGGACAACAAGGTGCTGGTGGTGGATGGCAGCAAGTGGCAGCGCGGCCAGGCTGCGGCGGGGCTGGCTGACAAGGCGCGCGCCCTGTACGGAGAACGCTATGCTGAATTCCTGGACAATGTGAAAGCCTATGCCTATTTTCCCTTTGCTGTTTATGACGCTGTGGACAGTTTCAGCAACGGTCGTATCAGCATGCGTTTCAAATCCATTGCCGGGCGTATCGACCAGGGAGCCGGCATCCTGTTCGATCTCAAACCCAACGGTGATTACTATGCCTTGCGCGCCAATCCCCTGGAGAACAACCTGGTTCTGTGGCGCTTCAAACATGGCCATCGCAGCTCCGTGAGCTGGGTGCGGCATGTGAATACCCCGTCGCGCCAGTGGCACAGCATCAGCCTCCAGGTGGAGGGAAAGCAGATCAAGGGCTATGTGAATGGCAAGCAGTACATGGCCTACGAGCTGCCTGCCAGGGTACAGGGAAAGGTGGGGATCTGGACCAAGGCGGACAGCGTGGTCTTCTTCGATGACTACAAGGTGATGCCCGCGCCCTGAAATATGGGGTATCCTTGGTTAAAGAATCATTTGAATGCTTTCAGCCATGTTGAAAAATCTCTTACCCGTCGGCCTCCTGTCCCTGTTGCTGGGGGGCTGCGCCATGACGTCCGTGCCTGACCGCTCGCGGGTCCCCCCCGAGAGCCAGGCCAAGCCGCCTGCAGTTTCCACCGGGCGCTATCAGCCACCTGAGATCACAGCTTACCGTGAGCCGGCGTTGCCGGATTACGCCAGACCCGCTCCTGGCCGCGCCGTACAGGCGCTCATGGCCCGGGCGGAGCGGCAGGGAGAACAGGGTGAACTGGTGGCGGCGGCCAGCAGTCTGGAACGCGCCCTGCGCATCGAACCGAAAAACGCGCTCCTGTGGAACCGCCTGGCCCATGTGCGCTACAAACAGAAACAATATGCCCTGGCGGCCAGCCTGGCGGCCAAGTCCAATGCCCTGGCGGGGGGAGACAGCGCCCTGCGTGCCGACAATGATGATCTGATCCGCAGGGCCCGCAGCCTCTGATGATCGACGTGGAGGCGGTGCTCGCCCCGGAAGGCTTGTTGTCCCAGGCCCTGCCGGGATTTTCCTGGCGTCCCCAGCAACAGGAGATGGCCGAAGCCGTGGCCAGCTGCATCGAACTGGGCGGACGCCTCATTGCCGAGGCAGGCACGGGTACGGGCAAGACTTTTGCCTACCTGGTGCCGGCATTGCTGTCCGGCGCCAAGGTGATCATTTCCACGGGCACCAAGAATCTCCAGGACCAGTTGTTCATCAAGGATCTTCCCCTGTTACGCGAAGCCATGGCCAGCCCGGCCAGCGTGGCTCTGCTCAAAGGGCGCGCCAACTACCTGTGCCTGCACCGCATGGAAATCGCTCTGCAGGACAGCCGCGGCCATCGCCGGGATGTGGCGCGGCATTTGCGCCAGGTGGAGAACTGGTCCCTGTCCACCCGCAGCGGTGATATTGCAGAGCTTTCCAACCTGCCGGAAGATTCACAGGTCTGGCCCCTGATCACCTCCACCGGGGACAACTGCCTGGGCAGTGAATGCCCTTCCTTTGACAAGTGTCACCTGGTGGAGGCCCGCAAGCGCGCCCAGGAAGCGGATGTGGTGGTCATCAATCATCACCTGCTGTGCGCCGACTTCTCCATAAAGGATGAAGGCTTTGGTGAGCTGCTGCCGGCTGCGGATGCCTACATCATCGATGAAGCCCACCAGTTGCCGGATGTGGCCAGCAGTTTCTTCGGTATTTCCATTGGCACCCGTCAGTTTCTGGATCTGGCCAGGGACAGCCGCGCCGAGTATGTGCGTGAGGCGGGGGATCTGCCGAAAATCCTGGAGCAGATCGATCACCTGGAAAAAGCCGCCCGGGATTTCCGCCTCGCCTTTGGCCATGACGGCCAGCGGGGTGCCTGGGAGGAAGTGGCGGCCAACGCCGATGTGGTCAACGCCATGGAGTATCTGCAAAAGGAACTGGATGGCCTGCACGGGTTGCTCAAGAGCATAGAAGGGCGGGGCAAAGGGCTGGACAGCTGCATGAACCGCGCCCTGGCGCTCCGGGGTGATCTCCTCCAGATCATCAGTCCGGAAAATGCGCAGGAACAGGTGCGCTGGTTCGAAGTGCACAGCCAGAGCGTACGCCTGCACAGTACCCCTCTGGACGTGGCGGGCCTGTTCCAGGGGCAGATGGACTGCCACCCGGCGGCCTGGATTTTTACTTCAGCCACTCTGGCGGTGGGAGAAAGTTTCAGCCATTTCCAGCAGCAGCTGGGGTTGTCCAATGCGGAGACAGCCTGTTGGGAGAGTCCTTTCGATTACCAGGAGCAGGCTCTGTGGTTTGTTCCCAAAGGACTGCCGGAACCCAGCGCGCCCAACTATACGGAAAAGGTCATGGAGCTGGCCCTGCCGCTTCTGGAAGCCAGCCAGGGAAGGGCGTTTCTGCTCTTTACCAGTTACCGCGCCCTGAACCAGGCAGCTGACTGGCTGCTGGATCGACTGGATTATCCCCTGCTGGTGCAGGGCAGCGCGCCCAAGGCGGAACTGCTGCGCCGCTTTACCGAGCAGGGCAACGCGGTATTGCTGGGCACCTCCAGTTTCTGGGAAGGCGTGGATGTGCGCGGCGAGGCCCTGTCCCTAGTGATTATCGACAAGCTGCCTTTCGCTTCTCCCGGCGATCCCGTGCTCAAGGCGCGCCTGGATGCCATGCGCAAGGCCGGGGGCAATCCCTTCATGGAATACCAGGTGCCCCAGGCGGCCATTGCCCTGAAACAGGGAGCCGGCCGTCTGATACGCGACGTCACCGACAAGGGCGTGCTGGTGCTTTGCGACCCGCGCCTGTTGCGCAAGAATTACGGACACACTTTTCTGGACGCCATGCCGGATTTCGCGCGCACCCGGGAGCTGCCGGTAGCGGTGGAGTTCCTGCAAAACATCTGACAGGCTGTTTTTATTTCGGTAGGTCGGGCTTCAGCCCGGCAAGAGTTGCCACAAAGAGGCAATGTCGGACTGAAGTCCGACCTACAGATCGGGGATTATTTATGGACCGGGCTGCATAATCGCACGCTATGACAGTCAATGGATATTTTGAACCAGGAAATACCATCCTATAGCCAGAAAGAAAGCAGTATAGCCGGCAACAAGGAACTTCAGGGTAAAGACTTTGTTGTCCGTGCTGTTCTCCTGACTGACATAGAATCTGTAGGCGATCAGGTTGGCAAGGGATGCGAACAGGCTGCCAAAGCCACCAGCATTGCTGCCCCAGAGCAGCGCTTCCCAATTGCCGGTGAATTTGGCGAAGAGCAGAGTGGCCGGTACATTGCTCATGATTTGGCTTGCCAGGGCCGAAAACAGGAAGACATGCCCGGAATGCGCCAGTTCGGCAGTGAGCAGAGTTTTCAGATTTTCTGCCAGTCCAAAAAAGAAAAAGAAACTCAGCAACAGGGAATAGTCCACCCGGAAGGCGCTGCGCTGGAACAGAAAAGAGACGGCAAGAGCAACTGCCGCAGTCCACAGGGGTAACAGGCGAAGCGCGGTGAGGAGCACCAGCAACAGGAGCAGCGCAAATATCCAGGAGGTGCGCAGTATCCTGGCAGGGGGCTTTCTGACTTCGGTGGCCGGCGTTTTTAGCCTCCAGGCGGCTATGAGCAGTAGTGCCAGAAAGGCCAGGGAGAAGGGAGCAATGCTGGCAATGAATTCCTTGGCTTCCAGATTGTAGAACCAGTAGATGAACAGGTTCTGGGGATTGCCGAAAGGGGTCAGTGCTGATCCGGCATTGGCTGCCAGTGCTTCAAAGATGACCAGCCAGTCCTTGTGCCGCACATTCAGGGACAGGGTCAGAGGCACCATCACCACAAGAGCTACATCGTTGGTGACGATCATGGAGAGCACAAAACAGCCTGCCAGCAGCTTCAGACTTAACGCCTTGCCTCTTTCCACGCGCTGGGCCACAGTTTCCATTAGTCCACTGTCCTGCAGGCCCTGTACGGTGACAAACAGGCTGAACAGAATGAGCAGAACCTGCCATTCGCTGATGGAATATGCAGGCAGCCTGCGAAGGTAGGCGGAAGTTATTGCGTAGCCAGCGAAGGCAGCCCCCAGTATCCACTCACGCAGAATAAAATTGAAAATCCGGTTCTGATGGTTGCTGATGTTGATGAGTATAATCCGGGGAGCTGGAATCAGTAGCTCTGGCTCAGTATATTTGCAGCTGCATCAGAAACTGATGACCTTTACGCCGGGGTCAGCCAGCAGGGGCATGATGACGTCGCCACTTTGGATACTTACACCCTTCACGAGATCGTCCTGCCCGACTTTCTGAGCATACGCGCAGAGCCCACAGACATAGACTTTGGCTCCCTGGTCAAGAACATCCTGAATCAGGGCGCGCAGGTTCTTCTTCTTGGGGGAGAACATGGGGCTGTCGCCTTTCTTCAACGCGAACTTCACGCTGCCTGCTCCCAGTACCACGGTGACATTGGCGCCGCTCATGCGCTTCATGCCCCAGGCCATGTGCAGGGCCATACCGGCCACCTGAGGGTTGTCGGTGCTGAGAATCATGGCGACTTTGGAAACTTGTGCCTGCGCCTGGCTGCCAAAGGCGGTCAGCAGGAGCAATACAGCAATAAAATGGTGGCGAATGTTCTTCATGATGGTACTCCGGATCTTTTTGGAGCAGGCATTCTGCCACAGGCATGTCCGGATTCCGTTGATGCAACGCAATGCCCAGGCTAGTCAGTGCAGGTGGATTCAAGGAACCTCGCTGCAGCGTAAAATGCCATGCCCGGCGCTGACTGCCAGTACGGCCCGGGTTCCCTTGCGCAGGAAAAGCTGCTGACGGTCGTCACTGACATAGCGCTCGCCTTTCATGTCTGGGCGGCGGGGCAGTACCAGGGTACGGTCGTGCAGATAGATTCTGGCCTGCTGGCCATCCAGCTCCACGCGCAGGGGGTAGTCATTGTCGCAGCGGTAGTCGATGCTGCGGGGAGGGTTTGCAGTGGTGCAACTGACCAGGGAGAAAACCACCGGGAAAAGAAGTGCTGCCCGAATCATTCCTTCGGGTTTCTGCCGGGTTCGTAACCGTCGTACTGGGGCAGGTCATCGCAGATCCTGTCCCAGACGGCTTTCGAGGAAGCAAAGATATGGGCGCCGGGACGTTCTTCCACAGGGGTTTCGATAGTGCCCAGGCGGATGCGCACTTCATGGGGTGTGGCTTCGTTGGTGCTGATGATGGGCGAACCGCAGTGCTTGCAGAAGTGTTTGTGCTGTCCCGGCGAGGATTCAAAGGCGGTCATTTCGCCTTCACCCTGGAGAAAAATAAAATCCTTGCGTTGCACAACACCATTGGTGGCGAAAGCGCTGCCCTGGGCTTTGCGGCACAGGGAGCAATGACAATAGACAATGTTCTCTATGCGTCCATGAATCTCGAAGCGAACTTTTCCACAAAGACAGCCGCCAGCGTACATGCTCACTTCACCTTCATGCCCGGCTGCGCGCCCTCATCGGGGCTGAGCAGGAAGATGTCTTTGCCGCCAGGCCCGGCGGCCAGCACCATGCCCTCGGAGACGCCAAAGCGCATCTTACGCGGGGCCAGGTTGGCGACCATCACGGTGAGGCGCCCTTCCAGTTCGCCGGGATCATAGGCCGCCTTGATGCCGGCGAAGACATTGCGGGTCTCCCCGCCCAGATCCAGAGTGAGTTGCAGCAGCTTGTCCGCGCCTTCAACGGCCTGAGCCTTGGTGATGCGCGCCACGCGCAGGTCCACCTTGGCGAAATCGTCGAACTCGATGGTGTCGGCGATGGCGTCCTGTTTTGCCTTGGCAGGGGCGCTTTTCTGGGGCTTGGCCTGCATGTCTTCTTTGGAGGATTCCACCATGGCCTGGATTTTTTTGGGATCGACGCGGGTCATCAGGGCTTTGAATTTGTTGATCTCATGATCCAGCAGGGGCGTGGTGGCGTCCTGCCATTGCAGGGGGGCGACGTTGAGGAAAGCCTCGGCGCTTTCCGCCGTGCCCGGCAGTATGGGGCGCAGATAGACCATGAGCACCCGGAACAGGTTGATGCCCATGGAACAGATGTCCTGCAGTTCCTGCTCGCGGCCTTCCTCTTTGGCCACCACCCAGGGCTGTTTCTCGTCGATATACTGGTTGGCCTTGTCCGCCAGGGCCATGATTTCGCGCACGGCGCGGCTGAACTCGCGCTTTTCGTAGTGTTCGGCGATGGATTCGCTGGCGTCCGTGAATGTCTTGAACAGCTCCGGCTCGGACAGGGTTTCGGACAGCCTGCCATCAAAACGCTTGCTGATGAAGCCGGCGCAGCGGCTGGCGATGTTCACCACCTTGCCCACCAGGTCGGAATTGACCCGCTGCACGAAGTCTTCCAGGTTCAGGTCGATGTCGTCCACGCCGGAACCCAGCTTGGCGGCGAAGTAATAGCGCAGGTATTCCGGATCCAGGTGATCCAGGTAGGTGCGCGCCTTGATGAAGCTGCCGCGGGACTTGGACATTTTCTGCCCGTCCACGGTAAGGAAACCGTGGGCGTGGATGGTGGTGGGCTTGCGGAATCCCGCGCCCTCCAGCATGGCGGGCCAGAACAGGGCGTGGAAATAGATGATGTCCTTGCCGATGAAGTGATACAGCTCGGTGCCGGCATCTTCTGCCCAGTACTCGTCGAAGTCCAGGCCCTGCTTTTCGCAGAAGTTCTTGAAGCTGGCCATGTAGCCGATGGGGGCGTCCAGCCAGACGTAGAAATACTTGCCCGGATGGCCGGGAATCTCGAAGCCGAAGTAGGGGGCGTCGCGGCTGATGTCCCATTCGCGCAGGCCGGCCTCGAACCATTCGTCCAGCTTGTTGGCCACTTCGGGCTGCAGGTGGCCGCCCCGGGTCCAGGCTTTGAGCATGTCTTCGAAGTCTGCCAGCTTGAAGAAGAAATGTTCGGTTTCCTTTTCTATGGGTTTGGCGCCGGACACCACGGAATAGCTGTTTTTCAGTTCCGTGGGACTGTAGGTGGCGCCGCAGACTTCGCAATTGTCGCCGTACTGATCCGCCGCGCCGCACTTGGGGCACTCGCCCTTGATGAAACGGTCCGGCAGAAACATGTTCTCTTCCGGATCGTAGGCCTGCACGATCTTGCGGCTGGTGATGTGTCCCGCCGCCAGGTTGCGCTCATAGATCAGGCTGGCCAGTTCCCGGTTTTCGTCAGAATGGGTGCTGTGGAAGTTATCGAAGCCAATGCGGAAATCCCGGAAGTCCGCCTGGTGATCTTCGTGCATGGCGGCGATCAGCTCCTCTGGCGTGATCCCTTTCTGGCGCGCATGGAGCATGATGGGCGTACCATGGGAGTCATCCGCGCAGATATACCAGCACTGGTTCCCACGCATTTTCTGAAAACGGGCCCAGATGTCTGTCTGGGTGTATTCCACGATATGGCCGATGTGCAGGGGGGCATTGGCATAGGGAAGGGCGCTGGTGACGAGGATCTTTCGCATGATTGTCGCTATTTTTTAGGTTGTCGTGGGCCTGTAGGTCGGGCTTCAGCCCGACAAGGTGGATGTTGGGCTGAAGCCCGACGTACACAATCAATTATTATCTCACAGAACAGATGGATAATGTCCGAGTGTTTTGGTTGGTATTAACCGGTCAGTGGTGTAAAATCGCGTCCAGTTGAAGAATTCGTTTTGCCCCCGGGGCAGGAGTAACAAATCATGTCAGAAGTGACCAAAGAAGCAATCGAAGAAGCCCTGAAAGGCTATGTCCAGCCGGATCTTGGCAAAGATCTGGTCAGCACCAAGATGGTCAAGGATATCCAGATCGACGGCGGTAAGGTCAAACTGACCGTGGTGCTGGGCTTTCCCGCCAAGAGCGTGGCTGATGACATAAAAGCCGGCCTGTGTGAAGCGGCGAAAGGGGTGGACGGGGTAAGCGACTGCGAGGTTGACCTGAGCTGGAAGGTGGAAGCCCACTCTGTGCAGAAATCCCTCAAGCCCATCGACAACATCAAGAATATCATCGCCGTGGCTTCCGGCAAGGGCGGCGTGGGCAAGTCCACCACCGCTGTAAACCTGGCTCTGGCCCTGTCCCAGGAAGGCGCCAAGGTGGGCATCCTGGACGCGGACATCTACGGCCCCTCCCAGCCGCGCATGCTGGGCATCTCCGGGCAGCCCGAGTCTCCTGATGGCAAAACCCTGGAGCCCATGAACAGCTATCACCTGCAGGCCATGTCCATTGGCTTCCTCATTGACGAAGAGACGCCCATGATCTGGCGTGGCCCCATGGTCACCCAGGCCCTGGAGCAACTGCTCAACGACACCAACTGGTCCGACCTGGACTATCTGATCATCGACCTGCCCCCCGGCACCGGCGACACCCAGCTGACCCTGGCGCAGAAGGTGCCTGTATCCGGTGCGATCATCGTCACCACGCCGCAGGATATCGCCCTGCTGGACGCCCGCAAGGGTTTCAAGATGTTTGAGAAGGTGGAGGTGCCGGTGCTGGGTATCGTGGAGAACATGAGCATCCACATTTGTTCAAACTGCGGCCATGAAGAGCATATCTTCGGTGAAGGCGGCGGTAAGAGCATGTCTGAACAGTACGGCGTGGATTTCCTGGGCGCCCTGCCTCTGGAAAAACGCATCCGAGAGGAGACCGACTCCGGCAAGCCCACGGTGGTTGCGGAGCCGGACTGCCGTACTTCCGAGATCTACCGGGAGATCGCCCGCAAGTCCGCAGCCAAGCTGGCGGTGCAGGCCAAGAGCTACGCGGCCAAGTTCCCGAATATCGTGATTCAGAACAACTAATTCACTGTTTGAGCGGTCCGGGCGGGAACCCTGAAAACATTGATGGCGGAAAAACCTGTAGCCGTAGGTCGGGCTTCAGCCCGACCTGCAATCATGGCGCGAAGCCACGCTAACCGCCATGGTATGTGATCAATCCACCCCCCGATCAGGGAAAAGTCCCCTCTCCCCCACGGGGGAGAGGGTTAGGGTGAGGGGGATTTGCTGGGTGTATTTCAACATTAATATATATCTGCTAAGGAATCGGCCGTGTCTCAAGACAACCCTGACAATAAAAACTGGCTCTGGCTGCTGATCGCCGGATTTGTTCTGGTGGCGGCCGGCCAGTTTCTCATCCATGGGGAGAGCTGGCTGAAGGCATTGCTGTTGGGCGTGGGCGGCCTGATGATCGTTTTTTCATCCTCTGAAATGATGATCAAGGCCGTGGACGGTTATGCCAAACGCAAAAAGATGAATTCCTTTGTGGCGGGTACCATGGCGGGCTTGTCCAGCAACATTCCCGAAATGGTCATGCTGGCTTTCGTGCTGATAGCCACGCCCCGGGTGGGCTTCATCGTCACCGTGCTGACCCTGCATGTCGGCGCTGCTGCTTTTGGCTTGTATTGTGGTTTGTTACCCCGGGACGTGGAGGGCAATGCCAGCCTGCCAAAACCCCTGGTCGGATTGAGTACGGATCTGTATGCGGCGGCGGCCGGTGTGTTTTTCAGCCTCGGGGTGATCATGCTGCTGATGAAAGCCTTCGATGTGAGGGGGGGTGGGGTTGCCTCGCTCAATGCCACTGACCTGTATGTTTTTGGCGTTATTCTTCTGGCCATTCAGGTCGTCGCGACTTCCCGGCTCATCAAGCGTTTTTCAACAGCACATCAGCCGGAATCAGCGGAAGATATTCCGGTGGAGGAAACTCCGGATGCACGGCCTATGGCCATGGGAACTATTGCCGCTTTTGGCCTGGCAGGTCTGCTGGTGTCTGTAGTTGGCGGGCATGCCGTGGGCGAGTTTGCTGATATCCTGGTGCATCGGCTGGAGCAGGCAGGGTACTCGGAAATGTTTGGCGCCATCATATTGAGCCTGTTCTCCGCAGCCGGTGCTTTCATCATGATCGGGACGGCCCATTTCCAGAAAAAGTACAGCATTGCCATGGCCAATGCCTCCGGCGCCATCACCCAGGTGCCGTTTCTGGTTTTGCCAATCGCCATGATTCTGCTGGCGTTGTTCACCCAGACCGGCATCATCCCTTCCCTGGATGGCGCCGACGGCGTGATTCCTATTGACATCCATACCACCAGCGCCATTCTGCTGGGCTTTCCTTCCATGCTGGTGTTGTGGAAAGCCGTGCAGGATGACGGCAAGGTGAACTGGGTGGAAACCAGCACCATGGTGGCGATATTCCTGCTGGTCATCTACCTGCTGGTTGCCCATGGCTGAACTTACAAATGGTTCTGACCAAGCCAATTGTAGGTCGGGCTTTAGCCCGACAATCCGCCGTTGTATGGACTGAAGTCCGACCTACAGACGAGCGTCTTTTCATTATCTCGAGTTTGGCATGACATTGAGGGCAATGGAATAGCCTGAAATAGCCAGTATCCGAGTGCTCAGCGTCCAAGGGAAATTTTCCAATGCAGAATATAAGAAAGTTCTAAATAGCTGCGCAGCAGTGGACGGGAATGGCCTTAGCTGGCAAACTCCTGTACATGATAATAAGAACGTTGTGTGTCAGTATTCTTCTGTTGTTTTTCTCGCAAGCTTGGGCATTGAAGGCGCCGCCCTATCCCCAGGGTGAGTTGAATGGTCAGCAGATAGCCGAACAGGTGTATGCCGTTTCCCATGGACTGCTAGTCAGAAATGCCGTGAGCAAGCAGCATGGAAAAGATATCGCTGTGCTTGTGAACCGTGCTCCTCTGGAGCGCAGGAAGAATGGGCGGCGTCCTATCGTCAATACTTTTGAAACCTACGGCAACAGCCATCCCCAGAGTCCGGAGCTGGACTCCATGCAGATGGCCATCATCAAATCTGGCAAGGCAAAGGGAACAGGCATTCTTTTTGTCAGCTATGCGGATGAAAACAAGCCGGGCATCATGAGTGTGTGGCTGCCTGCGTTACGCAAGATCCGCCGCATCAACGAGCCTTCTTACGAAGACACCTGGGTGGGCACCAACCTCACCTATGGTGAGCTGGTGCTGCGCAAGCCAGAGGACGAAACGCATGAACTTCTCAGAAGCGATGTGTTTCAGGATTGCCTTCCGGTGATGACCCTGGGTCCCAAAGAGGTCAGCCGTTACACACGCAAGCTTCCGGATTCCCAGTGCGGGCACAAGGGCAAGGCGGTTTATGTGGTCAAGAGCACCACCAAGTTCAAGAACTGGTGGTACGACTATCACATCAGTGAGATTGACAAGAAAACCTTTGCCATCTATCGCACGGTCTATTACAAGGCCGGAAAGAAGATCAAGACGATTGTCATCGACTGGCAGTCCCTGGATCAGGAAGACCCCCGAATTCAGTATCCGCGTTACATTTACGCTATCACCCATGACAGTGGGGTAGACAGCATGGTGTATGTGCCGCGCAGCACTATTCAGCTCAACCAGGATCTGCCCGATGCATTCTGGTCGGAGGCCACGCTGAAAAAGTTTGGCAAGCGCTGAGGTCTGGCGCCCATGGGGAAGGAAAAAGCACCGGTTGCCGATCGATATGCGCGTTTCATGTTACGTCACCGCTGGGCGGTTATCTTTGGCATCTTCGCTTTCGCCATTGCCGGCGCCTTCTATATCAAGGACGTAAACCTGCGCAATGATCCTGACTCCCTGTTGCCCCTCACCAACCGTTACATCGCCACCAACCTGTATGCTGAGCGCCAGTACGGCATGGGCAATATCATGGTCTGGGGTTTCAAGCTGCGTCAGGGCGATATCTTTCAGCCCTGGTTCGTGCAGATGCTGGATGATTTTTACAAGGATGCCAGCAAACTCGCTTTTGCCAATGAGGAGAATTTCATCGGGCTTCCCTCTTCCCGCATGCGCCACCTGGGATTGTCCAAGGATGGAGGATTGGACTTCAAGCGTCTGATTCCCGCTTCTGGCCTGTCTGCCGACGCCAAGGTGCGGGAACAACAAATCCGTTTCCTGAAGCAGGGCATACAAACCCACCCGGTGCTGGAGCCTCTGCTGGTGTACTACGAGGATGCTCAGGGCAACAAATGCAATCTGGTGGACAAGAACGGGGTCTTGTCCAACCAATCCGTGGCTCATGCTCATGAAGAATGTACTGCCCGGGCGACATTTATCATAGGTGATTTCAGCAATGGCCTGAAGAATCACTATCTGGACTGGATCAAGTCCGTGCATGAACTCCAGGCGCGTTACGAACAGCGCTACGGCGACCGGGTAGAGTTCATCGTATCCGGGGAACCGTATTTCCTTGCCGCCATGGTAGAGGAGATCCGCGACAAGGCCTGGCTGTTCGGTATTTCCCTGCTCATCGTACTGCTGGTGCTCTGGTACGAATTCCAGCACTGGAACTGCTCGGTGTTTCCCCTGCTGGGAGTGGGCATTACCATTGTTCTCACCCTGGGGCTGATGGGCTTTACCCAGTTCAAGCTCACCACCATGATGGTGCTCACCCCCATGCTGCTGCTGGCCATTGGCATTGGCCACGCCATGCAGGTGACCCGGCGCTTTACCCAGGAACTGCAGCGTAATCCCCATGATGTGGATCAAGCGGCCTACGAGGCCATTCGCCATACCATCGTGCCTGCATCCCTGTCCATCGGTACAGATCTGCACGGCTTTTTCGCCATCTCCTTCGTGGATATCTCTTTCTACAAAGCCTATGCCTACTTTGGCATTTTTGGCATGTCCACGCTCATCCTCACCACCACCACCCTGATCCCCTTGCTGATGACCATTGTGCCGCCCAAACTGGGCAGCCGGGAAGCCAGGGAAAAACCCTGGGAGACCTCACTGGGAAGCGCTGTCACTGCCTTGCTCACCGGGAAGTGGAAATGGATTCCCCTGGCCCTGGTGGCCGCTGTTGTCTGGGCTTCAGCCCACTATGCGGAGCTGGGGCGGGGCGTGAGCGCTCTGCTTGCCGGGGAAGAAGGGCGCAGTGATCCGGAGGTGGCGCGGATACAGGATGAGTTTGACATCATGCCAGGGGCGGAAAAAGGCATCAATTATCCAAGGGCGGCGTTCAAGGATCATTACCTGCTGGGAGAGTTGTTTGGCAACGGTGAAGTGCAGGAGATCAGCGACCTGGACAAGTTCTCACAGATGATGCCGGGAGCCATCACTGCGAACATGATCATACGCTCGAAAGCCGGGGTATTGCCTCCCTGTGGCAGTGACGCCCGGGATGAGGAAGACAACCGCATTATCGGGCCGGACAAGTGCTATGACGACATGGAGGACCCGCCCCAGGGCATCTACAACGATGTGTCGGTACTCAAAGCTCTGTCCGACTTTGAAGACTGGCTGCGAAAATATCCCCATGTGGGCTATTCCACTTCCTACATCCAGTTTCTCAAGACTATCAACATGATGCTGAATACCCCGGCAGGGGAAGCGCCCATGAAGCACATGAACCTGTTTGCCGTACCCACCCATAAGCACATGATGGCAAACCGGTATGCTTATGCCGACCAGGAAGATCCGGACTACTTGCCGGATCCCACTGAGATCGTGCAGCTCTACAATGCCATGCTGGTCAGCAGCAGTGGCCCTGGTGAACTGGATTCCTTCGTCAATACCAGCACTTGGGATGAAGGCGTCATCATCAGTTTCATCAACACCATGGATCCGGTGGAAACCCACCAGACAGTGGTGGATATTCAGAACTATCTCCAGCAACATGCCAATGACCCCGGTATGGACAAGGTCATCGTCGGTATCCAGGCAGGCGAAAAAATACCCGTGGGTACCGGGGGAAAGAGCATCATCACCGAGGAATCTATTCCGGATGCCAAGGCCGCCATTGGCGGTTTTCTGGGGATCACTGAAGCCACCCGGGATGTGGCCTTTGCCGAGTGGCTGCACGCGCCGGCCATGACTTCCATGACGGTGTTTGCCATGACGGCTATCATGTTCCGTTCCTGGTATATCGCTTTTCTGCTCATCAGCCTGTGTTTTATTACCCTCATGACCCAGTACGGCCTGGCAGGCTACATGACTTCCATTAAAGAGTGGTCCGCCAACCTGGCTTTTCACGTGCAGGTGGCCTTGAGCATCGCCATGGGACTGGGAATCGACTATGGCGTGTACATGGTCTCGCGCCTGCGGGAAGAGATGCAGGTGACCAAAGGGGAATGGCGTCAGGCGCTGCAGAACACCGTGCAGTCAACCGGCGCTGCCGTTGTCATCTCTGTGGTGGTTCTGCTGGGCAGCGTGATCCCTCTGATGAACACCAAACTGGCCAATACCTGGTCTGTGAGCCTGTATGTGGCAGAAGCTCTGATCCTGGATGTGCTCCTGGCTCTGTTGTTCCTGCCCTTGGTGGTTCGCTGGCTGAAGCCGAAGTATATCTTTGCTGAAAAAAGTTGAATGATGCTGGGGGTTGCGCCTTGACTCCGATGTGGGGGCAGGGCTGCCAGGTGGCCAGAGTTCGCTTCCATGCGCGCAGTTTCTGGGGACAGGATAGATGGTGGTGGGCCCTGTAGGACTTGAACCTACGACCAATCGATTATGAGTCGACTGCTCTAACCAACTGAGCTAAGGGCCCATAAAGCTTGATGGCCTGCCTGGAGTGATTCCCGGTGTCCGGCAATAATCGTTTACTGGCGCGGGGACTGAAAGGCAGGCTGCTTCCGCTGTTTTCAGTCGCCGTCGAGGAAGCTGCGCATTTTCTCCGAACGGGTGGGATGGCGCAACTTTCTCAGGGCCTTGGCCTCTATCTGGCGGATGCGTTCGCGGGTGACGTCGAACTGCTTGCCCACCTCTTCCAGGGTGTGGTCGGTGTTCATGTCGATACCGAAACGCATGCGCAGCACCTTGGCTTCGCGGGGTGTCAGGCCGGCGAGCATGTTC
>JALWRH010000052.1 GCA_026994195.1 Sedimenticola sp. | reverse complement strand
GATCATCTCGATTGCCCGGCGCCCCAGGTGCCGGGCAATCCAGATGATCACTTTGAGCCAGAACGTGGAACTGCGCTCCCGCTGTGCGAACCAGGCCGTGCTCATGGCAGCAGAAAGTTGCCGTTGAACAACAGCCTTTCACCCTTTCTGGCGGAGAATTTTATGCCATCCGCATCGAGCTCAAGACTGACTTGCGCCGGTTCATCCGGAAGCAGCGGGCTGACGAACTTGGCCTGTGACAAACGCCGGGGCTGACGCTTCCAGGCGCGGTCTATCCCCTGCAGCACCTGATCGAGCAATACCACTGCGGGTACCACGGGATGATCGGGGAAGTGCCCTTCCAGGCAAGGATGATCCCCAGGGATGGTAAACTCGAACTCATGGTGGCGGCTGTTTTTCATCAACGCCCCAGCTCCTGAAGCATGGCGTCCAGCGCCGCACGGGGCAGCTTCCCGGTGAGGTTACGCGGCAGCCTGTCCACTTTCAACAAGGGCCGGGGCAGAAAAACCGGGTCTATCAGCGCCAGCAGTTCCTGGCGAATGGAATCTGGATGGATCTCCGGCGCCACCACCAGAGCCATCAGGCGCTGCGTGCGCTGGCCTTCCAAAGCGCGCCAGACGAATACGCCATCCCGCACCCCTGGGACCTGCAGCAGCCGCTTGTTCAGCTCCGCCAGCGAGATGCGCTTTCCAGCCACCTTGATCATATCCTGTTGACGGCCAAGAAACCGGAAATGCCGGCTGTCTGTCAGTTCCAGATGATCTTCCAGCAAGACTGGAGACGGTAGATATCCGGCTTCGAGGTAGAACCTGCCACTCTCGCCCCGCAGGCTTACTGAATCATACAGTCGCCAGTCTTTCTCCCGGGCAGTGCGCCGGCTGGCGAAGGAACCCGCTTCAGAACAGCCGAACACCTCCATCACCGGGGCCTGGAAACAGGCTTCCGCAGCCTCTGCAATATCTGTATCCAAGGGCGCAGTGGCCGAGAGTATCATCTGCACTGGCGGCCACTCCAATCCGGCTTCAAGCAGGGCGCGCAGATGCAGGGGCGTGGAAATCAGCACCGGTGGGCCGTCGAAATCTCTGATGGCCTGATGGATATCAGCCGGGAAGAAAAGGCTTCCGGCATGAACGCTTGCCCCCGTGAGCAACGGGGCCAGTACACTGGTTTCAAGCCCGTACATATGCTGTGCGGGCACTGTGGCCAGTATCCGGCTGCGGGAGGAGATCCCCAGGCGGCTCTGCAGGGCCCGCGAACCCCGAACCAAGTCGCCCCAGCACTTCCTGTTGGGCTCCGGCTGCCCGGTACTCCCGGATGTAAACACCACGGCCGCCAAATGCGTATCCGGCGCATGAGGCACAGCATCCTGCTCTCCAGTCAGCTCATCCAACCAGCCGGACGCCACCTGGGGCACGTCTATGGAGTCGTTCTGCACAGCATTCAGACAGTAGCTGTCGGGGTACTGCCTATGAATCTCTTCCACGGCAACAGCCGCCCGGCTGGGGGGCAGCAACAGGGTCTGCTTTCGCATGAGCGCCGCCAGCCAGCCATAAATGAAATGATCCAACCCTTCGGAACGCAGAATGCAGCAGGCTGCGTCGGGCAATGCTTTCGCCAGCTGGCTGGCGCGATAAAGCATCTCTGAATAAGTCAGCGCCCTGCCCCTGTTCAACAACAGCGGCTGATGCAAAGCTTCCGGCCTGAACAGTGGCAACCGCATCATCGGGTTCTGAACAGACGTGCGTAGTCCATCCGGAGCAGTCCCCGCACAAACTCGGAAAAGCTGTAGTCCACCAGGCTGCCCAGATACCAGCGACGATACATAAACTCCAGCAGAAACACGGCAGCCATCAGAAAATAGCTGATGACGTTCACAAACAGGGACCATTGCTGAAAACTGCCATACAGCGCCAGCCACAGAGTGGCTGCCGCCATGCCGCAAAAGAACAGCACCCACAGCAGGGTCACTCTGCGGGTATAGCGAACAATGGCCGGCGGCATTTGTCCCTGGCGCATGAGGGAGGCAAACCGGGTTATCAGGGGTATCCGCCCTGGCAACAGACTGCTGGCAAACACTAAGCCCAGTGCCAGATACATGGCCAGCGGGATAAATCTGAGCAGTTGCTGACCCTGCCACGCGGGCAACAGCAGCATCGCCAGGCCAACGCCTGCCACCAGGAAACCAAAATACGAATGCCTGCCTTGACCGCTCATATACACCAGGCCCCAGGCAAAGATGATTCCCGCCAGCCAGTACATGGCCCAGTCGATCTCATGGGCCATTATCAGTCCATGAACAAGAAAAGGAGAAACGATCAGCAGTGCGCTGAAAAAAAATCGCATGAAAATATTCAGGCCTGGCGCTGGGCCTCGACAAATTCACTCAGCGCAGCAAGTGAACTGAAAATCTGCTGATTGTTCTGATCATCCGATTTGATCTGCACGCCATAGTTCTGAGCGATGGCCAACGCCAGTTCCAAAGCATCGATGGAATCCAGCCCCAGACCATCACCAAACAACGGCGCCTGCGGATCAATATCATCCACTTTGACATCTTCCAGGTTGACCGCTTCTATAATCAGCGCAGCCATTTCCCGCTGGAATTCGTTCATTCCCCCTCCTGTACACACTCAGCAATATTCAAAGCTTCGAATTATCGCATTTGACCTGAAAATTTGGAATACACGGTGGGTTTCAGGCTTGTGGCATAATCTCGATTCCCGCACGGTTATCAAATATCCAGATCATGAAAACAAACACTTCAGCGCCCCAGGAAGAAACGGATGTTCTGATCATAGGCGGCGGCCCTGCCGGAAGCACCCTTTCCACACTGCTGGCGCAACAAGGCCACCGGGTCATTCTGCTGGAAATGGGACAGCATCCGCGCTTTCACATTGGGGAATCCCTGCTCCCCATGACCCTGCCCATCCTGGAGCGCTTGGGAGTATCTGACAAGATCCAACAGATTGGCATTCACAAATATGGGGCCGAATTCAATGCACCGGAAGGTGAAAAACGGCGGGAGACCTTTTATTTTGATTTTGCCCTGGACAAGAATCACCCTTATGCGTATGAGATTCATCGACCGGAGTTCGACCAGATCCTGTTCGAAAATGCCCAGGACAAAGGCGTGGACGCCCGGGAAGGGATCAAAGTGACCGGCGTCTCTTTCGACAAGGACGGTTCCGCACAGGTGACTGCACAAAACAGGGCAGGAGAATCACTGCAGTTCCGGGCGCGATTCCTTGTCGATGCCAGTGGCCGGGAGACCTTTCTCTCCCGCCGTTTCAAGCTGAAGCAGAAAAGCAGAAAACACAACAGCGCCGCTATCTTTGGGCATTTCGACAATGTGGAACGCCGGCCAGGCAAAGACGAAGGCAACATTTCCATTTACTGGTTCAAACATGGGTGGTTCTGGATGATTCCACTCAAAGGGGGTCGCATGAGCGTAGGCGCCGTATGCTACCCGGAATACCTGAAGACCCGCAGCGGTTCCACGGAAAGTTTTCTGCAACAGACCATCGACATGGTGCCGGAAATCCGGCAGCGCATGAAAGATGCCGTATTGACTGGAGAAGTCAGGGCCACGGGCAATTTCTCCTACACGTCCTCACGCATGTACGGCCCGCCAGGGGAAAACTGGCTGCTGGTGGGTGATGCCTATGCATTTATCGATCCGGTGTTTTCCAGCGGCATCCATATTGCCATGAGCGGTGCGGTAAAAGCGGCGGAATCCATCGACCAGTGCCTGCAGGAGCCTCATACCTGTCGGCAGGCGCTGCAGCAATACCAGCAACATGTAGATGCTGCTCTCAAGACCTTCTCCTGGCTGATTCACCGTTTCAATTCCCCTGCCATCCGGAAACTCTTCATGGCGCCATCCAACCAGTGGCGCATCCAGGAGTCCCTGATATCCCTGCTGGCGGGTGATCTCTATCGCGACACCCCGGTACAGAAGGGATTGAATATATTCAAGATCATCTACTACCTGACTTTCATCAGGAACCTGCCCAGCGCCTGGGCCACCCATCGCCGGCGCAAGCGCAATATCAGGCTGCACTTCTCCGGGGGGACAACGGAACAGGACCATTTGGACGACTGATTTCATACCACCCACGACCATTGCTCCGGCCAGTCGAGCACGAGCATCCATCATGAAACAGGCCCTTTTCATGCTGTTGCTGCTGTCGCCTGTTCTGTCCGGTGCATCCCGCTATGTGGGCCGGGATCTGTGTCGGCCCTGCCACCAGAAAGAAGACCGTCTCTGGCAAAACTCCCCCCACGAGCTGGCCATGCAGGAAGCCCGCCAGGAAACGGTTCTGGGCAATTTCGACAATGTTCGCTACACCTGGAATGGCCAGACATCACGCTTCTTCCGCAAGAGGCAGGAATTCTGGGTCAATACGCAGGGGGCTGATGGCCAGCCGGGAGACTACCGGATCCAGTATTGCTTTGGCGTCTATCCCCTGCAGCAGTACCTCATCGGATTTCCCGGCGGAAAACTGCAGGTTCTGGATATCGCCTGGGACAGCCGGCCCGAAGCAGAAGGTGGCCAGCGCTGGTTCCACCTGCATCCCGACACACCCACGCCGCCCGGCGATGTACTGCACTGGACAGGCCCCAATCTCAACTGGAATTACATGTGCGCGGACTGTCATTCCACGAACCTGAAAAAGAACTACGACAGCTCTACCCGCAACTATAAAACCACCTGGGCGTCAATGGATGTCTCCTGCGAAGCCTGCCACGGCCCCGGATCAGATCATGTTGCATGGGCCAGGTCTGAAAAAGCAGGACAAGCTACAGACAACAAAGGACTCACGGCCGTTCTGGATGAACGCAAGGACATCCAGTGGCTGAGGAATGCCATCAGTGGCCGGCCCCAACGCTCCCTACCCAACACACAACGTAGGGAACTCGATATTTGCGCCCATTGCCATGCCCGGCGCGAGCAACTTACGGATGAGTTTGTGCCCGGGCAGGATTTCATGGACGCTTACCGTCCCGTCCTCATCGAGCAGGGCCTCTATCATGCAGACGGTCAGATGGAGGATGAAGTCTATGTCTGGGGATCCTTCCTGCAGAGCAAGATGTACCAGGCCGGAGTGACCTGTTCCGACTGCCATGATCCCCACAGCACCAGGCTCAGAGCGCCGGGCAGCGAAATCTGTGAACAATGCCATGAGGCCAAACGCTATGTCACACCCACCCATCACCACCATGAACCGGGTTCATCTGGCGCCGACTGCCTGGCATGCCACATGCCTGCCAAAAACTATATGAAAATCGACCTGCGGCATGATCACGGCTTCCGCATTCCCAGCCCTTCCCTGACGCAACAGACTGGTGCGCCCAACCCCTGCAACCAATGTCACAACGACAAGGATACGGACTGGGCTGTTGTGCAAACAAGATCCTGGTATGGCCACCCGCCCCAAGGATTCCAGAAATTTGCCCAGGCGCTGGCTGCTGCGCGCCGGAACGATCCGTCAGCAGCAGCTCTGCTTCGGCGCCTGATTCAGGATCCGGCCCAGCCCGGTATTGCACGAGCCACGGCGCTTGGCCACCTTGGCGGATCCATTGACCCAGCTGCACTCTCCCTGATCCGGCAGAATCTGCAATCCCAGGATCCCTTGTTGCGCATGGGCGCTCTGAATGCTCTGCAGACTTCACCTCAGAATCTGCGCCAGCTGGCCCTGCCCCTGCTCGCGGACAGGAAAAAGGCTATCCGTATCCAGGCCGCCCGCCTGCTGGCCGGGTATGACCGCAAACAGCTCAATCCCACGCAGCGGAAAATGTTGGAAGATGGATTGCGCGAATTCATACAAGCACAGGAATTCAATAGCGAGCGGCCAGAGAGCCAGGTGAATCTCGGCTCCCTGTACGCTGACCTGAATGAACCCGGCAAAGCGGAAGCCGCCTTCCGCACTGCGTTGCAGTTGCAAGCAAGATTCACCCCTGCCCGGGAGCAGCTGTCTGCCCTGCTGGAGCAACAGGGCAGGAAACAGGAAGCTCAGGCTCTACTCCTTGAAGGCCTGCAGGAAATGCCAGAATCGGCAGCGCTGCACTATGCCCTGGGACTGTTCCTGGTCAGAAACCACAAGTTGAAAGAAGCCCTGCTCTTCCTGAAGAATGCAGAGCACCTTGCTCCGGACAACAGTACGTATGCCTATGCTCTTGCCATTGCTTTGCACAGTGATGGCAGGCTCCATCAGGCATTGAAAGTCCTCGAACGGGCTCACAAAGCCCATCCCCGGGATATTACTTTGCTTTCTACACTGGTGAGCTTCAACCAACAATCAGGGAACAAAGAAGCTGCGACCCAATGGAGCAGAAAATTGCAGGCACTAAACCCAGATTGACCCTCCAGTGATTGCTGGCCTGGCGAACAGGCCTGTATTCTGCGGCGTTGTCTCCTCAAAAAATACCCATTGTCAGTTCCTGCCAGATCATTGACTGTGCTGAAAAAACATGCGATTTTTTTAGGGTATTCTGTTTTGCCTTGTTCGAAGCGCGGATTGCGCCTGATATGTTTGAGAACCAGGCATGGTTCCGCAACGCCGCAAGCGTGACAGGCAATCAAGACCTGTCACACAGATACCGGGGATATCAGCCGATCAGTGACTGCTCTCGAATGAATCCTAGCCTCCTCAACAACAGCCAGGACAAAGGTCTGCCTTGCCATGCCACTGAGTTTTTATTCTCCCGCGCTGGATCTCATGGTCGCCATTGTGCGCTCCTACGAGATCGACCCGGTCCCGCTGCTGCAGGATCTGGCTATTGACCCCAGAAAGATAGCTGACATCAACGCGCGCTTTCGCCTGAGCCAGGTGCTTGGAATGTTCCAGCGCATGGAGGAAATCATTCCTGAAAGCAGTTTTGGTCTCAAAGCCACCGAATACTGGCACCCCAGCCACATGGGGCCACTCGGTTACGCCTGGATGACCAGTGACAATCTGCGCGCCGCTTTCAACCGGCTTCAGCGCTTCAGCAAGATCGTCAGCGAAGGCGTCATGCTGACCCTGGTTGAAGACAATGATTCCATAGCCCTGGAATTCCATTTTCTAACAGATACTGCCCTGACATCCCGCAGTGACGTTGCCATGGCTATGCTGCTGGCTATGGTCAGATGTACTGGCGGCCCCAAGCTACATCCAGTATCTGTCGCATTTTCTCATCCCCCGCCAAAAGATGCGGCACCCTACTACACTCGCTTCCAATGCCCCTTGGAGTTCAGTGCTTCTTCCACTTTCTTCCAACTGAGTAAAGACGAAGCCGACAAACCCCGTTCATCCTCTCATGCCCAGTTATCACTTCTGCATGATCAGTTGATGCGCGAATACCTGGGCAATCTGGACAAAGACAATATTGTCGAAAGAGTCAAAGCCGCCATTGTAAGTGAACTTCCTTCCGGCCATATTTCTGATGCAGTGATTGCACGGGAGTTGTTCATGACAGAAAGAACCCTGCAGCGCAGGCTCCAGAGGGAAGGAACAACCTTCAAACGCCTGCTCACAGAAATTCGTCAGGAATTGGCTGAACAGTACATGCAGGACAGCAGACTGACACTGCAGGAAATATCCTTTCTGCTCGGCTTTGCAGAATTGAGTTCTTTCAGCCGGGCCTTCAAGCGCTGGAAAGGCATGTCACCCAAGTACTTCCGAAGCTCGGCTATGAATTGATATTGTTAACCTGGCATCAGCAACTGATTCCTGAATTGAGAAAAGCTTCAGCCCCATAGACTTTACACCCACAAGCCTTTATTCTTGCCTGAATTTCCTTCCTGTTCTGTATAGAGGGTGCCATTGACTTGTTTGCGGACTCGTATCCTGCACCTTGAATAAAGTCAGAATCCGCCCATTTCCATGCTGGAGAAAGCTCTTTCATGAACCATAAAAATGAGCGCTTTGCAGAACTCCCTGCGCCAAGCCCTAAAAGCCCGGGGCGCAACTAGAGATGCCTGAGACCAAGTCGTTCTCATGGAAAGCCTGAATATTGCACTGGTTTTAGTCGTCATAGCCGTGGCGGCATACGATTTCACCAATGGCTTTCACGATGCCGCCGACATGGTGGCGACGGCTATAGCCTCCCGTGCCATGCGTCCCGGTACAGCCATCGCCATCGTCAGCATCTTTACCCTTATAGCGCCTTTTAGCGTAGGGCTGGCTGTCGCTGACACAGTAGGAACCTTTATCGACATTTCCGATCTCTCCCACCAGATGGGCGAAGCCATCGTCATTGCTGCGCTGCTGGCAGCCATCAGCTACAACCTCATCACCTGGAAACTGGGCTATCCTTCCTCGTCTTCCAACTCCCTGGCCGGCGGACTGACCGGCGCAGGGCTGTACGCGGCAGGGACAAGCCATATCAACTGGGGCTGGGATGCCCTGCAGCAGTTCCAACTGACGGGACTGATGAAAGTCGGCGCAGGACTGTTGGTTTCTCCCTTGTTTGGTTTTGTCATCGGTTATCTGATCATGAAGTTTTTCTTCCTGGTCTTCAGACGCTTCAATGTGAAGATCCGCCCTTTATTCATCATCACCCAATACTTCAGCGTCGCCTGGCTGGGTTTCTCCCATGGGGCCAACGATGCGCAGAAAGGCATGGCCATCATCGGCATGATGCTCCTGGCCAGCGGTCATACAAGCACCTTCAGCGTGCCAGACTGGGCTATTCTGCTATGCGCCACATCCATTACCCTGGGCACCATGTTTGGCGGCTGGAGCATTATCAAGACCCTGGGATTCGGCCTGTACCGGCTGCGCACCCTCCATGCCGTAGCCAATCAGTTGGGTTCCGCCCTGGTCAACAGCCTGGCCACCGCCATTGGCGCGCCCACCTCCACCACCCAGGTCGTTACCGCCACCCTGCTGGGTAACGGCGCCGCGGAAAAACCCCAGCATGTGCGCTGGAAGAAAGCCGCTGGCATTGTCACCGGATGGTGGTTGAATATACCCGTGTCCATGCTTCTGGGCGCAGTCTATTGCGCTGTTTATCTAGCCTTGTGGAGTCCACCATGAGTTTTATCAAGAAATACCTGTTGCCCAAGGAAATCGATTTCAACGCCTATCTTCTGGATCAGGCGCGGCTTGGCCATGTGGTGGTAACAGACCTGTATCGGGCTGGCACCGAAGATCTCCCCATCTCCCAGGAAAGCATCCGCCTCATCACTCAACGGGCGCGAAAGCTGAAAACCAGAAACATGGAAGAATTGCTCGATGTGTTCATCACGCCTTATGACAAGGAATCCATTTATCGCATGATCACGCAACTGGACTGGTTAGTGCTGAGCGTAAAACATTTTCTTCTGGAGGCCCGTGTCTACAACATCCACTGCCTGGGAGACTATGAACCCATACTCAAGACCCTGGTGGTCATGAGTTCTGCTCTTGAAAAAGGCATAGCCGCTCTCGAAGGCCGGAAGCTGTCTGCCATCACGAAACCCATCAGCCACATACATCTTGCTTATGACCAGGTGGTGGAAAGCTGCGCAGAAGCGACAGCCCGACTGCTGTCTGAGGAAGACTGCAAACATATCATCCGGCACAAGGACATACTGGCGCAGTTGAAGGAAATTGGAAAACGCATTCAGGTCACCGCCAATACACTGGAAGACATGGCCATCAAGGTCATCTAAGCAGGAAAATACATAGCGCTGAGGAAATTGCCCGGAGAGATTTACATTCAGAGTTTTTAGCCCGGCAACCTGTCTGGCTGAATCCGGATTCCCTGCCGGGCACAATGGAACACTATGCTTTCTGCGCTGTTATCAACACAGGAGCGATCAGCCCGTCCTCGATATTTGCCAAGGTGTTACGCATTTTCACCTCACCATCGACCATGGCGTTGCGTGAACCGGCGGTCAAAGGCGCATCCGACAGCACCCGGTTGAAAAATGCAGGAGCAATGACGCTGCGGTCCTCCTCCTGCAACACTGTCAATCCGGCTTCCTGCAACAGGGTTCGCGTTTCTTCAGGGGTGAGCAGATGACTGATGTCCGGGGTGTCAGCCCAGGGAACCGGGAAGCGCAACTCACCGTCCCGCAGCCTCATGACATCATACAATGCCATTTTTCCACCCGGCTTCAGAACCCGAGCCATTTCCCGGTAGAGCAGCGGACGCTCCACAATGTTCATGGCGGCATGCAGTGTGATCAATCTATCAAAGCTTTCATCTTCATAGGGCAGAGACAAGGCGCTACCCGTGTCGAACCGGGTACTGCCCTGCAAGCCAACAGCATCGCTCAGTGTCTCAGCCGTCTGAATGAATTCTGGTGTAATATCAATCCCCGTTACCCGGCATCCCATGCGATGGGCAACAAAACGAACCGCGCCGCCAATACCACAACCGACATCCAACACTTGGTGGTCCACTTCCAGGTCCAGCTTCCCCAGCATATACTCCGTGGCTTCCCTGCCACCAATATGCAGTTCCTCGAAAGGCGCCAGATCATCCGGTCGCAGACCATCCCCTGCAATGCCATTGGCCGCCAGCATCGCGAGGATATTTTCCGCCATGTCCCGTCTCCCGTAATGAACTGCAACATTCTCTTCCAAAATAGCGGGAGCAGACGTTGCTTTCCTGCTCATTTCAAGCTCCCCAGCATGGCTTCCTCGTAGGGCAGCAGATCCCCGCCATTGCGGATCAGCCGTACCAGATCCGGATTGGCGATAAAAGGCCGGCCAAAAGCCACAAGATCTACTGTACCCTGTTTCAGATCAGCTTCTGCCGAATCCGGACTGTACCCGCCACTGCCAATCACCGTACCGCGATAGCGTTTACGCACAAAATCAACGGGCCGGCCACCAAGATAGTCGTACCGCTGTTGCCCATCAAAGGCCGCTACGTGTACATAGGCGAGCTCCTTCCGTCCCAGTTGTGCCAGCAAATAATCGAATGTGTCTTCATCCCCAGAGGTGTATTCAAGATTGATATAGGCCTGGGGAGAAAGGCGGATACCTACCGGATAGGAACCCGTCGCCGAGATAACATGATCGAGTGTCTCCAGCGCAAAACGGGCGCGTTTGACGGGACTGCCTCCGTAGGCATCCGTACGCCGGTTGGTCTGCTGATGCAGAAACTGGTCAATGAGATAGCCGTTTGCTCCATGGAGCTCAATACCATCAAAACCCGCTTCCATGGCGTTCCGCGCTGCCTTTGCATAAGCTTCCAGAAGCTTTTCGATATCATCCATCTCCAATGCCCGGGGGACTTCATAGGACAGATCCGCGGCTCGCGGCAACGGGCCGTCCATGCCGACCGGACTGGGCGCTACGGGACGGGAACCCGTATAGTGACTGTGCGCCATGCGTCCCGTATGCCAGAGCTGGCAAAAGATGCGCCCTCCCGCTGAATGCACGGCATCAACCACCTGCGCCCAGGCGCTGACCTGCCTTTCCGTATAGATGCCGGGAGTTCCCGGATAGCCCTGGGCCTCGGGTTCTATAAGAGTCGCTTCGGTAACAATAAGCCCTGCATCGGCGCGCGCCCGGTAGTAGTCTGCCATAGTGGGCGTGGGCGCCAAGCCGTCATCGGCGAAACAACGGGTCATGGGCGCCATGACCAGGCGGTTCTTAAGCGCCAGGCCACCAGGGAGGGAATAGCTGGAAAACAGTTGGGAGAAAGCCATGCCGCTAGTCCTTGCCGAAAATCTTCTGGGTGATGATAAGCCCGGGGCAGATTCCCACCGCTGCGGCAAACAGAAAGAACCCCGGTACTATGTAGAGAAACCAGTGAACCTTGTCGAAACCCGTCAACCAAATGCCGATCAGTATAAAGACCGCCGTGTTGAAGAAAAAAAACCGCATGGCCTTGCTTGCTTTTGCTATCGCCATTTGTTGCTCCTCCTGTTGGGACAATTGAATATGTTGATCTCAGCCTGAGATCACACTGTTGTGTTGACTACAGTGTAGTAATAACAACAATTAACAACAATGGCATATTTTGCTACTATTTTTGTATCACAATTGTTACCAATTATCCCCATATGAGTGACATCAAGCGCCTTACTGTCTTTGTCCATACAGTGGAGGCAGGCAGTTTTTCCGGTGCGGCAAAGCGTCTGGGTATAGCCCGGTCCGCCGTCAGCCGTCATATTGCGGCACTGGAAAAAGAGCACGGTGTTCGTTTGTTGAACCGGACCACCAGACACCTGAGCCTCACGGATGCCGGGCGCATTTTCTATGAGAGCAGCATCCGGATTCTCGCAGAAGCCGAGGCCGTCACACATCGCATCCAGCAACTGAGAGAAAAACCCACAGGAACACTCAAGGTGGCCGGTCCCACGAGTTTTGGACGGCAGCTAGCCGCCCTGGTTCATGAGTTTCAACAGCTCCACCCTGCGTTGACCATCGAGCTGCAGCTGGATGACCGGGTGGTAAACATGGTGGAAGAAGGAATCGACGTCAGTATCCGGATCGGCTGGCTGGAAGACTCCCGCCTGATTGCCCGTCATATCTGCGACGCCTCCCGGATCCTGTGTGCTTCTCCTGCCTACCTCGAGCATCGCGGTCAGCCGGAAAAACCTTCTCAGCTGATAGAACACGACTGCATCATTTTCACCTTGCTGCCAACCCCCCATCAATGGCAGTTCTTCCGTAACAAGCAACGTGAAAGCATCCAGATTCGCGGCCAGATTCTTACCAACAGTATCATTGCCATGCATAGTCTGGCACTGAGTGGTGCCGGCATTGCCCCCATCTCCCGTTTTCTGGTCAATGAAGATTTGAAAAACGGAAGACTGAAACAGTTGCTGCCTGAGTATGATTGTGGATGCGCAGGCATTTACGCGGTGTATCAGGACAAACGTTACAAGCAAGCCAAAGTGCGTCTCTTCATTGATTTTATTCAGAAGCGGATTCAGCACCTTTTACGAGAATAGAAACAGCCATCAAGGTGACTATTGAGGCTTTAGGCAGACTACGGCAATGGATAGATATATAGGAAGCAGAAACAACCATTGCCTACCAATACGGGCTAATTGTAATGGGGGACTGATTGGGGGGACTAAAACAGTTTTATTGTTTTTAAGTACTTGTTTTTATAGGTTTTTATTGAAATAAATGGCGGAGAGGGAGGGATTCGAACCCTCGATACGGGATTACCGTATACACACTTTCCAGGCGTGCTCCTTCAGCCACTCGGACACCTCTCCAGTTTTACTACTTCGTTTTGCCTGCATCGCAAGCAACATCCCTGTGGCGCACCCAGCTCGGCTTCCTGCCTCGCGTGCGTCGGACTTCCTTTGTCCACTGGACAAAGGCTTCCGACTTACCCACTCGGACACCTCTCCAGTTTTACTACTTCGTTTTGCCTGCATCGCAAGCAACATCCCTGTGGCGCACCCAGCTCTGATGCTCTCCGGAACTGCGCACCTGCACTTGCCGTGCAAAACAGGGTGCGAAGATTAAACCACTTTGCCCGGATGTGCAATGCCCGAACATGATTTCCCTGATATTTCGGGGCGAATTCCATTGCCGGCCAGGATTGAGTATAGTTCCGTCTTTCCCTTTCTATCCTCTACCCGATGAAAAGAAAAACAAAGCCTTCCCTGGCCGACCAGGCCGACCGGCACGAGCTTTACGAGTTGTCTGTGCAATGTTCTGAAGCAGAGGTCGATTTCGTCCTGGAAACCTACCAGGAACTGCGGGGCAAAACCCCACGTATTCTTCGCGAGGATTTCTGCGGCACGGCCAATGTGTGTTGTGAATGGGTTGGCAGGCATGAGAAAAACCGGGCTATCGGGGTGGACCTCGATCAGGCCGTGCTGGACTGGGGAAAGAACAACAACCTGTCCCGGCTAAGCACGGACCGGCAGGCACGCATCACCCTGATCAATGATGATGTGCTTTGCGTGAAAACGGAACAACCGGACATCCTTTCAGCCATGAACTTCAGCTACTGGCTGTTCAAGGACAGGGACACCCTGGGAAACTATTTTTCCCGCGCGTACCAGGCGCTAAAGGACGATGGCATCTTTTTCCTGGACATCTACGGCGGCTACGAGAGTTTCCGTGAATGCGAGGAGGAGCGTGAGATAGAAACCCCACAGGGAGATGTGACCTACATCTGGGAGCAGGCCAGCTTCAACCCCATCAACCACGACCTGACCTGCCATATCCATTTCGTCTTTGAAGATGGTTCACGCCTGGATAGGGCTTTCAGCTATCACTGGCGTTTGTGGACCCTGCCTGAGATTCGCGAGCTGCTGGAGGAGGCCGGCTTCAAAGTGACTGTCTACTGGCAGGGCTGGGATGAAGAGGGTGAACCAGATGGTGAGTTCCACCCCGCATCCGATGCCGATGCCGATGCAGGGTGGATAGCCTATATCGTGGCCGAAAAACTGCCGGACTGAACTCCGCTCAGCCGCCAAACAGGCCTTTGAGCACGTCCTTGCCCAGTTTGTCTTTGACCTTTTCCTGAATTTTCTCCTTGACCTTGTGTTCGGCATTGGCTTTGAGTGCTGCCGCCACATCCACCTTGATGGATGGATCTTTGAGATCACCACTGATGCGCACGGGAATGGCCACACCCTTGAGTTTGCTGGCATCCGCCCCGCCCTGTCCTTTCAGGGTATCGACGATCTTGGTGGTCAGCAGGTAATCCGCTTGTTCTTTAACCAGATCCACCTTGCCCTTGCCGGTGACCCGCAACACAGGTGAAGCCAGATACAGGTCCTGGTTATCCACCACACCCTGACGGATAACGCCCGTTCCCTTGAGTTCGGCAAAATCCGTTTCCTCAGGTTCATCGGAAGCAGCCTGCCCCAAGGCTTTACGGATGGCCTGGGCCAGGTTTATACCGATGTATGCGCCATCATGGAAACTGATGGCAAAGCGTCCATTGAGATTTTTGCGGATGATGGCATCGTCAAGACCTTTGCTGCTGATATCCACTTCCACGTTTCCCGTACCGCGAAGCTGAGCGCTTCCCGTCATATCTTTGAGCAGAGGTTCGATCTGAATGCCGGACAGGGTCTCTTTAGCGCTGAAACGCGGTGTATCCTTGCGGACATCCAGTTGCGCATGGGCCTTGAGTTTTCCCTGATAGAGGGCTGCGGTCAGCGGGTCCAGCTTCAACACGCCTTTGCGGGAACGCAGTTTCAAGACAATGTTTTCCATAGTCAGTCCGCTGACTTTGAGGCGGCCGATACCAAAATCCGCATCCAGGTCCAGTTTGCGCAGTGCGCTGAAATCGGGCTTTTCGTCCCTGGCGGCTGGCTTCGCCACCGGTTTTCCGGAGGATGCCTGCGCTTTCTGAGCCGGCGGCAGGTACCGATCCAGATCGATAGCATCCAGCTTGAAGCTGGCGCGCACCACGGGGCCTTTGAAAGACAGTATTTTCAGCGTACCGTCCATCTTGGAATCATCCAATGTGATGGCCAGAGGCTTTACCGTGAGGCCATCCCCTTCCTGGGCGACGAACAGATTGGCTGAAACCTGTTTCAGGACATCCGGATCAGCCGTTTGCAACTCTACACCCGCCAGGGTAAGCAGTTTACGCAGGTTGGTTTTCTGCAATGCCAGGTGTGCTTCCACCCGAGGCTTGTCACTGTTCATTCCAGACAGGCTCATGTCACCGGTGACATCGACATTCAAGCCGGACAGGGAAAAATCACTCAATGCCAGCACGCCTGCTTTTCTGTCCAGGCCGATGTTGCTGGCCATGGCAAGCTTGACGCCCTCGGCGGGCAGCCCTTCTCCTTTGGCATCAACGTCCAGAGACAAGGCCGAAAGATCCAAACGCTGAAAATCGGACTTGAAAACCATGTCAGTGGAAAGCTTGAGGTTCATCTCCATGGCCGGCTTGCTGTTCTTCACCCTGAAACTCAAGCGCAGGGGCACCGGATTCCCCGGCGCCAGTTCTCCCATGGTGAGATTCAGTTCATCCAGCTGGAAACTGTTTCCTTCCATATCGTCCGTGAAGTGGAAACTGGCGTTCTCCAGTTCCACACCCTGCAGGCGGACATCAAAATCCTCCATGTCGAAATCACTCTTGCCATTCTCGGCTTCCGGGGCTTCTTCAGGTTTTCCTTTCCCGGCCTTGACCAGCCCTTCCCAGTTCACCTTACCGTTCTTGTTCCGGCGCAAATCCACGCGCACACCGCGCAGCACCACCGTATCCACCGCCACTTTCTTCTGGAACAGGGGCTTGACGGCGACCTTGACATCCAGGCGTTTTACTACGGCCAGTGGCGTATCACCAAAACCAGGCGCACTGCCGATGGTGACATCACCCATTTCCAGCCCCACCCAGGGGAATACAGACCATTTCAACGGGCCGGCAATACTCAACTCCTGTCCGGTCTGTTCCTTGAACGCCATACTCGCCTTAGCCTTCAGCATATCTTCGTCCACAAACAGTTTGAGGGCCAGCAGCCCCAGGGCCACGATTACCACCATGGCCACCACCAAACCTATCAGCCACTTGAAAATCTTCATCCTGTACCTCGCTCTTCAATGATCATGCGCTAAAGCCTGTTACGAATAGTAGCAGAATCCCGGTTCAGGCAGGTGGATTCCAATCAAGCTGTCCTACAGTGAAATCAAAGACTTGTATCAATCCATGAGATGACGAGCAATCCGGATCACTTCTTGAGAGTCACAAATTGCAGAGCAGCAAACCCACCTACAAACAGGAACAGAACAGCCAGGATACCCAGGCGTGAATCCCCGCTGACAGCCGCCACCCAGCCCACCAGCAAGGGGCCAATGACGGCGGCAAACTTGCCTAGCATGTTGTATACCCCGTAGAACATACCGGCCCGATCCTGGGGAATCAGCCGCGCATACAAAGACCGGCTCAGGGACTGGATGCCACCCTGCACCAGGCCGATAACCACTGCCAGGGCATAGAACTCCCAGATCGCCTGCATGCGCCAGGCCCAGAAAACAATGATGATGTATACCGCCAAGGCAATCATGATTCCCTTCCTGGGGCCATAGCGGTCTCCCAGGTAGCCGAATACCAGGGCCGCAGGAAAGCCGACAAACTGAGTGATAAGCAGCGCTGTCAGCAGATCAGATGACTCAAAGCCAATCGCCAGCCCATAGTCCACCGCCATGCGCACGATAGTATCCACCCCGTCGATGTACAACCAGTAGGCCAGCAGGAACAGAACCACCCTGCGGTAGCGCCCCACTTCCCGGAAGTTTTCCCGGATCTCCTTCAGGGCGCCGCGCAAGGCATGGGGATTGGCCGGGCGCGGATGGCGTTCGTGCACAAACAGCATGACCGGAATGGAAAACAGCGCCCACCAGATGCCCACCATGAGAAAGGATACGCGCACCGCCTGCCCAGTATCGATCAAGCCGAAGACCTGCGGCTTGAGCACCATGAACACGTTCAGGGCGAACAACAGTCCGCCCCCAAGGTAGCCCATGGCATAACCCAAAGCGGACACCCGGTCCAACTCGTCTTCTTCCGCAACGTCCACCAACAGGGCGTCATAGGGCACGATACTTCCGGAGAAACCGATGATGCCCAGGGCGTACAACAGCAGAGCTATTGGCCACATGCCGGACGCAACCAGAAACAGGGACGATGTCATCAGGGCGCCCAAAAAGGCAAACAGCAGCAGGTAATGTTTCTTGCGGTTGCCCTGATCCGCAAGAGCGCCGATCAGCGGCGCGAACAGCACCATCAAGGTGCTGGCGGCGGAGTTCCCCACGCCTAGCCAGAAGGTGCTGTCCGTGGCGGACAAGCCACTGGCCCAGTACTCCTTGAAAAATACAGGAAAGAAACCCGCCATCACCGTGGTGGCAAAGGCAGAGTTGCCCCAGTCATACAGTGCCCAGCTCATGCGTGCGCGCCGGTGCATCAGCTCTTGATACCCACACCCCGGTGCAGCAGCCACAGAGCCAGGCTGCCCAGCACCAGGATGAAGCCAAGAATGAGCAACAGAGCGACGGCAGGGCGGATATCGGACACGCCCAGGATGCCGTAGCGGAAGGCATTGATCATGTACAGCACCGGGTTTGCCAAAGACAGCTTCTGCCAGAACGGCGGCAACAGGTTAATGGAGTAGAACACGCCTCCCAGGTAGGTAAGCGGGGTGAGCACAAAGGTCGGGATGATGCTGATATCATCAAAACTCCTGGCGAATATCGCATTGATGAAGCCAGCCAGTGCAAAAAGAATGGAGGTCAGCGCCACCACCAGGATGGTGAGCAGGGGGTGCTCCACGCCTACGTCGGAAAAGTACAGGGTCACGCCTGTGACTACGGCCCCCACCACCAGGCCCCGCACCACCCCACCGGTGACATAGCCCGCGAGAATGATCCAGCTGGGCACCGGAGCGATGATCAGTTCCTCCACGTGGCGCTGGTACTTGGCCTGGAAGAAACTGGACACACTGTTGGCGTAACTGTTGGTGATCACGGCCATGAGAATCAGTCCGGGCACGATGAATGCCTGGTAACTGTAGCCCCCCATCTCGCCAATGCGGTCACCGATAAGGGTCCCGAAAATAAGGAAGTACAGGCTGGTCATAATGGCGGAAGGCAGTATGGTCTGCGCCCAGATGCGCATGAAGCGCAGCACTTCCTTGATGACGATGGTGGAGTATGCAATCCAATAACGCTGCCGGTTGCTCATGCGGCCTGCACCTTCTTCTGCACCCGGTCCAGAAAAAACTGTTCCAGGCGATTCTGCTTGTTGCGCATGGATAACACTTCCATGCCCTGCCCGTTCAGCCAGTCGAACAGGCTGTTCAGGGTCTGCTCCTGTTCCAGCACCGCCTCCAGGGTATAGTCATCACGAATCTGCAGTGATACGGGCGCGCCTTCAGGCAGAAACTTCACCGGAGCGCGTAAAGTCAGCAGGAAGGACTGGCGGTGCAGCCGGTGCAGCAACGCCTGCATGCTGCTGTGCTCCGCAATCAGGCCATCATCGATAATGGCAATACTTCGGCACAGGTTCTCGGCCTCTTCCAGATAGTGGGTGGTCAGTACGATAGTCGTGCCAGCACGGTTGATCTCTTCCATGAAGGCCCACATGCTGCGGCGGATCTCGATGTCCACCCCGGCGGTGGGTTCATCCAGTATCATCAACGGCGGTTCATGCACCAGGGCCCGGGCAATCATGAGACGCCGCTTCATGCCCCCGGAAAGGCTGCGCGCCTGGGCGCGGCGCTTGCCCCACAGATCCAGTTCCTTAAGCATCCGCTTGCTTTTCTCGTAGGCAGCGCGCCGCGGTATGCCATAGTAACCGGCCTGATTGATGATGATCTCCTCCACGGGCTCCCACTGGTTGAAGTTGAAGTCCTGGGGCACCAGGCCAATGCGGCGCTTGACTTCCTGGGGCTGCCTGTCCAGATCATAACCAAACACCTCCACCTTCCCCGAAGTCTTGCGCACCAGGGAACTGAGTATGCCGATGGCGGTGGACTTCCCGGCCCCATTGGGTCCCAACAGGGCAAAGAAATCCCCCTGCTCCACCTGCAGATCAATTCCCTTCAGAGC
>JALWRH010000051.1 GCA_026994195.1 Sedimenticola sp. | reverse complement strand
CGCTGCCACCCCAAGACCGATGAAACGCTCTGCATCAGCCCGGGACTGGGCCGCCACCGCGCTGATCCCGGAAAACACCTGTCGGGTGAAAGGTCCCAGGCGGGCATAGCCCCGGGCGGAACGCATGGACAGGCGGCCATTGGCAAGGAGGGCAGGAATGTCCCTTTGGCCACACAGGGCCAGGAGATTGGGCCAGATCTCGGTTTCCACCATGACCAGCAGCCGCGGTCTTACCCGGTCCAGAAACCGGTTGATGGCGAATGGCAGGTCGTAAGGGCAATAGGTGTGAAACACATCATCACCAAACAGCAGCCGTACCCGCTCTGAGCCTGTGGGAGTGGAGGTGGTGATGGTCAGGTCCAAAGTCGGATGATGCTCCCGCAGATGCCGTACCAGGGGTTCTATCGCCTGGACTTCTCCCACGGAGACCGCATGTATCCATACGCCGCTAGGGTTTGGAGCAATGCCGGAGCTGCCCAGACGCTCGGCCCAGCGCTGGCGGTAGGCCGGGGAGCGCAGGCTGCGCCACAACAGGCGCATGAGCACGCCGGGAAACAGCAGGTACAGAACCAGGGTGTAGAGCTGCCTCATGCCAGTTCGTTTGCCAGAGCGACATTCTGGCGCAGGTGAGCTTCGTTGATGGTGCCCACGATCATACTGCTGACCCCCGGCAGGGAAAACACATGAGCCATGGAAGCGCGCACCCCCTGGGAGCCACTGACATGCCCACTCATGAGGCCTTTCTTCACCAGCACGCCCTTGCTCAGGCGCTGGGCCGCTTCCAGCACGGGGCGTTCTTCATCATATTCCAGGCTGGCCGTGGCCATGACCACATCCATGTCCTGCACCACACGCAGCCCGCCTTCTACGGTCTTGGACGACATGCCATGAGCGCGGATCAGGCCGCGCTCCTTGAGCTCCCGCAAGGCATCCAAGGCGCCTTCCTGTTCCAGGATGCGCAGATCGTCACCATCGGAATGGATGAGCACACAATCCAGGTAATCCGTGTTCAGCTCCCGCAGGCTCTGTTCCACGGACGCCAGGGTATGGGCATGGGTGAAATCGAAACGGGAACGCCCGTTCTCAAAGATCTCACCAACCTTGGAGACGATCACCCAGTCTTGGCGCGGCCCCGGCAGCAGCTTGCCTAGGCGCTCCTGGGCCGTGCCATAGGCGGGGGCCGTGTCCAGAAGATTGATGCCCAGCTCCCGGGCCACTTCCAATATGTGCCGCACCGCCTTGTCGTCAGGAATCTCGAAGGAAGACGGGTACTTCACCTGCTGGTTGCGGCCGAACTTCACCGTACCCAGCCCCAGGGGGCTGGCTTTTATGCCGGTACTGCCCAGATCCCTCAGCTCCATGTGGCATGCTCCCAGGGCAGGGGGGCCAGGGGCGGCGCGGGCAAGTCCAGGGGCGGCGTCTCCTGCTCCGAGGCCTGGACGCCTTCCTGCGCCAGTCTCTCCAGCACCCTGTCCGCCAGCCTCGGCGCAAAGGCCAGCTTGGTGGGCCAGGCCACCATGACGGACCCGTCGCCGCCAAGGTAGCAGTCGTCGGGCCGTTTTCCGCCGGGCGTGGCCACTTCGGCCCGGTCTATGGGCAGGGTGGCCCATTGCAGCGGCGTAAAATCCATCCAGGGCAGCAGCCTTTCCAGCTCGGCACGGGCTTCGGCAATCTGGGCCGCTGGATCGCGGGTGACGCCGGTTTCCGCCAGCTCCCCGCCCAGATACCATACCGACTCCTCTCCCTCCAGGGGATAGCTGGTGATGGTGAGACGGGGGTTGGCGCTGGCGCCCAGGCAATGGGCATGGACCGGCGGCAGCTTTCCCCTGGCCATGAGCATGTGCAGGGGGCGCAGCTGCATCCGCGGCACTGTCATGCCCCAGCGTTCCATCAGGGCGGCATTACCTTTTCCCGCCACCAGCAGCACCCGGCAGGGACTGATCTCCAGGTTTCCAACAACCACGGTATTGTTGTTCCTGATCTCCATGCTTTCGGCATCATACAGACAACACCAGGGGCGCGCCTGGTCGGCCAGACCTTTCATCAGGGACGCGGTATCCAGCACCGGTTCCTCCAGGCGGTACAGACGGCCGCGAAACCCGGAAACGTCGAAAGGGGGGGGATGCTCGTCCCGGGCCAGGGGTGCCACCCGGCTTTGCATGAGCTTGCTGGCAAGCAGACTGGCCAGGGATGAGGTCAGGCTGCCGCTGGACCACAGGTACTGATGACCTGAAAGCAGCCGCACGCCGGAAAGATCCATATCGCCCCGCCCGGCCAGGGCATCCCGCCAGATGCCGGGCATGTCACCGATGGCGCGGGTGGATGCAGTGACGCTTCCCCCGAGGGCATACTTGGTGCCGCCGTGGATGATGCCCTGGGAAGCAATGGACTGCACCCCGCCCAGGGCGTGGTTTTCCAGCAGCAGGGCCTGGTAGCCGGCCTGGCGGGCGCATAGCAGAGTCCAGAGACCCGCAATGCCGCCGCCGAAAATGAGCAGGTCAACACTGTAGCTTCTTTTCACGAGCGTTGTTTGATGCTATCCACGATAGAGGTGGTGGATACGCCGTCGATATAATCGAGAACCCGCACTTCACCCCCGGCTTCCCGCACGCAGGCCGCGCCGGGAATCTTGTCCGGGTCGTTGTCGCCGCCTTTGACCAGGAGGTCGGGTTTGAGACGGCAGATGAGACGCTCCGGGGTTTCCTCGACAAAAGGCAGCACCCAGTCCACGAAACCCAGGGCCGCCAGCACATGCATGCGATTTTCCAGGGGATTCACCGGCCGCTCCGGCCCCTTAAGCTGGCGCACTGTCTCGTCCACGTTCACCGCCACGATGAGACGGTCGCCCAGGCGGCTGGCCTGTTCCAGATAAGTGACATGACCGGCATGCAGCAGATCGAAACAACCATTGGTGAACACGATACGCTCGCCCCGGTTGCGCGCAGCGGCCAGCAGATCCATAAGGGTCTCCTCGCTCACCACGCCGTGTTCCGCCAAGCGCTGCTCCTGAAGGCCATGTTCCAGTTCGGCAGCGCTGACACTTGCGGTACCCAGCTTGCCCACCACGATGCCAGCGGCCAGGTTGGCCAGGGCCGTGGCCGATTCCATGCTCTGCCCTGCACCCAGAGCAGTGGCCAGGGTGGCGATGACCGTGTCCCCGGCGCCGGTGACATCAAACACCTCCCGGGCGCGGGCAGGGAGATGGTGTACCTCGCCATCCACATTGAACAGGCTCATGCCCTGTTCTCCTCGGGTGACCAGGAGATGGGACAGTTCGCAATCATCGAGGAGCCTGCGCGCGGCCGTTTCCAGCTGCCGGGCGCCGCCACAGTCACCAGCAACGGCTTCGAACTCGGACAGATTGGGTGTAATCAGGGTCGCCCCCCGGTAGCGGGAGAAATCTTTTCCCTTGGGATCGATGAGCACGGGCAGGCCGGCCTGGCGGGCAAGCGCGATCCAGGCCTGGGGATCCGCCAGGGTGCCCTTGGCATAGTCGGAAAGCACCACGACATCATGTTCTGCCAGCAATGCCTCAAAACGCTGCAGCATGGCTGACGGATCATGTTCGGGAAAACCGTCTTCAAAATCCAGACGGATGAGCTGCTGGTGCCGACTGATGACGCGCAGCTTGGTAATGGTGGGATAGGCCTTTTCGCGCAGCAGATGGGTGCGCACCCCCGCCTGTTCCAGTACGGATTCCAGGCTGTCTGCAGCCGGGTCTTCCCCGACCAGGCCCAGCAGGGATACCTTTCCTCCCAGGGCTGCGATATTGACCGCCACGTTGCCGCTGCCGCCCGCGCGTCCTTCCTCGTCACGCACATGCACCACCGGCACCGGCGCTTCGGGGGATATGCGCTCCGTGGCGCCATGCCAATAGCGGTCCAGCATGAGATCACCTGCCACCAGCACCCGGGCGTTGGTCAAATCCGGCAGAGAACTCATGAAATCAGGCGGACAATCAGAATTTGACGACGGCTTGCGCCTGAGCCCCAAATTCGCTGCCGTTGCCGCCCAGGCCGATGGTGGCGCCGGCTTTCAGGTCCACGTTACGGCCCAGGGGAAACACCAGTTCGGGAATCAGGGAGAATTGGTTTACTTCCGAGAAATCACCCAGGTAAGTCAGTTCCACCACCGGGTGCACCGGTCCCCAGGGATTGAGCACCAGGGCGCCCTTGAGATCCGCCACGGTGAAAGAGTCATTGCTGCCGGGACTCAAATCATCAGAGCTCGCATAGTAACGCAGGCCGAGATTGAGGATGCCATGGCCGAATCCATGCTGGCGATCCAGGCGCACCCCGCCCAGAATCACAGTTCCCGTGTGATTGAAGGCATCAAAACCACCATTGGGACGTGGCTTGGTGGTATCCAGGCGTGAAGGTACGGCGCCGCCGCCGAGATAATAAGACAATCCGTAACCGTCTTCCTCCAGACGCTTGAGCTGGTGCTCAAACTGCAGTGTGAAAAAGTCGAACACGCCGCCATTGCCATCGATATCGATGGATTCACCGGGCATGACGGGTTGATCCTTTTTGAGATCCGCGTCACCTTCGGTGCGGAAAGGGTAGGTCAGACGCAGGCGGAACCGATCCATGAACGGCATGGAAACTTCCGCTGTGGTGGTCCAACCATCGAAGTTATCGGCCTCGTCCAGTTCCAGCCCCTGAAAGCTCTCGTAGGACAGTTTCAGCTCCACATCCGAGCCGGTGTCAGGCGACAGGGTTTTGATGGGTTCGGGGGTACGTTCTCCCGCCGCACTGATCCCGGCTGACAGAAAAAAGCCTGCCAAAGCGATGCTCATCAAGTTCTTCATGGTGCTGTTCTCCTCTCCAAAATCGTGTCAGGCCGAAACCGGCTTGCGCTTTTTTCTTTCCCAGGCCTTGTCCCAATCCAGGATCAGTGGCCGCATGCTGCGCTTATAACTTTCATCCCGGGGAAGTTCCTCAAGATACAGGTCAACAAAACGCTCAAAACCAAAATCACGCATTACCTTGCTGTGGTAATCACTATTGTACAGGTGGCGGAAATTCCTCGCGCGCACCTTCTTGTTCAGGGCCCAGGGCCAGAAACGCATGTCCTGGATATCGATAAGCCCCATGCTGCCGTCCGGTCGCAACAGCACGTTGCCCGGATGAACCGAGCGAAAGTAGATGCCCTTTTCATGCAGTTCTCCCAGAAACCGGGCGAAGGTACGGAACAGTTCCTCATCCTGGGTTTCGGGCAGAAGCTCGAAAAAAGGGTCTCCCTCCAACAGGTCGTAAATCACGCCGTGGCGTTGAATATCCGGGCAATAGAAGGTTTCCCGGATGTTCGGCGCGGCCACCCCCCGGGCCAGGCAGCGCCGGGCATTGCGTGCAAAGCGGACGTTGTAGGGGTACAGTCGTCCGGAACTCAGGGGACGTTTGAGGCGGAACATCTTGACGATGCGCTGATCAGGCAATAACCAGACCTTGACCCCGAAAGACTGTTCTTCCAGCACTTTGGCGTCTGCCACCAGGTTTTCATACTCCGTCTTGGAGATCACCTTTCCCATAACACCTACTGCTCCCGCTTCTTGCCCAATACATAGGTACGCCACATGGAATACCCGGGCAGGAAATCCACTTTTCCCAGTATATCAAAGCCGGCATCGGCAAACTCGGATTCCAGCTCCCGTTGCGGGCGCACAAAACGATTCTGAAAATTCTTCTTGCGCTTGCGGGGCTTGCGGCCACTGCTTCTGTCCTTTTCCAGCTTCAGACGCCGCCAGGCCTTGTAGTTGCCATCCACCCACAGGGAAATGCATACGGTTTCCCGGGCCACGCGGTGGAATTCCCGATAGATACGCATGCGGTCTTCACGCTCCCCCACATGGTGCAACAGGCGCATGCAAAAGATGCAGTCCACCGCCTCATCTTCCATTCTTATATCGAAAGCCGAGGTCTGAAAAACCCTGAAGCGGGAAGCAATGGCCTGGGGCTGTAGTTGCTTGGCAACCGCCAGCATGCCTTCACTGTAATCGGCGGCATACAATTCCCGGTTCGGATCTTCCGCCAGCAGATCCCAGAAACGGCCGGCCCCGCAGGGGAGATCCAGAACAGAGGAGGGGTTGCCCGCCAGGCGCAGCGCCCGGCGCGCCATGCCATGCTCCCAGCGGTTGGAAAAACGCCGTCCGAAGGTGCTCAGGTGTTTCTCGTAATATTCATCGGCTTTCTGTTTCGAATATTTGCCGGAAAAGTCCAGCTCGCCTTCTCCAACTTCCGGCGTCATGGCGTCATTCTGCTTCACGATTCACCTTTTTTTCGTCCAGGACGATCTGATTGTTATACAAGTGGGCATATTCTCCGCCCTGGGCCATGAGTGCTTTGTGGGTGCCAGATTCCACGATGCGCCCCTGACTGACCACCATAATGACATCCGCGTTTTCAATGGTGGACAGACGGTGCGCAATGATGAGAGTGGTGCGGTTGCGGGTCAGGTTCTGCAAGGCCGCCTGCACATGGCGCTCGGATACCGTGTCCAGGGCGGAAGTGGCCTCGTCAAGAATCAGAATGGGCGCATCCTTGAGCAGAGCCCGGGCAATGGCGATGCGCTGGCGCTGTCCACCCGAAAGGCGCACGCCGTCCTCGCCCACCATGGTTTCAAAACCTTCCGGCAGGTCGCGAATGAAGTCCAGAGCATGAGCCGCCCTGGCCGCCGCCTCCAGCGCTTCCTGGCTGGGCGGTTCGCCGCTGCCATAGGCGATATTGGCCGCCACGGTATCATTGAACAATATGGATTCCTGGCCCACATAGGCAATCTGGCTGCGCAAGCTGCGCAGGCGGACTTCGCTCAAAGGGATCTCATCCACCTCAATGTGACCCGAAGTCGGTTCATAAAAACGCGGAATCAGGGAAGCGATGGTCGTCTTGCCACTGCCTGAAGACCCCACCAGGGCCACACTCTGCCCCGGTTCGATACTGAAACTGATGCCGTTGAGGGCATCCTCTTCCGCCTGGGCATAGCGGAACCTGACATCCTCGAAACGCACCGCCCCCCGGACATTCTCCAGGTTCCGGGTACCCGTGTCCTTTTCCGGCGTTTCATCCACCAGGTTGAAGACTGACTCGGCCCCCGCCAGGCCGGTCTGCAGGGGCTGGTTGATGGCCGACAGTCGCTTGATAGGGGGAAACAGCAGGCCCAGGGCGGAAAAGAAAGCGGCGAATTCCCCCACGGTCATGGGCTTGCCGCCCAGCTGGCCTGTCCCGAGGTAGATGAGCAGGGCGATCATCATGGCGCCGATGAATTCCACGATGGGCGCGCTGGTGGCATCCGCCACCTTCAGCTTAAAACGGTGGCGCCGCACCCAGTTGGCCAGTTTGAAAAAGCGCTTGCGCTCATAGCCCTCGCCCCCGTACACCTTGACGATCTTGTTGCCCCGGGTGGCTTCTTCCAGGGCATGGGTCATCTCTCCCATTGTTTCCTGCAACTTGCGGCTTGAGAGGCGCATACGGCCGGACACTAGACGCACAAACCCCAGCATCACCGGCAGCAGGATGGACACTACCAGGGTGAACTTCCAGTTGGTGTAAAGCATGAATCCCAGCAGGCCGATGACCGACAGGCCATCACGCAACAGCACCACCAGCACGCGAGTGGCCGCCGTGGTCACCTGGGTTACGTCGTAGGTGACCTTGGCAATGAGATTGCCCGTGGCATGAGCGTCGAAGAAGGGCACCGGCAGGGTCATGATGCGCTCGAACATCTCCCGGCGCAGATCCAGCACCACTTTGCCGGATACCCACTGGAAGGCCACCCGGCTGATGAATGCGGACACGCCCCGCACCATGTACAGCACCAGTAGGGCAATGGGCATCCAGAACATGTAAAGTTCGTCCCGCTCCACAAAGGCCTTATTCATCAGCGGCTTCATGAGGTAGGGGATGGCCGGTTCTGTGGCAGCCAGGAACACCGTAAAACCGATGGCCACGCCAAAGGCATGCCAGTAGGGCCGCACATGCCTGAGCAGGCGGAAATACAGCTCCTTGCTGTCCATGAAAGTAGTATGCGGACGACGACGGTGTTTGCGGCTCATTCAGTCAACCGGGTAGATACGGGGGTCGGAGCGTTGCGGGCGGGTTCGGAAGCGGCGGTGTATCCACATATATTGTTCGGGTGTCTCGCGCACCCATCTCTCCACCAGGTCGTTCACCCGCTGGGTATCAGCTACAAGATCGCCCGTGGGAAAGTTTTCCCAGGGCGGTTCCAGATACAGGTCATGGCCCTTGCCATCCTTCCTGCGCACGGCGCGAAAAGGCACGACCAGGGCGCCACTGAGCTTCGCCAACCGGGCGGTAGCCGGGTTGGTGGACGCAGGGATGTCAAAGAAATCGGCAAATACGGACTCCCGCCGTCCTGCATTCTGGTCCACAGCATACCATACGGCCTCACCCTGTTTAAGGGCGCGAACAGCACCCCGCGCGTTATGCCGGGGAATAATTCTGGGCAGCCACTTGAGGCGCGCCTTGCTTATCATCCTGTCTATCACGGGATTGTTGCTCGGCCGGTACAACGCAGCGAACGGCTGCTTATGAGCCAGAAGGCGACCACCAAATTCCGGGCTGTTGAGATGCGCCGAGAGCAACAGCACACCCCGTCCTTTGGCCAAAGCGTTTTGCAGGTTTTCCAGGCCATGGATATGGGCCAAACGGGCCATACGCCGCCGGGATGCCCACCAGGCCAGGGGAGCCTCCAGCAGGGTGATGCCCAGGCTGTCGAAACTTTCCCGCAACAGCTTCTCCCGCCACTCGGGGGACTGATCCGGAAAGCACAGTTCGATATTCGTCCTGGCAATCACACGCCTTTTGGGCAACACCCGGGCATAGGCCTGTCCCAGCCAGGGCCCCAGGCGCAGCACCAGACCATAGGGCAAGAAAGCCGCCATACGCAGCAGAGCGACTCCCACCCAGGTGGGCCATAAGCGGGGATGGTACAGGGGGATACCCTTGAACTTGTTCGCCACGATTCTGCGCCGCTGTCAGTCCTGTTCTTCCAGGCACAGGGCCAGGGCTTCATGCCACTCGGGCAGCCGGATACCCCAGACCTGCCACAGGCGATTGTTGTTGAGCACCGAATAGGCCGGCCGTGCAGCCGCTGTGGGATACTCCTCTGTGCTCAGGGTCTTGAGTTCACAGGATTCGTTGCCAGCCTCAAGAATGGCTCGGGCGAAGTCATACCAACTGGCATGGCCTTCACAACTGAGATGGAAGATCTCCTCCCGGTGCTCGCCAAAGCTGAAGCCCCCGTCTTCGGTACGGCACTGGGCCAGCAACTGCGCCGTGGCTTCGGCGATCATGCGCGACCAGGTGGGCGCGCCAAACTGATCATTGACCACGCCCAGGCCTTCTTTTTCCCGAAACAGCCGTTGCATGGTAAGCAAAAAATTGCGGCCCCGCCCGCCATAGACCCAGGCCGTCCGCAGGATCAGGCAATCAGCCTTGGACGCAAGGAGGGCCTGCTCCCCCCCCAGCTTGGACTTGCCGTACACGCTTTGGGGATCCGGCTCGTCATTTTCTTTCCAGGGATGGTTTCCTTTCCCGGAGAACACGTAGTCCGTGGAATAGTGCAACACCGGACAGTTCATAGCCGCACCAAGATGGCCGATCTCTCCAACCACTTCCGCGTTCAGTCGCCAGGCCAGTTCCGGCTCTGACTCCGCCTGATCAACGGCTGTATAGGCGGCGGCATTCACCATGAGCCCGGGCCTGAGTTCGTGCACCAGCCGGCTCAGGGCCTCGCCATCCGTGAGATCCAGCTCATGATCCGCGCCATCCAGTCCGGCGCTCACCACGTTGCCAAGCGTTGCCAGACAACGGCGCAATTCCCAGGCAATCTGGCCATTGTGTCCAAACAACAGAATTTGGGGTTTTTCGTAGTTCATGAGACATACTCCGGCAGACGATCAGGAACAACATCCTTGAGCAACAGCGCCGTGGCATCTTTCTCCGACAAAACAGGCGGGCCCACGATGGGCCAGTCGATGCCAATATCCGGGTCGTCCCAGCGGATGCTGAGATCGGTTTCAGGATGATAGTAGTCGGTGCATTTATAGCTGAATACGGCCTCGTTGCTGGTAACCAGGTAGCCATGGGCAAACCCGGGCGGCACCCAGAGCTGGCGATGAGATTCGCCTGACAGGAGTACCCCCACCCATTTTCCAAAATGCGGCGAACCCCGGCGTACATCCACGGCCACATCGAACACCTCTCCCATTACTACCTGCACCAGTTTGCCCTGGGCATGGGGGTGTTGCAGATGCAATCCACGCAGAATGCCGTGGCGGGAGCGGGCCATGTTGTCCTGCACAAAATCCCCCTTGATGCCCCCTTCGGCATAGCGCTTCGCCTGCCAGGTTTCCAGGAACCAGCCACGTTCATCGCCATGCACAGCAGGCTCAACAATCAACACGCCGGGGACATCGGTCTCCACAATATTCATAGGATCTGCTCCTGCAATAGTCCTTCCAGGTAATGGCCGTAGCCACTCTTGCCAAGCTCCGCTGCCAGACGCAGCAGTTGTTCTTCATTGATCCATCCCATGCGCCAGGCGACTTCTTCCGGACAACACACTTTGAGTCCCTGACGGGATTCCAGGGTCTGGATGAACTGACCGGCATCCAGCAGGGAATCATGGGTGCCGGTATCCAGCCAGGCCATGCCCCGGCCCAGCACTTCCACCTGGAGCATGCCCTTTTCCAGATAATGCCGGTTCACGTCCGTGATCTCCAACTCGCCCCGGGGTGAAGGTTTGATACCCCGGGCAATGTCGATGACCTGATTGTCGTAAAAGTATAGCCCGGTCACGGCATAACGGGATTTAGGCTGTTCGGGCTTCTCTTCCAGGCTCAGGGCGCGAAAACCCGCATCGAACTCGACCACGCCATAACGCTGGGGATCATGCACGGGATAGGCAAACACCGTGGCGCCCTGCTCCCGCCGGGATGCATCTACCAGCAGGCTGCCGAAATCATGGCCGTAGAAGATGTTGTCCCCCAGCACCAGGGCACAGTTGTCATTGCCGATAAAGTCCTCGCCAATGATAAAGGCCTGGGCCAGCCCATCAGGACTGGGCTGCTCGGCGTATGCCAGGTTCATACCCCATTGACTGCCATCTCCCAGGAGCTGGCGGAACAGGGGCAGGTCATGGGGCGTGGAGATGATCAGCACCTCGCGTATCCCTGCCAGCATCAGAGTGCTCAGGGGATAGTAGATCATGGGCTTGTCATACACCGGCAGCAGTTGCTTGGAGATGCTGCGTGTCACCGGGTGCAGGCGGGTTCCGGAACCGCCAGCGAGAACGATGCCCTTCATTGGATCACCCCCAGCCGTTCCCGCCGGTAGCTGCCGTCCAGCACCCGCTGGCACCAGACGCTGTTTTCCAGATACCAGTCCACGGTTTTTTCCAGGCCCGTGGCAAAGGTTTCCTCCGGCGTCCAGTCCAGCTCCCGCTGAATTTTGCCCGCGTCAATGGCATAGCGCAGATCATGGCCAGGACGGTCGGCCACATGGGTGATGAGGTCGGCGTAGGCGGCAATACCCCGGGGGCGTTGGGGACGTTTGCTGTCGAGGATGGTGCACAAACCATGCACCACTTCCAGATTGGTTTTCTCATTGTGGCCGCCGATATTGTAGGTCTGGCCATCCTGCCCCTGTTCCAGCACTCGCATCAAAGCTCGGGCGTGATCGTCCACATACAGCCAGTCGCGCACTTGGTCGCCCTTGCCGTAGATGGGCAGGGGTTTGCCTTCCAAGGCATTGAGGATCACCAGGGGAATAAGCTTTTCCGGGAACTGGTAGGGACCATAATTGTTGGAACAGTTGGTGATGACCACGGGCAGCCCGTAGGTGCGGTGCCAGGCGCGGACCATGTGATCGGAAGAGGCCTTGCTGGCGGAATAGGGTGAACTGGGGGCATAGGGCGTCTCCTCGGTGAACAGGCCCTCGGACCCCAGGTCGCCGTATACCTCATCCGTGGATACATGATGGAAACGAAAGGTGGCCTTGGCAGCACCTTCCAATTCGTTCCAGTAACTGCGCGCCGCCTCCAGCAGCACCGTGGTGCCCACCACGTTGGTCTGGATGAAATCCGCCGGGCCGTCGATAGAGCGGTCCACATGGGATTCCGCCGCCAGGTGCATGATGGCATCGGGACGGTGCTCGCGGAACACCCGTTCAACTTCGGGCCCATCACAGATATCCACCTGCTCGAAGGCGTAACGGCCGCTGTCCGATACCGGCGCCAGAGATTCCAGGTTGCCCGCGTAGGTGAGCTTGTCCAGGTTCACCACCTGGTAGCTGGTGTTCTCAATAAGGTGTCGGATAACGGCAGATCCGATGAAGCCGGCGCCGCCGGTGATGAGCAGTTTCTTCATGCTTCCGTTTCCATATCGGGATTCTTGGTTACCAGGATGTCTTCCATCACCAGGTATTGCAGGTCTGAGCCGAAGAACATGTTCAGGGCATCTTCGGGAGAGCAAACCATGGGTTCACCCCGCCGGTTCAGGGAGGTGTTGAGGATCACGCCGTTGCCCGTGAGCTTCTCCAACTCCTCGATGAGTTCATAGTAGCGGGGATTGCTCTCCCGGGTCACCACCTGAGCCCGGGCGGTGCCGTCCTCGTGCACCACTTCCGGCACCCGCTCCTTCCAGCCCTCACCCACGTCGAAGGTGATGGTCATGTAAGGAGCCGGGTGATCCGTCTGCAGCATGTCCGGGGCCACCCGGTCGAGGATGCTGGGGCAGAACGGCCGCCAGCGCTCCCGGTACTTGATCTGCTCGTTGATGCGGTCGGCGATGCCCGGCACGTTGGGCGCGCCGAGGATGGAGCGGTTACCCAGGGCCCGGGGGCCAAATTCCATGCGCCCCTGGAACCAGGCCACAGGATTGCCCTCGGCAAGAAGATGCGCCGTGCGCCGGGGAACATCTTCCATCCATTCCCAGACTGGCTTGCGCGGATGGGCTTCCACCGCAGCGATGCACTGTTCGTTGGTATAGCGGGGGCCGAGATAGGCATGGCGCATGGGCTGAACCTTGTCGCCCAACTGGTTGGCCACGTAAGACGCGGCGCCAATGGCCGTGCCGGCATCCGAGGCCGCCGGTTGCACAAAAAGTTCCTGTACATCGTCCCGGGCCAGAATGCGCTGGTTGAGCTTCACGTTCAGGGCCACGCCCCCGGCAAAGGCCAGCTTGCCCGTCTTCTTGAGAATATCGCCCAGGTAGTGTTCGATGAGCCCCAGAGAAACCTTTTCCAGCAGATCCTGCATGCTGGCGGCGTAATCCACGTAGGGATCGTCGATTTCGTCCCCTTCCCGGGGAGGCCCCAGCCATTCCACCAGTTTGGGGCTGAAATACATGCCCTTGCCCGAGGCATCCTTCCAGCGGCGCAGACCGATGACGTTCACCAGCCGGGTGTTCACCTTGAAGTCCCGGTCATTGTAATCGATGAGGCGGGAAAAATCGAAACGGGACGGGTCGCCGTAGGGCGCCATGCCCATGACCTTGAACTCGCCATCGAGCATCTCAAAGCCCAGGTATTCGGTCATGGCGCCATACACGCCCCCCAGGGAATCCGGGTCGTAGAATTCCTTGATTTTGTGAATGCGCCCGTTCTCGCCATAGCCAAAAAAGGTGGTGGCGTACTCGCCTTTGCCGTCGATGCCCAGAATGGCGGTCTTTTCCTGGAACCCGCTCAGATGATACGCGCTGCTGGCATGGGCCAGGTGATGCTCCACCATCTCCAGGCGGGCATTGTTGATGCCCAGATCCGCGACCAGCTTCTCCAGCAGGGAACGGTTGCGCTGATAACGGCGGTTGCCGTGCAGCAATGCGGTCAACGCCCGGTCCGGCGCGTACCAGTGCCGCGCGGCATAGTGCCAGCGCGCCGGGCTGCTCAGGGGGATCTTTGCATAGGGAAAGGCGACTACATCCACCTGCCCGGGCTGAATGCCGGCTTCCCTCAGGCAGTAGCGGGTCGCCTCGTAGGGAAAGCGTCCCTTGGCATGCTTGTCACGGATGAAACGCTCCTCCTCCGCTGCCGCCACCAGTTCGCCATCGACGAACAGGGCCGCCGACGGATCATGGCTCACTGCACCCGCTACACCCAGTATGATCATGAAAAAACCCGGTTGCTCCAGAATATGGCGCTATTCTACCCGAATCCCCCGCCCAGCAGGCGCTGGAAACGCTGGCGCAGCTCCCCTTTCCAGTTCTGCAGAAAACGCCGCCTGTCACGATGAATCCTGGCCCGCCGGGCGGGCGCGGTGAGGGGCCGGCGCATGGAATCCAGGTCGATGACCTCTACACGGTCTTCGCTCATGATGAAGTTGGTGGCCTTCATATCCCCGTGGACCAGACCGTTCTCGCCGAAAGCCATGACCGTTGCCGCCAGGCGCTGCAGATTGCCATCCTCCGGATGCTCCACGATATAACGATTGGCTCCCGCCCCCCGGGCGACATCAGTAATCAGCCAGGCGCGGCGGCGCAGAGGACCCCAGCGTTCCTCGATCATGGCCAGGGGCCGGGGCGTGGCGATATGGTAGGCGCGCAACTGATGGGCATTCTCCCAGGAACGGGACGCCCGGCTGCGGGTGAAGGCGCGCCTCAGCGCCTGCAGCCAGTTCTTCAGGTTGTAGCGTTTTACCACTACCTCGGCATCACCCAGACGGGTGCGCCACACGGTCTGGGAATTGCCGGGCTTGAGCACGGTGTCGCCGTCCGCCGGCGCAAGCCCGGTGGCCGTCACCCAGGCGTCCAGATCTTGCCGGGGCAGTTCCCGGCGCTGACAAATGCGCAGCCCGGTTTTTCTGCGCACCAGGAATTCACTGCAGTTCCGGTACCCTTTTCGGGCTATACGCCGGGCGCGGCGCTGGCGAAAGGCATCCGCCGCGGCGCTCACCCGGGCCAGGAGGCTGGCAGATTCCTCCCAGCCGCGGGCTTCCAGATACGGGCGCAGCACCTGTGCCCTGGCATGCAGTACCCGGCGTGGCAGGTGGCCAAAAAGAAAACCCAGATTGGCGATGGCTGCGCGCCTGCCTATGGGAGTGGAGGTGACTACAAAATCACCGCCATCGATAGCGTTCAGGGTCCCGTCAGGAGCGAGCAGAAAGTTGTTCAAATGAAAATCCCGCTGGCGCAGACCCGCCTGGTGCTGCGCAGCAACCAGGCATAGCAGTTTGTCCAGCAACGCCTCCTGCTGCGGCGCCGGCGCCGCCGTCCAGGCCTGGCGAAAGGAGCGCGCGCCGGAGATGAAATCAAACAATAATACGCTGTGGGGTTTGGTCCGCACGGAGGTTTCCCCGCGCAGGATCGGGGTGGCAATACCGGCATCCATCATGGCGCGCACGGCTTTTGCGTCGGCTTGCGCTTCCCGGGCGCTGTTCTCTCCCAGGAACAACTTCACCAGCACTTGGGCATGACCGTCCCGGGCCCGGCAGACCAGGCGCCGCCCCGGCAACAAGCGCAGAATCTCCTCGCAGTGCAGGGATCGCCCGTCTTCGAGGGGCAATTCGAAAGGCAGGGCGATCTCCCGGGAGTATTCCCAGTCCTGCTGCTGCGTATCTGTCATTACTGGGGACGGGGGCGGTAGTGGCTCAGCCCCAGTTTCACAGCAAGATAGCGCAGGGGTTTCTGGCGCAAGCGCCAGTTCAGGCGTCGGGATGCTTCCCAGGAAGGCTGCAGGCGGCCGGGCAGCAACTCCAGGCCATCGATATGCAATTCGTAACCCAGATCCCGATTGAATGGCGCAAAGACATCTTCCAGCCAGGCGAGGTCTTCCTGGTGAATGCTGCCCCTGACGCCCTGCGCCAGTTGCGGATCAAACACAGCGGCCAGGCCGGCCTTGTCGGCATTCATGAACCGGGCATTGCCGTGGCGCGCGTCGGCGATAGCAGCCGCCGGCTTGGGCCAGTCCAGCATGGCCGGATCCCAAGGCAGGCCAAGTTCGTCACACAGGGCTTTCAGGCTGGCTTCGGCATCCCTGGCCAGATCTTCGTAACGGAACACGGGAATACCCTGTCGTCTCGCGGTCTCCCAGGAATGCAAAAAGCGCCGGAAGCGTAGCCGCAACGGCGGATCTTCGGCAGTCACCCCATTGCGTCCGTAGGGCTTCTTCATCAGGGACATCCATACGGCGCGAACATCCCGCACCATGAGCATGGGTCTCACCTCGCGCCCCTCGTCTTCCAGCAGGGCCGCCTGCTCGGCAAGGGTGAAACTGCTGATGGTGGTTTTGTACCACAGGTAAGGGGTATCCACGCCTGTGGGCAGAAGTGGTATCAGATCCGTATCTCCATCCAGGGTGCCATTCATGTCCGGGCGCTGCAAAAAACACCAGGACAACAGGGTGGATCCACTGCTTTGCATGCCCGTTGCCAGAACAACGGGTTGGGCACTAGAATGGTTCACTTCATATCGCTCTTCGGCGTGACAGGTAATTCGGGAATTATAAGCCCAGAAAGCATTCCATGTCCTTCAGCAAACGACTCAAGCAACAGCTGCGCAGCGGGCTGTCCGTCCTGCGCCGGGACCGGCCAGCCGTCCTCGGCTTTCTGTTCCATGGACTGTTTGAAGATGACCGTGAGATTGACGCCCATCATCTGGACGCCCAGCAGGGCATCACCCTGGCGCATATGCGCCGTTTCATTGAGGAATTCCTTGAGGCGGGTTATCGCTTCACCAGCCCTGAACAGAGTGATCGGGGATTGGCGCCCGATGGACTTTACGCCTGGATCACTTTCGACGACGGCTATGCCAACAATCTGCGCATGCTGCCACTGCTGGAGGAATACGATATTCCTGCAACCTTTTACATTACTACGGGCAATGTGGAGCAACAGGAGTGTTTCTGGTGGGACGTGGTATACCGCGAGCGCATCCGGCGTGGTGCGCAAAAAACGGAAATCTCCAGAGAGCAGAAAATGCTCAAGGACAAGCACCATTTGGACATCGTCACATATCTCATAGAAAAATTCGGCGACAATTGCCTGAACCCCTGGTCGGATACGGACCGCCCCATGACTATCGCTGAACTTCAGGAATTCGCCAGCCACTCCCTGGTGTACATTGGCAACCATACCCGGAATCACTATCTCCTCGACCGTTATACGGATACCGAAGTATTGGAGCAGATACAACTGGCACAGAATGATATCAGCCAGTGGACCGGCCGCAAGCCTATCAGTATTGCCTATCCCAACGGCAACTTTTCAGGTCAAGCTCTGAGTGCAGCACGCGCCAGCGGGCTGGCATGCGGCCTGACCCTGCTCAAGCACAAGAATCACCCGCCTCTGGCGGGCAACTACGAATTGGGCCGATTTACCCTGTGGGGCAATCAGGACATCCACACCCAGTGCAATATCTTCCGATCGGACATTCCCCTATGAACCTTCGCAAATGGCTGAGAAAGAAACGCCGCCAAATCAAATTGAACCGCCTGGCCCGGGAGGGAAAGGCCTGCAGCCCTAAAAAATGGATATTCGTGGTCGGCTGCTACAATTCCGGCACCACCTTGCTGCACGATGTCATTGCCAGTCACCCCTCCGTGGCCAGCCTGCCCCGGGAAGGACAATACTGCACTGATCAGCTCACCATACCCAGTGATGTAGGCCTGACCCGCACCTGGGCGCTGGCTCCGGAGCGTTTCGTACCCCGACCGGGCAACGAACCGGATGCAGAAAAACTCAAGCGCCAATGGTGTGGCATGATGTCGGATCCCCGCCTGCCGGTTTTTATCGAGAAATCCATACCCAATGCGGCCCGGATCGAGTGGTTGAACCGTCATTTCGACAATGCCTATTTCATCGCCCTGGTGCGCAATGGTTACGCCGTCTCCGAAGGCATCAACCGCAAGGCGGGACAGTCTGTGGAAATCGCCGCCAAGCAGTGGCAGCAGTCCAACCGCATTATGCTCGACCAACTGGACAAGGTGAAAAACAAGCTGATCCTGAAATATGAGGACATCACCGCGCAACCTGCCGAGCAGATGCAGGGCATCATGGATTTTCTGGAACTGGATGGCAGCCAACTCCTTGCCGACCGGAAGTGGACAGTACATGGCGTCACGTCCAATATCCGCAACATGAATGCACGTTCTCTTTCCAGGCTCAGCGAGGAGGACAAGGAATACATCTACCGGGAAGCCCACGAACTGCTGGATTATTTCGACTATTCCGCGGAAGCATGAAAGACCGGCAAAAGCTGTCTATCTATGCCGGGGCCGCCCTGGTCAGCCTGCTACTATCCCTGTGGCAGATCATAGGCGTACAGCAGATCAATCACGATGCGGTCTATTACCTGCTGGCCGCGCAGGGCGACCCTGATGCCATTCGCCATATCGGCAACTGGATTTTCTATCCCAGGCTTATTGCCTGGACGTCCTGGCTCACCGGCCTGAATCCGGAGCATGCCGCCTGGATGCTCAATAGCCTGCTGGATACCCTCACGGTACTGGGTTTCGTGCGCCTGGTGGAGGAACTGGGAGGCAACCAGCGTACCCTGTTGTGGGCCGCCCTGGTCGTACTCAGCCTGCCCTATTTCAACGAGAATCGCAGCGAAATCATCCGGGATCACGGTTACTGGGCTTTCAGCCTGGTGGCCATGATCTATTACCTGCGGTTGTTCAGGCAGTTTGCCTGGAAGCCGGTTCTGGGCTGGAACCTGGCCATGTGCGCAGCCCTGCTGTTCCGGGTGGAAGCGCTGGCCTTTCTGTTGATCATGCCTGTCGGTCTCCTGGCTTCCGGACCGGATGGCCTGAAAAAAACAGCAAAGACCCTGCTTCCTGTCCTCATCCCCGGACTGGCGCTGGTGCTTTTTTCCGGCATGCACAACCGGTTGACGGACAGTCTGACCCACATCCGGCAAATGACGCTGGCGTTCACAGAGGTTATTCCTCACAAGGCGGCCCTGATGCGCAAAGGCGTGGTACCCGAGTTCTCCCAGGGCATGGCGGAAACCACCCTCTACCTGGGCGTGGCCTGGAGCATCATCAAGGATCTGATCAGCAGCATGAGCTGGCTGTATTTCGGCATTCTTGTCTTAAGGCGGTTGTTTCCCGCACCTGCGCTCCCCCCGGACTATCGCCGCGTACTCTGGCTGTACGCCTTGCTAAGCACTGCCATCCTCTTCGCCCACGGCGCCCGGCATTTCATCATGGTATCCCGCTATACCCTGGCCCTGGCGCTCATACTGCTGCCCGTAGTGGTCTTCGCCCTGGAGGAACTGCATAGAAAGTACCGGGAAGAGAACCGCGGGGGAGCCTGGCTGACAGCGGTCCTGCTCGGCATACTGCTGCTCGTGGGGGACAGCCTGTATGGCCCTTCTGCTCCCAAGGCCTATATTCTGCAGGCCGCAGACTGGGCCAGGGCCAACATCCCTGACCAATCACGCATTGTTACGGACTACCACCGGGAAAGAGTTTCCTGGTATGCAAACAGGAACAGCAACAAGAAATTGTATTTCCGGCGTTTCAGGCCCGGGCAGACCTGGCTCAAGGACTTCGACTATGCCTTTGTGCGCAGCGGGAAAAAGCGGGAGGAAAGCCGCCTCTACCAAATACTGACAAAACGGGGACTGAAGCCCATAACGCGTATCGAACCCGAGCGGGGACGAGGCGTGTTCATCTACCGCCTGAAACCCGACCATGTCAGTGAACCAGTTTCTGCCAAAAGCCCCTGATCTGTTTGGCCAGCCTGCCTAGCGTTTTTTCTTCGCCACTTTCTTTTTTGCGGTTTTCTTTACCACCTTCTTCTTTGCCACCTTTTTCTTGGAAGCTTTGAG
>JALWRH010000050.1 GCA_026994195.1 Sedimenticola sp. | reverse complement strand
CAGATGGTAAGGGTGTTGGGTTCCGCCGTGGCATAGCCGTATTCGAAAGCGAGTACGGCTTCTTCCGAGAGCAGAGAATCGATGATGTCGAAGCTCGCTTTTCCGGGATTGAGATGGGCCAGGGGAACGTACTGTTCGCCGGTTTCCTGGTCCGCCACCATGGCGTGGCGGTGAAAGAAGGTGCCCCGGCGGCAATCCTGGCCGGACATACGCACAGCATGTCCCTTGTCCACCAGGCTGGCGTAGGCCAGATTTTCGCCAAATCCCCAGTCACTGAGCTGTTCGCCGCGCATCATGCGTCCCCGGTCTTCCATGATGCGCTGTACCCGGGGGTGCAGCTTGAAATTCTGTGGCAGGGCCAGCAGCCGTTCATACAGGTTCCGGATATCCTCCAGCGTAATGCGGGTATCGACGGGAGTATCCCAGGGGCTGTGCTGGTACCGGCTCCAGTCCACGCGGTAGGGGTTGTCGATTTCACACAGCACCGGGCGGCTCACGATCTCGCCCTTGTCCAGTTCCGAACGGTAGTGTCCGATCATGTGTTCTGCCTGCTCTGGCGTGATTACGCCCTCTGCCAGCAGGCGTTCCGCATACAGAGTCCGGGTAGTGGGATGCACGCGGATCTTCTGGTACATCAGGGGCTGGGTGACGGCGGGTTCATCGGCTTCGTTGTGACCCTGGCGGCGGTAACAGACCAGGTCGATGACCACGTCTTTGTGGAAATGGTTGCGGTAGTCCAGGGCCAGACGGGTGACGAAGATCACCGCTTCCGGATCATCGCCATTGACGTGGAAGATGGGCGCCTGGACCATCTTGGCAACATCGGAGCAATAGGTGGTGGAGCGGCTGTCGAAGGGGTCCGAGGTGGTGAAACCTATCTGGTTGTTGATGACGATATGCACCGTGCCGCCGGTGCTGAAGCCCCGGGTCTGGGACAGGTTCAGGGTTTCCATGACCACCCCCTGACCGGCAAAGGCCGCATCGCCATGGAGTACGATGGGCAGTACTTTCTCGCCCTGCTCATCGTCATAGCGTTTCTGCCGGGCGCGCACCGAGCCTTCGATGACCGGGCCGATGATCTCCAGGTGGGAAGGGTTGAAGCCCAGCACCACATGGATCAGCCCACCAGGGGTCTCGATACTGCTGGAGAAACCCTTGTGATATTTCACGTCCCCGGAGGTCATCACGCCGTGTTCCTTGCGCGTGCCCTGAAATTCGTCGTATATCTCTGAGGGCGGTTTACCGATGATATTGGTGAGGACGTTCAGGCGTCCGCGGTGAGCCATGCCGATAACCGCTTCCTCGATACCATCTCTTCCCGCGCGCTGAATCAGTTCGTCCAGCAAGGGAATCAGGGACTCGCCGCCCTCCAGGGAGAAACGCTTCTGTCCCACATAGCGGGTGTGCAGGTACTTTTCCAGGCCTTCAGCGGCGGTGAGCATACGCAGAATCCAGCGTTTGTCTCCGGCAGCCAGCTCGGGCCGGGTGCGGTAGGTTTCCAGGCGCTGCTGGATCCAGCGTTTTTCCACCGTATCGGTGATGTGCATGTATTCAGAACCCACAGTACCCGTATAGACCTTTTTCACCAGATCCAGAATTTCCCTCAGAGGCAGGCGCTCGGGGGCAAACAGGGAGCCGGTGTTGTACGGCCTGTCCAGATCCTCCTCTGTAAGGTTGTGGTAGGTGAGGGTGAGTTCGGGCAGGTGGGGAGGCTCGTGAAGATGCAGGGGATCGAGATCAGCGAGCTGGTGGCCCCGCACCCGGTAGGCGTTGATCAGGCGCAGCACCGAAGCCTGCTTGGCGGCAGCCTGGGCCGCCAGGGTATCATCGCAGCTACCCGGGGCCGCCGGTTTTTCCCGGGCCATACGGCGAAAGTCCTGCACGATGGACTGATGGGAGATATCGTCTCCAGACCAGCCATCCACCTGGGGCAGGCTTTCGAAATGCCGCCGCCAGTTTTCCGCTACACTGGAAGGATCCTGTAACCAGGCTTCGTACAGGCTTTCGATAAAGGGTGCGTTTCCATCATAGAACGGCGAGGAATCTTTCAGGCGCTGTAGCAGTTCTGACATTTTAGGAAGATTGTCCTATTATTGTATTGAATGGGATAGATTCCCGCTGAAAGTGTTATCAAAAGTCTAGCACAAGATATTGGAGGAACAAGAAAAAACGCAATTTAATATGAATATCCGATATTTCTGTACTGTCTTGACCCAAGGGTGGAAAAATGGAACCATTCCTGGAAGAAAAAAGAAACTGACCGGAGGAGTGTTTGTGGTTTGGAGGTTCCTTGTTCTTTTGTGCCTGTCTCTGTGGGTGCCGGTGGAAGCCATGGCGGCGCCTGTTCCCGTCATCAATGTTCCCAGGGGAGACTGCGAGCACCCTCAGCCCAACACGGATCTCCGCCATTGTTCCTTTGCCGGAAAACATATCAGAGGGCTGGATCTCAGCGGTTCCCTATTGAATGGCGTGGATTTTTCCAATGCCCGGCTGCCGGACTGCAATCTTTCGCGCGCCAGCCTGAAACAGGCGGATTTCAAATGGACCCAGTTGACCAACTGCTCGATCCTGGGGGCGGATTTTCTTGAAGCTGAACTCTTCCACACGGTGTTCGATGGCAGCACCCTGGATGGCAGCCGGTTTGTGGGCGCTGACATGTTCGGCGCCAATCTCATCGAAGTGCAGGCCAGGGGTGTCAATTTTCAGGATGCCTATATGAAAGACATCATCATGGAAGAAGGTGACTTCAACCATAGCAGCTTTATCGGCTGTTTCATGCAGCGTGTGGTGCTCATCGAAAGCAATCTGAAGGGCAGTTTTTTTCATGACGCCGTACTCACAGGCGCAGCCCTGGAAGGCGCAAATTTCGATGGGGCCACCATTACCCATTCCCTGGTGAATGGCGCTGCCCTGGAAGGCGCCAGTTTCAGGGGAGCTGATCTGCACAACTCCCGTTTCGTCAATGCCAGAGGTACGGCGGATTTCAGCGGCGCCAGGAACATTCCTGTTCATTTGCAAGCCATACTGGATAAGAAGGCTTCCCGTTGAAGCCGGGCTGGTTCAAGGCGCCAGTCTTGGCTCCCACCCCAGCCCACCCCCGCAAGCGGGGGAGGGAGCTACTGGTTGTATTTTCACGGTATTGTATGCTGCTGGTCGGTAAAATAGCACCGGTGGTTCCCCTGGTATGAACATCGTGGGATGGACTGCGGTATGATGAAACCCGACTGATGCGGATGCCCCGGCGGTTGCGCCAATAGATTTTATGGAAGCCAGAAAGATTCCACTGCCCGCGCGTTTCAAGGCCAAGATCTCCGAACTGGAGGCTGACCTGGCCTTTTGTGACGCCTTGATTACCTTTGCCGGGCAGATACCGGAAACGGTGTATCAACGGGCGGAGATACAGGTCTACAAATCCCTGGAGACCGAGCTGGAACGCCGCCTGTCCGATGCGGAACAGGAAGCCCTGGAGCGTTCCCGAAAGCTTACCGCCTGATATTCATGAAACTGCTTGCCCTGGATACTACCGAAGACAGCTGCTCCGTGGCCCTGTGCGTCGATGATGAGATGCGTTGGCGCTTCGAACTGGCGCCGCGCCGTCACAGCGAGCTGATCCTGCCCATGATGGAGTCCCTGCTGGCCGAAGCACAGCTCAGCGTGCAGGCACTGGATGGCCTGGCTTTCAGCCGAGGTCCCGGTTCTTTCACCGGAATCCGCATCGCCACCGGGGTGGCCCAGGGCGTGGCTCTGGGGGCTGACCTGCCGGTTGTGCCGGTTTCCACCCTGGCGGCTCTGGCCCAGGCCGCCTTGCGGGAGCAAGGGGCGGTTCGGGTGCTCAGCGCTCTGGATGCCCGCATGGGAGAAATCTACTGGGCCTGGTGTGAGCTGGATGATGGTGTGATGCGTATTGGCGAGAGCGGGGAACGGGTGGGGCCAGCCAAGGCTGTCCCAGCCGCACCTGCAGAGCATGCCTGGGGCGCTGGCAGTGGCTGGGCCAGCTACGCCGGGGATCTGGCGGCCGCCAGCGGCATTGACGGTTCCCATGTTCTGGCAGAGCAGCCCGTTCATGCCCGGGATGTGGCCAGTCTGGGGCTGGCCGCACTGCTGAAGGGTAATACGGTATCTGCGGAAGCGGCTCTGCCGGTGTATATCCGCGACAATGTCGCCGCCAAGCCCCGTTCTTCTGTTGGCAGACCTGCCCACTCATCGTAAGAGGATGAACAGGGCACCGCCGGTTGTGTCTTGAACCCCGGATCAGGCGTCCAGCCGCTCCAGAAGCGCACTTTTCAGCTCTTTCAGCCTGGTATCATCCGTCAGTCCGCGGCCTCCGGCATCCGTGATGGTGAACACGTCATCCGCCTGGGCACCCACAGTGGTGACCTTGGCGCTGAGCAGGCGCAGGTTCTGTTCCGCCAGTACCCAGGCAATAAGGGAGAGCAGGCCCGGCCTGTCCATGCTCTTGATGCGCAGCAGGGTGTGTTGATTGGCCTCGTCCTGGGTGATGCTGATTTCACTCTTGCTGGAGAACTGCTGCAGTCGCCGGGGCAGGGGACGGGCCTGGGGTATGCCGTCCAGTGAATTCCTGAGTCCGGTTTCCAGCGCCTGTTGGATTTCTTCTGCCCGGCCGGCAGCAATATGGCTGCCGTCCACTTCCAGCACAAAAAAACTGTTGAGGGCAATGCCGTCATCCGTGGTCTTGATACGCGCTTCGAGGATGTTCAGATGCAGCTGGTCGATCAGGGCTGTGCACTGGGCAAACAGGTTCCTGCGGTCCTTTTGGACGATGAAGATCTCATTGCAGCCCCGGGGAATGGACTTGCGCAGCGCCACCAAGGGTTTTTCGAAGTTTTTCGCAGAAAGAACCATGCTGCCATGCCAGGCGATCTCCTCGGGATCGTTCTGCAGGAAGTATTCCAGCGACAGTGCGCTCCACAGCTGATTGATGCTTTCCAGGTCGAATCCCTGGTTGGCAAGAAGGCGGCGCGCTTCGGTCTGCTTGGCTTGAATGAGTTCATCCTGTCCCATGGGGGATTTCAGTCCCCGCAACAGGGCCTGGCGGGTGCTGTGGTAGAGCCGGTTCAGCAGGGAGGCTTTCCAGGATGTCCAGCGCTTGGGGTTAGTGGCGCGAATATCAGCCACCGTGAGCAGGTAGAGATAATCCAGGCGTGAACGGTCGCCCACTTCGGCGGCGAACTCCTGAACCACCAGGGGATCCTCGATATCCTTGCGCTGGGCGGTGACGGACATGAGCAGATGCTTACTCACCAGCCAAGCCACCAGGTTGGCGTCATAATCCGAGAGATCATGCAGCTTACAGAATTCCCGGGCATCCACAGCCCCCTGTTGCGCATGATCCCCGCCGCGCCCTTTGGCGATATCGTGAAACAGTCCGGCGATGTACAACAGCTCCGGCTTGGCGAGCTGGCGGAAAACCCGGGAACACAAGGGGAACTCGTGTTCGAACTCCGCCACGGAAAAACGCCGCAGATTGCGCAGCAGCATCAGAGTGTGTTCATCCACGGTGTATACATGGAACAAATCGAATTGCATACGCCCGGTGATGTTGGCAAAAGCGGGAATATAGGCTTCCAGCACGCCATAGCGGTGCATGCGCCGCAAGACATTGGTGATGCCCGTGGGCTGGCGCAGAATCTCCAGAAACAGGCTGCGGGCGCGGATGTCCTTGCGGTAGCGTTCGTCGATGAGATGCAGATGGGCGCGGATCAGGCGGATGGTGCTGGCGCGCACGCCCTCCAGTTCCGGATGTTCCTGGAGGATGAGAAACAGTTCCAGGATGGCAATGGGATAGCGGACGAAGATGGCGTTGTTGCTCACTTCCAGGTAGCCGTTGCAGGACTGGAAGCGATTGTTGATCTTAAGCGTGTCGCAGGGCTGGTTCTGATACAGGATGGCCTCCTGGAACAGCTGCAGCAGCATCTCGTTAAGACGGTTGAGTTCCATCACCGTGCGGTAATAAGCCTGCATGAACTGTTCCACGGCCAGGTTGCTGTCTTCGTCGCAGTAGCCAAACTGGCGGGCAATGGCGCGCTGGTGTTCGAACAGCAGGCGGTCTTCATGACGCCCGGTGAGCAGGTGCAGGGCGAAGCGGATCTTCCACAAATGTTTCTGCCCGGCCTTGAGGGCGTGGTACTCGGCGTCCGTGAGAAACCCCTGATGCAGCAGTTCGGAAAGGCGTTCGGCGCGGAAGTGGCGCTTTACCACCCAGCCAATCATCTGGATGTCGCGAAGCCCCCCGGGATTGGACTTGATGTTGGGCTCAAGATTGTAGGCGGTATCGCCAAAGCGGGCGTGCCGGGCTTTCTGCTCTTCGCATTTGGCGGAAAAGAACTCGTTGCTGGGCCAGATGCGGTCAGGCCCGGTGGCTTGGCGCATATCCCGGAACAGATTTTCCTCGCCAGCGAGAAAGCGGGATTCCATGAGATTGGTGACGATGGTCACATCGCTTTTGGCGGCTTCCACGCACTGCTCCAGGGTACGCACGCTGTGGCCGACCTCCAGACCGATATCCCAGAGGAAAGTGATCAGCTGCTCCAGCTGTTCAGCCACCTGGCCCTGGGGAGTCTGGTCCACCAGGATCAGCACGTCCACGTCCGATGCTGGATGCAGCTCGCCGCGTCCATAGCCGCCTACGGCCACCAGTGCGGCATTTTTATCTTGCAGAAACTGTTGCCAGGCGCGGATCAGTACCTGGTCGATGAAGTGGGAACGGGCATGCACCAGTTCTTCCACATCGTCACCGGCGGCGAAGCGTTCGGCCAAATGCGCCTTGCTTGCCTTGATGATCTGGCGAAAGTCTTCCAGGGGCGTGCCGGATGCGGCCAGTTGCGCATCCAGGTCGGGGATCAGGGAAAGAGGCATGTCAGTGGTTCAGCTCTTCCTTGCGCAGGGTGAGTACTTCATAGCCCTCGTCCGTGACCAGTATGGTGTGCTCCCACTGGGCGGACAGCTTGCGGTCCCGGGTGACCACGGTCCAGCCATCACCCAGTTGCTTCACGTCTTTCCTGCCGGCATTGACCATAGGCTCGATGGTGAAGATCATGCCCGCCTGAATCTCCACGCCGCTGCCTTTCTTGCCAAAGTGCAGAACCTGAGGTTCTTCGTGGAAACCCATGCCGATGCCATGGCCGCAGTATTCCCGCACTACGGAATAGTGATTGGCTTCGACAAAGCGCTGGATGGCATGGCCGATATCGCCAAAATGGGCGCCCGGGCGAACCACTTCGATGCCTTTCCACATGGCCTGTTGCGTGATGTCACACAGGCGCCTGGCCAACACGCTGGGTTTGCCTATGCAGAACATCTTGCTGGTGTCGCCATGCCAGCCGTCCTTGATCACGGTGATATCGATGTTGACGATGTCGCCGTTTTTCAGCACCTTGTCACCGGGAATGCCGTGACAGACCTGGTGATTCACCGAAGTGCAGATGGACTTGGGAAAACCGTGGTAATTGAGGGGGGCGGGAATGGCCTTCTGCTCGTTCACGATGTAATCGTGGCAGATGCGATCCAGCTCATCCGTGCTGATACCGGCCTGCACATGAGGCTCGATCATTTCCAGCACTTCCGCCGCCAGGCGTCCCGCAACGCGCATTTTTTCGATTTCTTCGGGCGTTTTGATGATGATGGACATGGGGTACCTGAGTAGGGCGGATGGCCCGGTATTGTTGAATTGAGCCGGGTATGGTATAAAACGCGCCGCCAAACGGCAAATACACACGCAATCCCGGTATGACGCGCATCATGGGTGTTGCCTGCATTCTACTCTGAATCCAGGTAATTGGTGTGCCAGAGGTTGCGGAGGCTTAACCCTTACAATTGAAGGTATAAACATGAGTAATGTATCCATGCGCCAAATGCTGGAAGCAGGCGTACACTTTGGTCACCAGACCCGCTATTGGAACCCGAAGATGGCTCCCTACATCTTCGGTCAGCGTAACAAGATCCATATCATCAACCTGGAAAAGACCCTTCCCCTGTTCAACGATGCCATGAACTTTATCGGCAAACTGGCCTCCAATGGCGGTCGGGTGCTGTTCGTGGGCACCAAGCGTGCGGCAAGCAGCGTGATCAAGGAAGAGGCAGAGCGTTGCGGTATGCCCTACGTCAACCATCGCTGGCTGGGCGGCATGCTGACCAACTACAAGACAATCAAGCTGTCCATCAACAAGCTCAAGGAACTGGAGGCCATGGCCGCTGACGGTTCCATGGAACAGAAATTCAACAAGAAGGAAGCCCTGGGTCTCAAGCGTCAGCAGGAAAAGCTGGAGCGCAGCGTGGGCGGTATCAAGAACATGCGCGGTATTCCCGATGCCATGTTCGTGGTGGACACCGGCCATGAGGATATTGCCGTTGCTGAAGCGCGCAAACTGGGTATTCCTGTCATCGGTGTCGTGGACACCAACAACGACCCAGAGCTGGTTGATTACGTTATTCCCGGCAACGATGACGCCATCCGCGCCATCCAGCTGTATGTGCAGGGCGCATCCGCTGCGATCCTGGAAGGACGTGCCGTGGCGGCCCAAGCCGTCGTTGCTGAAGAGGCTCCGGCAGAAGAAGCCGCCGAAGGCTGATTCCGGATAACAGAGAATTCCCCTGTCCGGCGCATGCGGGGCAGGGGCGTTGTATTTATTGGCAAACGGCTACCGTTTGCATGAAACACACAAGCGAGGAACACCATGGCAATTACAGCAGCTTTGGTAAAAGAACTGCGCGAGCGCACTGGCGCCGGCATGATGGAATGCAAGAAAGCACTGGTCGAAACTGATGGTGATATTGAACAGGCCATCGAGAATATGCGCAAATCCGGTCAGGCGAAAGCCGCCAAAAAGGCCGGCCGTATCGCCGCCGAAGGCGTGATCGTGATCCAGGCCAGTGACGACGGCAAGAAAGTCGCTATGGCCGAAGTCAACTGTGAAACCGATTTCGTGGCCAAGGATGATAACTTCCTGTCCTTCGCCAATGCGGTCGTAGGCCGTGTTCTGGACAGCGATGTCGCCGATGTTGATGCCCTGAACGCCCTGCCTTTGCACGAAGGCGAGGAGACAACAGTCGAAGAGGCCCGTCAGGCGCTGGTCTCCAAGATTGGCGAGAACATGAGCGTGCGCCGTTTCGTGCGCATGGATACCGATGGCCAGATCGCCAGCTATCGACATGGCGTGCGCATTGGCGTCCTGGTGGACCTGGCTGGTGGTGATGAGGAACTGGGCCGGGATCTGGCCATGCACATTGCTGCAAGCAACCCCGTGTGCGTGGAAGAGAAGGACGTTCCTGAGGAACTGCTGGCCAAGGAGAAGGAGATCATCGAAGCCCAGGCCAAGGAGAGCGGCAAACCGGACAACATCGTCGAAAAGATGGTGGAAGGCCGTTTGCGCAAGTATCTGTCTGAAGTGACCCTCACCGGTCAGCCTTTCGTCAAGGACCCGGACACCACTGTCGGCAAACTGCTCAAGAGCAAGGATGCCAGCGTCAACCAGTTTGTGCGCTTTGAAGTGGGTGAAGGCATCGAGAAGAAGCAGGAAAACTTTGCCGAGGAAGTGGCTGCGCAAATGCGTGGTCAGTAAGACCTCCGGAGCCAGTTGGCTTGTTAAAGGCAAGAATGGCGCGGGCAGCCGACTGTCCGCGCCATTTTTATGCCTGTCGCCTGGGAAACCGGAGGATTTTGCTACACAAGGCGAATCGCTGTTGATACTATTCGTGTCCAGTTGATCCCTCACAACCCAACGGGAGTTCGATAAAGTATGCCAGATGGAGAGCTAGTGTACCGCAGGGTGCTGCTGAAACTCAGTGGCGAGGCCCTCATGGGCGGCGGAGATTTTGGTATCGATCCGGATGTCCTGGAACGCACTGCCGGGGAGATCGCGGATCTGGCTTCCCGGGGACATGAACTGGCCCTGGTGATTGGCGGTGGCAATATTTTCCGTGGCGCCGGCCTGGCGGGAGGCGGCATGGACCGGGTGACCGGTGATCACATGGGTATGCTGGCCACGGTGATCAATTCCCTGGCCATGGGGGATGCCCTGCGCAAGAAAGGCGTGGATGCCCGGGTATTTTCCTCCCTGGATATGAACCAGGTCTGTGAGCCCTATGCCCGTTACCGCGCCCTGGAACATCTGGACAAGGGCAGGGTGGTGATTCTTTCCGCCGGCACCGGCAGTCCTTTCTTTACTACTGACTCGGCGGCCAGCCTGCGCGCCATCGAGATCAAGGCGGATCTGCTCATCAAGGCCACCAAGGTGGATGGGGTCTATTCTGCTGATCCCATGCGGGATAACACAGCTGTATTCTATTCCCGCCTGAGCTATGACAAGGCTCTGGCGGACAAACTGGGTGTCATGGATGCCACTGCCCTGATCCTGTGCCGGGATCACGACATGCCCCTGCGGGTGATGAACATCAACCAGGAAGGCGCACTGGCCCGCCTGCTTGCGGGAGAGGACATTGGAACACTGGTTAGCACCGGAGAACAAGCATGATAGACGATATTAAAAAGGACGCTGCCGAGCGTATGGACAAGACCGTCAAGGCGCTGCAGGATTCCCTGGCGAAAGTCCGCACCGGTCGCGCTCACCCAAGTTTGCTGGATCATCTCAGTGTGTCCTACTACGGTGCGGACACGCCTTTGAAACAGGTGGCGAATATCAATGTGGAAGATGCCCGCACCCTGGCCATCCAGCCTTTCGAACAGTCCATGGTCAAGGCCGTGGAAAAAGCCATCATGGAGTCGGATCTGGGTTTGAATCCCAACACGGCGGGAACAGTCATCCGCGTGCCCATGCCGCCCCTCACGGAAGAACGCCGCCGGGATCTGACCCGGGTGGTGCGCCAGGAAGGTGAGCAGGCCAAGGTTGCCGTGCGCAATATCCGCCGTGATGCCAATGGAGATCTCAAAGACATGGTAAAGGAAAAGCTCATTACCGAAGATGATGAGCGCCGGGGACATGAGATCATCCAAAAGCTCACTGACCAGCATGTGAAGGAGATTGATGAACTGCTGGAGGCCAAGGAAAAAGACTTGATGGCGGTCTAGCCCCTCCTTTCATGCAGCTGCCTCTCACACATGATATATCGGATAGCCGTGCCGGATTTTCCAACCGGGCACCTGTCTCCCCAAGGTTGTCAGGGTGCCTCGCACAGGCATGTACTTTGTCCGTTCGTGCAAGACTTGCCACCAGACCTGATGGTGCGGCCGCGGTTTTCTGCCCCGTTGGCCAAAACAGTATCCTGCCCGCAGCATTCCCTGTGAACCCGCGGATTCAGGTGGCGGATGCCATCGGTTTCCTCCCGGCTTGAGAAAAGGCTCTTCGGAACATGCCATCCAAAGTACCATCCAGGGATAAAGTTCCCGAACATGTGGCGATTATCATGGATGGCAACGGGCGCTGGGCGCAGAATCGGGGCAAGCCCCGTCATGCCGGGCATCGGGCGGGGGTGGAAACCGTTCGCCAGGTCATGGAGATCTGTGGTCAGCAGGGGGTGCGCACCCTGACCCTGTTCGCCTTTTCCAGTGAAAACTGGCGGCGTCCCAAAACAGAAGTGAAGATGCTCATGGAGCTGTTCTTCTCCGCCCTGAGCCGCGAAGTGCGGCGCCTGAAAAAGCGCAATGTGCGTTTGCGCGTCATTGGTGATATCAGCGCCTTTTCCGACAAACTGCAAAAACTCATTCAGGAAAGTGAACGCCTGACGGCGGAAAATGACGGCCTGTTGTTGCAGATAGCCGCCAACTACGGCGGGCGCTGGGACATCACCCAGGCCGCGCGCCGGATCGCCCCCCGGGTGGCCAGGGGGGAGCTTCAGCCGGAACAGGTAACGGAAGACGCCCTGGCGGCCTGCCTGTCTTTTGCAGATGTTCCTGATCCCGACCTTTTCATCCGCACCGGTGGTGAAATGCGCATCAGCAATTTCCTGCTTTGGCAATGCGCCTATACGGAACTGTGGTTCTGCGACACCCTGTGGCCGGATTTTGGCGAGCAAGAGCTGCTCCAGGCCTTCACCGACTATGCGGGACGCCAGCGCCGCTTTGGGAAAATTGCTGAACAGGTGGAAGAGAAATGTTGAAGACCCGCCTGATCACGGCGCTGCTGCTGGTGCCTCTGGTATTTTGGGGAGTCCTTGGCCTGCCCAATGCCTGGTTCGCCCTGGCTCTGGGCTTCGTCGTGCTGGGCGCTGTGTGGGAATTGGCCAATCTCTGTGGCTTTGGCAAGACTTGGCAGCGGCTGGCGCTGGTGGTTGCCACCATGGGCATCCTGGTGTTGGTCTATGAGGTGAGACACAGCACGTGGATCATGAGCCTGGTTCAGCTGCTGGCTGCCGGTTGGCTGATCAATCTGCTGTTGCTGCTCTCAGGAATCATTGTTCCCCGGCAGAAAAACAGCCTCCGTCCACTGTTTCTGCTGACCGGGCTGGTCGCCTTGTCCGGTGTCTGGGTGGCTCTGGTGCGCCTGCATGATATGGCCGGACCTGGACCGCAACTCATGATGTTCTTCCTGCTGCTGATCTGGGTGGCGGATTCCGGGGCGTATTTCACCGGCAGGAAGTTTGGCCGGCATAAACTGGCACCGCATATCAGCCCGGGCAAGACCATCGAAGGTGTGCTGGGCGCATTGGCCGGAGGCCTGCTGGGCGCCCTGGTGCTGGCAGGGTTGCAATGGCTGCCCATTCCCTGGTGGAAGCTGGTGCTGCTTTGTATCAGCACCGTGCTGGTTTCCGTGGGGGGGGACCTGTGGGAAAGCGTACTCAAGCGTGAACGGGGCATGAAGGACAGTGGCAACATACTGCCGGGCCATGGCGGCATCCTGGACCGTATCGATAGCCAGATTGCCGCAGGCCCCTGGTTCGTGGCTGGCCTGATGTCCGCTGGAGTGGCCCTGTGATCGGCGTCAGCATACTGGGTTCCACGGGTTCTATCGGCAAGAGCACGCTGGATGTGCTGGCGCGTCATCCGGATCGATACCGGGTGGTTGCCATGAGCGCCAATTCTGATGTGGAAGGTATGCGCAGGCAGTGCTTGGCTCATCGTCCTTCCCTGGTGGCCATGGCGGATCATGCCAGCGCTGAAGCGCTGGCTGACCTGCTGGCCGCAGAAGCGCCGGAAATCACCGTGGTTTCCGGTGTCGAAGGTCTGAAGGCTGTGGCCACCCATGAAGCGGCTGGACAGGTGATGGCAGCCATTGTGGGCGCTGCCGGGTTGGTGCCGGTGCTGGCGGCGGTAGAGGCCGGCAAGCGCATCCTGCTGGCGAACAAGGAGGCCCTGGTGGTGGCGGGCGGCCTGTTCATGGACGCGGTGCGCCGTCATGGAGTGACCGTCCTGCCCATTGATAGCGAACACAACGCCGTATTCCAGTGCATGCCCGAGGGTTATGAACAGGGGCTGGATGGCAAAGGCGTGCGGCGCATACTGCTCACGGCTTCAGGCGGTCCGTTCCGCACCACGCCGGTGGAGGAACTGGCCTCGGTAACGCCGGAGCAGGCTTGTGCTCATCCCAACTGGGACATGGGGCGCAAGATTTCCGTGGATTCGGCCACCATGATGAACAAGGGCCTGGAAGTCATCGAGGCGCACTGGCTGTTTGGCGCCGCCCCCGAGCGGATACAGGTGGTCATCCATCCCCAGAGCGTGATTCATTCCATGGTGGAATACGTGGACGGTTCGGTGCTGGCGCAATTGGGCAATCCTGATATGCGCACTCCCATCGCCCATGCCCTGGCCTGGCCGGAGCGCATCGACTCCGGAGTGGCCAGCCTGGATCTGTTCGATGTGGCCCGGCTGGATTTTGAAAAGCCGGATCTGAAGCGTTTTCCCTGTCTGGGTCTGGCTTTCCGCGCCATCGAGGAAGGGGGCAGCATGCCTGCTATTCTTAATGCCGCCAACGAAGTGGCTGTAGCGGCATTTCTCGATGGGCGCCTGGGCTTTGGCGACATCCCCCGTGTCATCGAGCAGACCATGGACAGTCTGCGGGGGCAAGGGGCGGACAGCCTGGAGATATTGCTGCAGGCGGATGCCCTGGCCCGCAAGACAGCGGAACGATTGTTGGCTGCAAGAGTCACATAAACCATGCTGGAATCCCTTGCCAACAGTATCTTCGGCTTCGTCCTTGCCATTGGCATCCTGGTAACTGTCCATGAGTTTGGGCATTTCTGGGTGGCCCGCAGGCTGGGGGTGAAGGTGCTGCGTTTTTCCATCGGATTTGGCAAGCCCCTTCTGACCTGGCACCGCAGGAATGACGATGCCGAGTATGTCCTGGCCGCCATTCCCCTGGGTGGCTACGTGAAGATGCTGGATGAGCGGGAAGGGGAGGTGCCAGAAGAAGATGCCCACCGTGCCTTCAATCGCCAGCCTCTGTGGGTGCGCGTGGCGGTGGTGCTGGCAGGGCCCCTGTTCAATCTGTTGTTTGCCGTATTGCTGTTCTGGCTGGTGCTGGTCCTGGGTGAGACGGGATTGAAACCCATAGTCGGAGAGGTGCAGCCGGGTACGCCTGCGGCCCAGGCGGGCTTTACTCCGGGAGAAGAAATTCAGCGCATCAATGGCCGGGAAACTCCGACCTGGAGCCAGATGCTCTATCATTTTGCGTCGGCAGCCGCCAGCGGAGACGCCATCGTCATGGATACCCGCGACCGGGATCAGCGTATCCAGTACAGAAAGCTTGCTTTCGATGCCATTGGTGATATGGCGGAAGTCAAGAATCCCCTCAAGGCCCTGGGTATCACCCCGGAGTTTCCCGTGCTGCCCGCGGTCATCGGCAAGGTGCTTCCCGGTGAGCCTGCAGAAAAAGCCGGCCTGAGACCCGGGGACAGGATTCTCGAAGTGGATGGAGATCCCGTGAAGAGCTGGACCCAATGGGTAAAGATCATCAGGAAGAAGCCTTTGCAGCCCCTGTTGGTGAAGATTGAACGTGACGGGCAGGTCATGGATCTGGAGCTTGTGCCAGCGGCCATCGATGGGGCGGACGGAAAAGCCATCGGCCGTATCGGCGCGGCCAATCAGCCCATGCCGGAATTATGGAAGCCTTATCGCGTGGAGTATTCTCTGGGGCCTCTTGAAGCCGTGCCGGTGGCGGTGACCCGGACCTGGGATTTTTCCATCCTGACCTTCAAGGTGATGTGGCGTATCGTCAGTGGTCAGGCTTCCCTGAAAAATTTGGGCGGCCCCATTACCATGGCGGATGCGGCGGGCAGCGCGGTCAGCGCGGGGCTGGTTTCCTTTGTCAGATTGCTGGCGATCATCAGCGTGAGTCTGGGGGTATTCAACCTGTTGCCGATTCCGGTTCTGGATGGTGGACACCTGCTGTATTTCCTGATCGAGGCTGTCCGGGGCAAGCCGCCATCTGAAGATTTCATGCTGCGTGGGCAGCAAATCGGTCTGGCGTTGCTACTGAGCCTGATGGTGCTGGTGTTCTACCAGGATATCGCCCGTCTTGCGGGTTAATAATGTGTGGAAATCGCCAGATTCGGGTGCAATTTCCCGGCCAGCCGATATAATACCGCATCACAAAAACAATGGCCCTGTAAGCATGCGCACCAGCCGTTATATCTCTGCATTGTTTGTCAGCCTGATGCTGGTGGCATCGGCGCTGGCTGAACCTTTCGTGGTCAAGGACATCCGCCTGGAAGGTTTGCAGCGTATCTCCGCTGGCACAGTATTCAATTACCTGCCTCTCAAGCCTGGCGAGGTGCTGGACAGCCACAATATGCCCAAGGTGATCCGGGCGCTCTACAAAACCGGTTTTTTCAAGGACGTGCGCCTGGAACGGGAAGGTGATGTCCTCAATATCGTGGTGCAGGAACGCCCGGCCATTGCCCAGATCGAAATTACCGGCAACAAGTCCATCAAGACGGATGACCTGAAAACCGGACTGCGGGACATCGGCCTGGCGGAAGGGCGCACTTTCAACCGTTCCGTGCTGGACAAGATCGAACAGGAACTGCGGCGCCAGTTCTTCAACAGCGGCAAGTACGGCGTACAGCTGGAAACCGAAGTGACCCCCCTGGAACGCAATCGCGTGGCGGTGAAGATCAAGATCCGTGAAGGGGATACGGCCCGTATCCGGGGGATCAATATCGTTGGTAACAAAACTTTCAGCGACGAAGAGCTGATGAAAGGCTTCCAGTCCAGCGTTGGCGGCTGGTTTTCCTGGCTGACCAAGGATGATCAATATTCACGGCAGAAACTGGCGGGAGACCTGGAACTGATCAAGTCTTTCTACCTGGATCGCGGTTACCTGAATTTTGCTGTTGATTCGACCCAGGTGACCGTCACTCCCGACCGGAAAGGCGTGTACGTCACTATCAATGTCAGGGAAGGCGAGGTATTCACCATCAGTGATATTCACATCACCGGAAAACTCATCGTTGACCCCGAAGAGTACTTTCCCCTGATACACCTGCGGCGCGGGGAGCCTTTTTCCCGGCGCAAGGTCGTGGACAGCACAGACAGAATCACCGAGAAACTGTCGGAAATGGGTTACGCTTTTGCCAACATCAACCATATTCCCGAGATCGACAAGAAAAACAATACGGTTGCCATCACTTTCTTCATGGATCCGGGCAAACGCGTCTATGTGCGCCGCATCGACATCAAGGGCAACACCCGGACCCGGGACCGGGTCATCCGCCGGGAAATGCGCCAGATGGAGAACACCTGGATGTCCAACACCCGTCTGAACCTGTCCCGGGAGCGTCTGCGCCGCCTGGGATTCTTCGAGGATGTGACTATCGAAACCCCCACAGTGCCCGGCTCCACGGATCTGAGTGATGTGGTTGTAACCGTGAAGGAGAAGCCTTCCGGCTCCCTGGCCGGTGGATTGGGCTATTCCGGGGATCAGGGCATCAGTTTCCAGGCCAGTATCACCGAGGACAATTTCCTGGGCACTGGCAAAAAGGTCACCCTGGCGGCGAACACCAGCAGCTACAACACACGCTATCAGCTGTCCTATTTCAATCCCTATGCGACCATCAACGGTATCAGCCGGGGCTTCAATCTCAGTTACCAGAAAACAAATTTCAACCAGCTGAATGTATCCGACTTCCGTACGGACAAATCCGTGGCGTCGGTGAATTACGGCGTTCCCCTGAGTGATTTCAACCGCTTGAGAGGCGGTTTTGCCATTGAAAATACCGATCTCACCCTGGGCTCCATTCCACCCCTTGAAATCATCGATTTCGTAAAACAGGAAGGGGACAGCTACCTGGACTTCAAACTGAATGGCAGCTGGAGTCACGATTCCAGGGACAGCGCCATCTTCCCTTCAGTGGGAACCAAGCAGAGTTTCTCCGGTATCCTCACCCTGCCGGGCAGTGACCTGCAGTTCTACAAGCTCTCATACAAATATCGCCACTATGTGCCGGTTTACCGGAAATTCATTCTGTCCGGCCGGGTGGATCTGAGTTATGGAGACAGCTATGGCAGCACCAGCAAGCTGCCTTTCTTCGAGAACTACTTCGCCGGTGGTGAGAGAAGCGTGCGTGGCTTCAAGAACAATACCCTGGGTCCCCGGGATTCTACGGGCGATCCCCTGGGCGGGAATATAAAGCTCGTGGGCGGTATGGAGCTGTTCATGCCTCCGCCTTTTTCCGAGGACCTGGCACAGACACTCCGTTTGTCTGTATTCGTCGATGCGGGCAACGTCTTCCAGGACAGGGTAGAATTTAACGACATACGGTATTCTGTTGGCGTTGGAGCCACATGGTTGTCTCCCATGGGCGCCATGACTCTCAGCTACGGTGTGCCTATGAATGACCAAAGCATCGATGACGTGGAAAACTTCCAGTTCAGCTTTGGCTCGGCTTTTTAACAGGAGTGTAGAAAATGATGAAGAAAACGTCGATGTTGGCGCTGCTTGCAGTGTTTCTTGTTTCTCTGAGCGGGGCCGCATTGTCCGCCACCAAGATCGCCTATGTGGAAGTTGGCAAGGTGCTGCAGGAATCCCCCCAGGTCAAGGCCGTCAAGGAGAAGATCCGTAAGGAATTCGCCAAGCGGGATGACCAGTTGGTGGCAGAGCAGAAGAAACTGAAGAAGCTCAAGGAAAAATTGGCCCGTGATGGCAGCATCATGAGTGAAGCGGAACGCAAGCGCCTGGAAAGAGACATCATTGCGCGCACCCGCAAGCTGAAGAACGCCCAGAGTGAATTCCAGGAAGACCTGGCACTGCGCCAGAATGAGGAACTGGGCAAACTGCGTAAGATCATTGCCGAAGTGATCGTCAAGGTAGCCAAGAAAGGTGGCTATGATCTGGTGCTGGAAAGCGGTGTTGTTTGGGCCAACGACAAGGTCAACATCACACCCCAGGTCCTCAAAGAGCTGAAACGGCGCTGATTCCCATCGTTTATGGCCAGGACTTATACTCTCGCTGAACTGGCGCAGTGCACCGGCGCGCAGTTGCGCGGGGATGGCGACTGCGTCATCAGCGGGGTGGAATCCCTGAACGGCGCCGGTCCCGGCCAGATCAGTTTTTTCAACAACAGCAAGTACCGCAGATACCTGGCAGACACAGCCGCCTCTGCGGTCATTCTGCGCCCCGAAGATGCGCATGACTGCCCCTGCAGTGCCCTGCTGACGGACAACCCCTACCTGGCCTGGGCCAGGGTCACCGCCTGCTTCGCCAGGCAGGATCGCCTGGAGCCGGGGATTCATCCCACTGCTGTGGTCCATGCGCTGGCTGACGTTCACGAAAGTGCCGCTGTTGCGGCAGGAAGCGTGGTGGGCGAGGGCGCCATGCTGGGGCCGGATGTGCAGGTCGGTCCCCATTGCGTCATTGGCCGGAACGTGATTCTGGGGCGGGGCACGCGGCTGGTGGCTTCGGTCACCGTTCTGGATGGCGTCAGCATAGGTGAAGACTGCCTGATTCATCCTGGCGCCGTCATCGGCAGCGACGGCTTCGGTTTGGCGAATGACCAGGGGCGTTGGGAGAAGGTCGCCCAGCTGGGCAGTGTGACTATCGGCAACAACGTGGAGATCGGGGCCAATACCACCATCGACCGGGGCGCGATCCACGATACGGTTATTGCCGATGGCGTGAAGCTGGACAACCAGATTCAGGTGGCCCATAACGTGGAGATTGGCGAAAATACGGCCATTGCCGCTTGCACGGGCATTTCCGGCTCCACGCGCATTGGCGCTGGCTGCACCCTGGCCGGTGGCGTGGGCGTGGTGGGGCATATCGAACTGGCGGACGGCGTGCATGTCTCCGGCGCAAGCGTGGTGAGCCGTTCTCTGAAGGAGCCCGGCGTGTACACAGGCGGTGTTCTGGCCATGCCCCACAAGACCTGGCAGAAGAATATCGCACGAATAAAGCAACTCGACGACATGGCCAGGCGGCTCAGAAAACTGGAGAAGCTGCTGGCGGATGCGCCGCAAGACAAATCCTGACGCGCAGGCGCAGGATATACCAACATCAGTCCGGCCTGTCCCTGACAGCCGGTATTTGGGAGGTTCCCTTGGAAAATATGGATATCGGTCAGATCATGGAGCGGCTGCCACACCGCTACCCCTTTCTCCTGGTGGACAGGGTGCTGGAGTGCACCCCCGGAGAAAGCCTACTGGCGATCAAGAACGTGAGTATGAACGAACCTTTCTTTCAGGGACATTTCCCCGGCAAGCCGGTGATGCCTGGAGTGCTTCTGGTGGAAGCCATGGCCCAGGCCACCTGCCTGCTGGCCATGGAGACGGAGCCTTCCGACAAGGACATCACCTATCTGCTGGCCGGGGTGGACAATGCGCGCTTCAAGCGACAGGTCGTTCCTGGCGACCAGCTTGCTCTGCAGGCCACCCTGGAGAAACGCAAACGGGGCATCTGGGTGTTCAGCGCCCGGGCCCTGGTGGATGGCAAACTGGCGGCCAGCGCTGAAATCATGTGTACTGCGAGAGAAATTTGATCCATCCCTCCGCCATCATCGACGACAGCGCCCGTATCGGGGAAGGCGTGCAGGTGGGTCCCTTTGCCGTCATTGGCCCCGGCGTGGAGATCGGTGACGGCTGCGAGATCGGCTCTCACGCGGTCATCCGCCGCAATACCCGCCTGGGGCGCAACAACAAGGTGTACCAGTTCGCCTCCGTGGGCGATGATCCCCAGGACAAGAAATACGCCGGCGAGGAAACCTGGCTGGAGATCGGTGATGACAACGTCATCCGCGAGTTCGCCACCATCAACCGCGGAACGGCCCAGGATCAGGGCGTGACCCGCATTGGCAATGGCAACCTGCTCATGGCCTACACCCATGTGGCCCACGACTGCATCCTTGGAGACAACACCATTTTGGCCAATGCCGCTTCCCTGGGAGGGCATGTGCGGATCAACGACTGGGCTATTCTCGGCGGTTTTTCCATGGTGCATCAGTTCACCCGGGTGGGCGCCCACAGTTTTGCCGCCATGGGGAGCGCCATCGGTAAAGACGTGCCGCCTTACGTCATGGTGGGTGGTGCCCCCGCCGTGCCGCGTGGCATCAACAGTGAAGGGCTCAAGCGCCGTGGTTTCGATGCCGGGGATCTGTCCGCCCTGAAAAAGGCTTACCGCTTGCTATACCGCTCCAACCTGCGCCTGGAAGAGGCCAGGGAACAGATTCAACAGATGTGCGAGGATGCCGAAGCCGTGCGTCCCCTGGCAGAATTCATCGCCAATCCCTCGCGCAGCATCATCCGCTGATGCGTATCGCGCTGGTAGCGGCTGAGCCCTCGGGCGATCAGCTTGCCGCCGGGCTCATGCGCCGTATCGCTGAACTGCATCCTGAGGTCCGGTTTGAAGGCATCGGCGGGGAAGCCATGCTTGCCGCCGGGCTGGAGAGCCTGGCCCCCATGGAACAGCTTTCGGTCATGGGGCTGGTGGAAGTGCTGGGGCGCCTGCCCCGGTTGCTGAAACTGCGCCATGATCTGATCCGGCGCTGGAAGGATCAGCCACCGGACCTGTTCATTGGCGTGGATGCTCCGGATTTCAATCTCAAGCTGGAGACCCGGATGCGGGAAGGGGGAGTGCCTACGGTGCATTATGTCTGTCCCACGGTCTGGGCCTGGCGCCCCGGGCGGGTGAAGAAGATCCGCCGCGCCGCAGACCTGGTGCTCAGCATCTTTCCCTTTGAAGAGGCTTTTCTCCATCAGCACCAGGTTCCCAGTGCTTACGTGGGACATCCCATGGCGGCTGATTATCCACTGCAGCCGGATCGGGTTGCCGCCAGGGATGCCCTGGGTCTTAAGAAGGAAGCGCCGGTTCTGGCCTTGCTGCCCGGCAGCCGGGTGGGGGAGGTGAAACGCCTGGCGCCACCGTTTCTTGGCGCTGCGCGTCTGTGCCTGGAAAAGCTCCCGCAACTGCAGGTGGTTACACCGCTGGCCACGGCGCGCACCCATGAAGATTTTCAGCGCGCCTGCCGGGAAACAGCATCGGAACTCGATATCACCCTGGTGCGCAATCGCACCCGCCAGGCCCTGGAGGCTGCCGATGTGGTGCTGGTGGCTTCTGGTACGGCTACCTTCGAGGCGCTGCTGTGCGAGCGTCCCATGGTGGTGGGCTATCGCCTCAATGCCCTCACTCATGGCATTATCCGCGGATTGAAACTGCTGCAGATCGAGCATGTCTCCATGGCCAATCTTCTGACTGGAGAACCTCTGGCCCGGGAATATCTCCAGGGGGAATGCACCGCGGAAAACCTCGCGGGCGCCCTGTTGGATCTGTTCGGAGATGCCGAACGCCGGGACGTGATTGCCGCCCGGTACCGGCAGGTGCATGAATCCCTGGTCATGGAGACCAATGATCTTGCCGCCCGGGCGGTGTTGAAACAAATGGAGAAAACATGACTGAGCGGATATGTGGCGTGGATGAAGTCGGCCGGGGACCCCTGGCCGGGCCGGTGGTGGCTGCCGCAGTGATACTCGATCCAGCACAGCCCATATCCGGCCTGGACGATTCCAAGAAGCTGACGGAGAAGCGCCGCGAAGCCCTGTTCGAGGAAATTCGCAACAAGGCCCTGGCCTGGTCCCTGGGCCGGGCGGAAGTGGAAGAGATCGACAGGATCAACATCCTGCAGGCATCCCTGCTGGCCATGCAACGGGCCGTAGAGGCTTTGCCCGTGTCCCCGGATCATGCGCTGGTGGACGGTAACAAGCTGCCGGTGCTTTCCTGCAGTGCCGAGGCCATTGTTGGCGGTGACGGTAGCGTGGCCTGCATCAGCGCCGCATCCATCATGGCCAAGGTCTCCCGGGACCGGGAAATGTTTGTCTTGGACCAGCGTTATCCCGGTTATGGCCTGGCCCGTCACAAGGGTTATCCCACCAAGGCGCACCTGGAGGCCCTGGCGGCGCTGGGTGTCACAGAAATCCACCGCTGCAGCTTTGGTCCCGTGCGGCGCTTGCTGGAGGCGTGAACATGCTATTGTTCCCCGCCCCGGAAAACTGAAATAATCCCCCTCATGGAACCCCGCTTCGTACACCTGCACCTGCACACCGAGTACTCCATGGTGGACAGCGTGGTGCGTATCAAACCCCTGGTGGACAGCCTGGCGGAGCAGGGCATGCCGGCCGTGGCGGTGACTGATCAGTTCAATTTGTTTTCCCTGGTGAAGTTCTACCGTGCGACCACCGGCGCGGGCGTCAAGCCCATCTTCGGCGTGGATCTGCATCTGCGCAATCCGGAAAACCTGAACCAGCCGGACCGCCTGGTGTTGCTGGCCCGGGATGAGACAGGCTACCGCAATCTGCGGGAACTGGTGTCACGGGGCTACCAGCAGGGTCAGCACCTGGGCAAGCCCATGCTGGACCGGGACTGGCTGACCCCCCAGAGCTGCCAGGGACTCATCGCTCTGTCCGGCGCCCGGGACGGGGATGTGGGCCGGGCGCTGCTGGCGGGTCATGAGAAACAGGCGGAAGCCCTGCTGGATCACTGGCTGGAACTGTTTGGCGATGCCTATTATTTGCAGCTGGTGCGCACGGGCCGTCCTGACGAGGAAGATTGCCTGCACCTGAGCGTGGAACTGGCGGCGCGCCGCCAAGTGCCGGTGGTGGCCACCAACGAGGTCTGTTTCCTGAAAGAAGAAGACTTTCAGGCCCATGAGGTGCGGGTGTGCATCAACCAGGGGCGCACCCTGGATGATCCCCGCCGGCCCCGGGACTACTCACCCCAGCAGTACCTGCGCAGCGCCGAGGAAATGGCGGAACTGTTCAGCGATATTCCTGAAGCCCTGGAGAACAGCGTGGAAATCGCCCGGCGCTGCAATGTGCGCATGAGCTTTGGTGAGAATTTCCTGCCGGATTTCCCCGTGCCGGATGGCCTGACCATGGACGAGTTTTTCCGCCAGCTGGCGCAGAAGGGCCTGGAAGCACGCCTGGACAAGATTCTTGACCGGGAGGCGGAGGATTTTCAGGAAAAACGCAAACCCTACGACGAGCGCCTGAAGACCGAGCTGGATGTCATTATCGAGATGGGATTCCCCGGCTACTTCCTCATCGTCGCAGACTTCATCCAGTGGGCCAAGGACAATGACATTCCTGTGGGGCCTGGGCGCGGTTCTGGCGCGGGTTCCCTGGTGGCCTATGCCCTGAAGATCACGGATCTCGATCCTCTGGCCCTGGAGCTGCTGTTCGAGCGTTTCCTCAATCCCGAGCGGGTATCCATGCCGGATTTCGATATCGATTTCTGCATGGACAAGCGCGACCATGTCATCGAGTATGTGGCGCAGAAATATGGCCGGGATGCTGTATCCCAGATCATCACCTACGGCTCCATGGCGGCCAAGGCTGTGGTGCGTGATGTGGGCCGGGTGCTGGGCCATCCCTACGGTTTTACCGACCGGGTAGCCAAGATGGTGCCTTTCGATCTGGGCATAACCCTGAGCAAAGCCCTGGAAGAGAGCGAAGACCTGAAACAGGCCTATGAGAACGACGAGGAGGTCACCCAGCTCATCGACATGGCCCTGCAACTGGAGGGCCTGACCCGCAACGCGGGCAAACATGCTGGAGGGGTGGTCATCGCACCGGGGAAACTCACGGACTTCACCGCCCTGTACTGCGATGCTGATGGCGGCAACCTGGTGACCCAGTTCGACAAGAACGACGTGGAAGCCGTGGGCTTGGTGAAGTTCGACTTCCTGGGCCTGCGCACCCTGACCATCATCGACTGGGCCCTGAAGAGCGTGAACCGCCAGCGCCGGGAGCAGGGGCTGGAGCCTGTGGATATCGATGCCATACCCATGGACGATCCCGAGTCCTTTGCCCTGCTCAAGTCCGCGGCCACCACAGCGGTGTTCCAGCTCGAATCCCATGGCATGAAAGAGCTGATCCGCAAACTGCAGCCGGATAACTTCGACGAGATCACCGCCCTGGTGGCCCTGTACCGCCCCGGCCCCCTGGGCACGGGCATGGTGGATGATTTCATCGCCTGCAAGCACGGCAAAAAACAGGCCGAATATCCCCATCCCAAGCTGGAACCCATACTCAAGCCCACCTATGGCGTCATCCTCTACCAGGAGCAGGTCATGCAGATCGCCCAGGAGCTGGCGGGCTATTCTCTGGGTGGCGCGGACCTGCTGCGCCGGGCCATGGGCAAGAAGAAACCCGAGGAGATGGAGAAGCAGGGCGAGATTTTCCGCAAAGGCGCCGTGGAGCGTGGCGTGGACGAGGCCCTGGCCACGCGTATCTTCGATCTGATGGCGCACTTTGCCGGGTACGGCTTCAACAAGTCTCACTCGGCGGCCTACGCCCTGGTGTCCTACCAGACCCTGTGGCTCAAGACCCACTATCCCGCTCCCTTCATGGCGGCGGTGCTGTCTGCCGATATGGACAACACAGACAAGGTGGTGCATCTCATCGAAGAATGCCGGGAGATGAAGCTGGAGGTGCTGCCGCCCCAGGTGAACCGTTCCCAGTACATGTTCAATGCCGAAGGGGAACGCACGGTGATCTACGGCCTGGGCGCCATAAAAGGGGTGGGGGAGTCCGCCATCGAAGGCATTATTGCCGCTCGGGAAGAAGGCGGGGCGTTCAAGGACCTGTTCGATTTCTGCCGCCGTATCGACCTGCGCAAGTGTAACCGCCGGGTTTTGGAATCCCTGATCCGTGCCGGCGCCCTGGACGAGATGGGCAGCAACCGCGCCACCCTCATGGTGCAGCTGCCCTTGGCCCTGAAGATGGCGGAACAGCATCATGCCCTGGAAGCCGCGGGACAGACAGATCTGTTTGGCATGAGTGAACCCGAAGCCCCGCCGGCCATGGGCATCATCCCTGATGATCAGGAGGACTGGAGTGATGAACAGCGCCTGCGGGGTGAAAAGGAAACCCTGGGGCTGTTCCTCACCGGGCATCCCATCGATTTCTACGAAGCGGAGCTGAAGCAGATCGCCAGCCGCATCGGCAGCCTGTCCCTGGATGAGAGCCAGAAAGGCTATGGCCGGGGCAAGGATGTGACCGTGGCCGGGCTGGTGATGGAAGTGAACAAGCGCAACACCCAGCGCGGCACCATGGCTTCGGTACTCCTGGACGACAAGAGCGGACGTATCGAGCTGACCCTGTTCAACGAGTCTTTCGAGGCATGCCGGGAGTTGCTGGTGGTGGACAAGGTGCTGGTGGTGCAGGGCAAGCTGGTGCATGACGAATACCGGGGCGGCCTGGGCCTGCGCGCCAACCAGGTGAGCAGTTTCGAGGACTACCGGGAGAGCCGCTTGGCGGCCCTGGACCTGGTGCTGGATGAAGCATTCATACGCAGCCGCAAGTGGAGCGCCGTTGACCTGCGCAACTGGCTGCAGGAACTGCTGGCCGACGCCCGGGGCGGCACGGTGCCTGTGGCGGTGCGTTACCAGCGCGCGGATGCCAGCGCTCTGATCCGCCTCGGCGACGACTGGCGGGTGAAACCGGGGGATGAGCTGCTGCACCGCCTGTACCGCGCCCTTGGCCGGGAGGGGGTGGTGCTGCACTTTGGCAGTCTCATTCAGGAAACAGCCACAATGGGCGCCTGATATGCCGGACCAGCGGATTAAGGTATGATATGCCTCATCCAAAAAAACCAGTGAGCGGCCTTCATGGATCTCAATTTTCTTGAATTCGAACAACCCATTGCCGAACTCGAAGCCAAGATCAGCGAATTGCGTCTGCTTGGCGATGATGCCGAGATCAACATCCAGGAAGAAATCGAACGCCTGGAAGAGAAGAGCCGCAAGCTCACCGAGTCCCTGTTCTCATCCCTGAACCCCTGGCAGATCTCCCAGCTGGCCCGCCATCCCCTGCGTCCCTATACCAAGGACTACATCGAACGCATCGTGGATGATTTCGAAGGCCTGCACGGCGATCGCGCTTTTGCGGACGACCAGTCCATCGTTTCCGGCATCGGTCGTATCGATGGCCGGCCGGTGATGATCATCGGACACCAGAAGGGCCGGGACACCAAGGAAAAACTCAAGCGCAACTTTGGCATGCCGCGCCCCGAAGGTTATCGCAAAGCCCTGCGCATGATGGAAACGGCAGAACGTTTCAAGCTGCCCATTCTCACCTTTATCGACACCCCCGGCGCCTATCCCGGCATCGATGCCGAGGAGCGGGGTCAGAGCGAGGCCATTGCCCGCAACCTGCGCGAGATGGCGGGGCTGCGCACCCCCATCATCGCCACCGTCATTGGTGAAGGTGGCTCCGGCGGCGCCCTGGCCATCGGCGTGGCGGACAAGCTGATGATGCTCCAGTACGCCACTTATTCGGTCATTTCTCCCGAGGGTTGTGCCTCGATTCTGTGGAAGAGCGCGGAGAAGGCCTCTCAGGCCGCCGAGGCCATGGCCATCACCTCGGAGAAGCTCAAGGAGCTGGGCCTCATCGATGGCATCGTGCCCGAACCCCTTGGGGGCGCGCATCGCGACCCGGATGCCATGGCTGACAACCTTAAAACTGCCCTCATCGCCACTCTGGATGAACTGCAGGGCAAGAGTGACCAGGAACTGCTGGACAACCGTTACCAGCGTCTCATGTCCTATGGAGTGTTCAGCGAGTAACATCGCCGGACATGACTTTCTCCCCCGCAAATCTGTTGCAGATCCTGCAGGGGCTGCCTGTTCCCACCACCTATCGGGTTGCCCTGAGTGGTGGCCTGGACTCGGTAACCCTGCTGCATGCGCTCCATGAGATCGCCGCCGGTCTCGATGCCCCTGTGGAAGCTGTGCATGTGAATCACGGTCTGCACGGCGATGCTCTGGAATGGGAAAACTTCTGCGAAGCCCTGTGCGCCTCCCTGGATATTCCCCTGATCAGTCTGCAGCTGGAACTGCAGCCCATGCGCGGTTTGAGCCTGGAAGCCCTGGCCAGGGAGGCACGTTACAGCATCATTGCCGAACAGTTGCAGGAAGGGGAAATGCTCCTCACCGCCCATCATGGCGATGACCAGGCGGAAACCCTGCTCCTGCAATTGCTGCGCGGCGCCGGTGTTCAGGGGCTAGCTTCCATGCCCCTGCTGCGGGACTGGCAGTCCGGCTGGCTGGCGCGTCCCCTGCTGGGTTTCAGCCGTTCCGAGCTGGAAGCCTGGGCCAAGGCCCACGGACTTCGGTGGCGGGAAGACCCCAGCAACTGGGAAACGGATATCCGCCGCAACTACCTGCGCCATGAGGTCATTCCCCTGCTCAGGGAACAATGGCCCGGCCTGGTGGCCACTTTGGGGCGCAGCGCCCGGCACTGCGCTGAGGCCGCCCGTATTCTGGGTGAAGCAGCAGAAGAGGATCTGATGCTGATCCTGGATCTTGCCAAGCCCTGGCAACTACCGCTGCAGGGCCTGGAAGCGCTCTCTCCCGAACGCCGCAAGAACCTGCTGCGCTACTGGATAGGCAGCCGCGATCTGCCTTTGCCGCCAGAAAAAGTGCTGGCCCGGGTGCAACAGGAACTCATACCCGCCCGGGAAGATGCCGTTCCCCAGGTGGACTGGGAAGGCGGCCAGCTGCGCCGTTATCGTGGGCAGCTGTATCTGATGCCGCCTCTGCCAAAGGCGCCAGACAAAGACCTGGTGGTGGAATGGGATGGCAGGGATAGCCTGCAGCTCCCCCAGGGTCTAGGCCGTCTGGCGCTCAAGGAACCGGCATCCTGGCTGCAGGACGGCGTCTCCATCCAGTTTCGTCAGGGAGGCATGAAATGCCAGCCGGCGGGCCGTGAGGGGGAACGCAGTTTCAAACGCCTGTGTCAGGACCTGCATATTCCTCCCTGGCTGCGTCCCCGCATACCCCTGCTGGTGCGTGACGGAAAGCTGCTGGCCGTGGCGGACTACTGCCTTTGTGATGCCCCCTCCAATGACAACCCTTTGCTTTGGGAACGTCCCGAATGGCTGCACTGAATATCCGCAACAGCTATGCCGCACGGCATCCCTTGAGAGGGGTTCTGATCAACCTGATGCTGTTGCTCGCCTGTGCCCTGCTGGCCCTGGGGCTCAAACTGCCTCTGGTCAGCATCGAAAAATTCTGGTTCTTCGGCAACACCGTGAGCCTGCTGTCCGCCATCTCCCAGCTCTGGCAGGAGGGGGAAAAGGGCCTGGCGGTGCTCATCGGCTCGTTCAGCCTGCTGTTTCCTGTGGTCAAGCTGTTGTTGCTCTTCTACATCTGGAATCTGGAGGATGCGCGCAGCCCGGGACACCGCAAACACCTGAAATGGCTCAATACTTACAGCAAATGGTCCATGTTGGATGTGTTCGTGGTGGCCCTGCTGGTGGTGACCCTGAAGCTGGGCATGCTGGCTAGAGCCCAGGTGGAATTTGGCCTGTACGCCTTTGCCGCCAGCGTGATCCTCACCATGATTCTGTCCGCCTGGATAGGGCGGCATACGGCAGAATGAAGCCTGCTCTGCGGGTCTGACCGATTTCCACTCTGACTGATCTGGAACAATGGTTTCAAAGACCGATCTGACGCAAAATCAGAATAAGAACCAACAGGAGGACTGCCGTCGTGAAAGATCTGATATGGGACAATACCCTGAGTGTCCAGGTTCAGGAAATCGATGAGGATCATCGCCGCCTGGTAGAGCTGTTTAATCTACTGGGGCATGCCGTGGAAGAGGGCGCACCCAGGGATTACATAGAAGCATTGCTGGACGAACTCATCGCCTGCACCGTCTGGCATTTCAAGCACGAAGAGCGTCTGATGATCCGCCATGGCTATGGTGGATACCAGGAGCATCGTCGGGAACATGACGAGCTGATTGAAAGCGTCAAAGCCCTGCAGCAGGAACGTCAGCAACATGAGGTGGACATCACCGCCGAAGATATCCAGTTTCTGGAACACTGGCTGACGGGACATATTCTGGGCGCAGACATGGACCTGGGCGCTTTTCTTTCCGAAGTCATGTAGGAGAGGCTACCGCAGCAGGCCGTCGGCGGCGGCCTGCTCAAGTCGTTCTCGCAGCACCTGCCACAGCAATTCGCTGCCCTGGGCGATACGGCTGTTCAGGGACAGAACCTTTTCCTTTGGCACCCGGTTCTCCTTCCAGCTGTGGCCATTGCCGTGCAGATTGTGCAACAGGGGCGGGACGCGGTCTATGGCCCGGGCATAGCGGGATTCGGCTGACTCCCCCGCCTCGAATTCCTCCCACAGAGCCAGGTACTCATCGCCCTGGTTTCCGGGAAGCTTTCCAAGTACGCGTTTGACGCCCTCCCGCTCCTGGTTGTAGCGGGAAGCATCCTGTTCTGCATAGACGATCTGGTCACCGGCATCGATTTCACCCAGATCGTGAACTAGAAGCATGCGGATCACCTTGTCGATATCGATGTCCTCGTTGGCGTAATCCTTGAGCATCAGGGCCGTGAGGCAGACATGCCAGCTGTGTTCTGCAGAGTTCTCGTAGCGATCCAGTCCTACCGGGCGGGTCTTGCGTTGCACCGCCTTGAGTTTTTCTATCTCCACGATGAAATCAAGAATGGCCGCAATAGAACTATTGTTTTTCATCAATCCTGTTTTCCTGAGCGAGAAGCGTTTGGCAGTCCCGTGCGGTTCTCCAGCAGAGCATGCATGGCGGTGCTGACATACGCTTTCAGATCAGCAAGCATTTCGCTTTTTTCCGCCGGTTTCCCATCCGGGAAGAAGGCCGGTTCGGGATAGAGCCGGTAACGCCCGGCCACAGCTTTGCCATGGGGCGGTTTGATAACGATGCGGTCACCCCGGAAATGGGCCACCGTATGATCGCTGCCCGAGGGCTTGATGACGCCAAGGCCAGGATCATCTGCGGGCAGAGAAAGGATATCCCGCCCCCAGCACTGGTGGGTAAAAGGCTTGCCCAGGAGAAGGCTTACGCTGGTGGGAATCACATCCACCTGGGTGGCGGCTGTGTGGATACGCTTGCCGAACCGGTCCTGGATGCCGGGCGCCAGCATCAGCATAGGAATGTGGAAGCGCAGTAGGTCAATTTCTCCCAGTTGTTTCTTGACTCCGAATCCATGATCACCCAGGAGGACAAACAGGGTGTCCTTGAACCAAGGCTGTTTCTTCGCCTCATCGAAGAACCGCCCCAGAGCCCAGTCGGCATAGCGCATGGCGGTGAGATGGTCATCCAGCCCGCCAAAGCCTGTCACCTTGTCCACCGGCAGGGGATCGGGCAGGGCATAAGGCGTGTGATTGGACAGGGTCTGCAATACCGCAAAGAAGGGCTGATCCGGGCGCATGCGGTTCAGTTCACGCAACGCCTGATCGAACATATCCTGGTCGGACACGCCCCAGGTGGGGTCAGTGAATACCGGGTTTTCCATTTGGTCCCGGCCAATGAATCGGGTCATGCCCTGGTTACGGAAAAACCCTTTCTGGTTGTCCCAGTTGAAGGCGCCGTTGTACACATACACGTCCTGAAAGCCCAGGGGCTTGAGCAGGGCGGGCAGGCCGGAGAACTGGTGCTGCCCCTCAGGCTCCTGCATGAGGTATTCAAAGCCGGGCAGGTTGGGGAAACAGGCCACGGTGGCGAACATGCCCTGGTGGGTATGGGTGCCGTTGGAGAACATGTGGTCGAAGAGCAGGCCCTCCTGCGCCAGCTCGTCGAAACGGGGGGTGATGCCATGGTCGTTGCCCAGCGCGCCGGTGAACTGGCCGGAGAAGCTTTCCATGATGATGAACACCAGGTTTTTCGGCGGGTGGGGCAGGGTGGCGCCAGGTTGGTGGCGGCGCAATACCGGGTATTGATCCGGCTGCTGCAGATCATCGCCTGGCGCCAGCAGAAGTTGGCGGGTGCGGGCCAGGGCCTGTTCCCGGTTCATGGCTTTGAGCCAGGTCTTGCCCGCATCTTTTTTCTTGTTGCCCATGGCCGCCTTGGCCAGGGACCAGGTGCCGTTCAGAGCCAGGTGATTGGCAAACAGATTCTGGCTGTGAAAGGCATCGCCCCAGCGCAGGGGTGCGCCATGACGCAGAGTACCCCTGGCGCCCAAGGCCACCAGGAAGGCGAATATCAGAAATACAGGAATACGCGCCCACCACTGGGGATAGGCCATGCCAAACTTGCGTGTCCAGCGGTCAGCCAGCTTCAGGCCCCAGGCCAGAACAGCCTGGAGCACGGCCCACAGGAGCAGATAGCGCACCACGGGAAAACCGTGCCAGATCATGCTGCTCACGGTAGAAGGATCTTCCTTGAGGTACTGAATGGCCAGGCTGTTCAGGCGGGTGTGAAATTCGTGATAGAACTCCGGTTCTGAAACCCCCAGAAACAGCACGATGCCGCCGGTAAACAGCAGCCACAGACGCGCCAGGCGGCGTTCTCCCAGGCCGTTGGGCAACAGTAGTGACAAAACCAGGGGAAGCAGAATATAACTGGCGATAATGAAATCGAAGCGCATGCCCACCACGAAAGCCCAGGCAAGATCTGTGTTGGCGGCGCCTGCCGCCAGTTCCGGGTTGCGTACCAGCAACAGAGCGCGCAGCAAAGCCTGCAGGAACAGCAGTAGAAATGCGCTCAAAACAATGAAGCCGGTATCGGCCAGAAGGGGGCGGAGTCGCCAGGTTTTTTTCATGAACGGAATAGGGAGAACAACGGGAAAGATCCGATTATAGCGGATCGAAGCTTATCTGTTCCTTATCCCAGTGGACGACTTCGATTTCATACCCGGTGGGATCCTTGATGTACCAACTGTCGGAATGAGGCCAACGGTAGGTCCCGCCATAAAGAATTTCGATGCCCATTTCCCTGGCAATCCGCTGCCATTTCTCCGGATCGCTGATACGCAGGCCAAAATGCGCCAGGCCATGAAGCTTGCGCTCCGCCAGCTGGTGGCGATCCAGCAGAGTAAAGTCCGGCGCCTCATACAGGCACAACATGCTGTCCCCTGCCCGGAGAATGCCCCACAGAACGCCATCGGTAACTGCTTCCTCGACGACTACAAAGCCGAATGCCTGCTCATACCAACGGGCTGATTCCCGAAAGTCGGCGACAGTAAGGTTGATATGGTCAATGTTGCGGAGCAGGCTCATTGGGGTATCTCCTGGGGGGCTTATTGAAGAGCTGGCGAGTCAGGTGGGTTTTTCTTGATGGACTACCTCAGGGCGTGTGTTAGGCTTCATTTGCAGCTTGAGTGTAAAACAAAAAAAGAGGATTCATAGCGAAAGCTGAGATTGTTTTTCGCATTACCCTCACCAATGATACTTCGGTCAGATTGCACGAAATTTTGGCCTAACTCATCAAACTGGCACGACAACATGGTGCCGCTCTCAAGGTTAAAAAAAGCTAAGGTGCAGGAATAATTGCTCCCTGGTAGTTTGAAATGCTTCCTTTGGGCATCAGAACCTGGTTGATTTGTAAACTTTTGCTCTACATTGTATTTAGTGCCAGCATTTACATCCTCAATTTCTATATTGCAGTTTGCTGTGCTTGCCCATGAAAGCGGAGCAACTGCTAATTGCAAAAATATCAGAGTAAGTTTTTTCATGCCAATTACTCCTTTGTAAGCCTAACGTCGCATTCTAGTTGCCCAAAAATAAGCGCAGCGCTTTTTTGGGGGAGGTTTAATGGACATGCCTCAGGGCATGTGTTGGGCATAAATCATTGCGGTACTACTCACCAGCTTTCTTTGCTTTTTCTATTGACGCTTGTACCTTCTTGCGGAAATCGCTCGCCAGCACTTCAAACGACTTTTTCTGAATTTCGGAGAACTTAGAATTGATGATTTCCGCGCCATCGACAACTTGTGCAATACGTGGCTTAGAGAGCTTTTCTAGCTCAACTCCCAATGCTTTACACTCGCCGCCAGCGTTCTTTGTTATGAAATAGAACTCTTTTGTTTTAAAGTTAAGGCTAATACTTGTGGTCCTGCATGCATTGCTTCCTCCAAGGGGAAGGGTTTCAATGCTATCTTTTCCCCATCGAGAAATCGAATAGTACTCAGTATCCGCCTCCATCACGTGGTAGTTTTGACTCCAAGATGATTCATCTGGAACATTGAGATAAATTTGGCTGAATTCACACTGGCCAGTTGCCTTAAAACATTTAATTTTTGAATGATTGATTGGCCAAGCAATATTGTCATCTACGATCTTCATCGTGCCCTGGACGCTAGCGTAGTCATCTGTGATGAAGCTCGAAAATTGATCTGGGAATAGGACGCGAGATAGCCCCTGCATTTCAGCCCTTTGGCCGAGCTGATGAATTTGCCAAACAGTTAACTTACCAGAGGGAGTATCACCAAGATCTTTCTGAAATTGGCGAACCGCATCTTGATATGCGTACAAGCCAGAATACATTAATTGGTTGAGCTCCATCCCAAAGACCAATTCAGAACCTTCCGATAATGCCTTCCTTGCGGCCATGATATACATCATAGGAACCTCGGAGCTTCTTTGTTTTTCGGGAATACCAGCGATCTGTTTCGGCGTGAAGTTCTTGTATTTCTCGACTGCAGCTTGGTCTGCGTTCGCGAAAGTTGTCAATAGTAGCGAGACTATTAAAAGTGCAATCTCTTTGATGCTCACATTGTATTCCTCCCTTTTTCTGCCCAACGACTAAATAACCGGGGCAATTTGAGCGCTAGCGAAAATAGCCTCCGCGTTAATTTTCTTGTTATGCAATTATTTTTCCGACCATCTTCCAGCTGTCGTTATTTATTAGCCTAGATTTTCCAACACCGAGTGACTTGCATCCATCGATTTCCTTTATCGTTTCTTTAATGGCAAAAAACAACTGATCTGGAATCCATGGATTGATCATTATTTTCTTCACACAAGAAAGCGGCAAATGAATATCTTTGGTTTCTTCTGATCTGGATTCATCAGAGTAGATAATTCGAAATTCCGACTCGTCTCTGAACGCCCACCTTTTCAAAAATGGCAAATCATCTATTGCCAGATCGGGCCAGCCGGTATCACCAATTGTTCTATAATTAACTGGCCCAAAAGTAATCCCTTGCTGACCGCTTAGGTGTTCTATGAATTTTTCTCTATCGAATACAATACACACACCGTTTTCTCTAGAGCAAAACACGCTCCAATGGTGGTACGTTTCATTTTTCTCTGAAAAACACAGCGCGAGAGCAGACGAAAGATTCTTTTTTTCCTTATATACCTCAAGGAAGTAGGCGTCATTCCTATCATCCCAGCTTGACGGGTTAAGCAGGGTTAACTTCCTATTCCTCAGCATATACAGCACTGATGGAAAATCAGTGTATCTTCTAATATCTTTCGAAGCCATGTAGATGATTTTCTTTTAATGCATAACTACAATTCGACGGCAAATCCGTCATGTTGCAACACGACGAATCCGCCAAATAAAATTCCGTATCCACCATAACCCGCAGATTTCATTGATCCACCTTGGCGTTAGGTCACCAATAACACGATGGGGAAACCCGCCAGGCTTGAAGCAACTTCGAAGGAAACCTGGCTAGAAGTCCGGTGCGATGAAGATGAATGTCGGAGATACGGCTGGAATCGTCCCTGAGCATCTGTCATTGTCGTTTCCCTGTATGTGAGTGTCGTTAAAATACTACACCAGCAATTAGGGGTATGTATAGCCAGGCCCAACAGGGCGCTTCTTCTTTCGCGTCCTCGGTGTAGTTCTGCGGTTAATGGCAAATAAGAACCTCCATCCATTGCCCCTTCCCGGTCAGAACCTTCCTCCTCTGAAGGTCGGGGCCGTCTTGCGCTTTCAGTCAGCGCTCAAACTGAGTAAACTACCCGGTTTCCTGATTTCGAGGAACCAAGATGCAGGACATCAATCCAATTACCAATAAAATCGCTGATCTGAAGGGACGTGTGGAATCCCTCAGGGGGTATCTTTGACTACCCTGAAAAGAAGGACCGGCTGACAGAAGTTCTGGCAGAACTGGAAGACCCGGAGGTGTGGAACGACCCTGACCGGGCGCAGGCTCTTGGGCGCGAGCGTGCGGATCTGGAGGCGGTGGTCGAGAACATCGATGCCATTACCTCGGGTCTGGAAGACGCGGGCGATCTGCTGGAAATGTCCGTGGAAGAGGGCGACGAGGAATCTGTCGCCAGCATTGCCAGTGAAGTGGATGGCTATGAGAAGCGCGTGGAGGAGCTGGAGTTCCGCCGCATGTTCTCCGGCGACATGGACAGCAGTAATGCCTTCCTGGAGATTCAGGCCGGCTCTGGCGGCACTGAGGCCCAGGACTGGGCGGAGATGCTGCTGCGCATGTATCTGCGCTGGGGTGAGGCCCACGGTTTCAAGACCGAGCTGATGGAAGTGTCGCCGGGGGAAGTGGCGGGCATCAAGTCGGCGTCCATTCGCTTTGAAGGCCCTTATGCCTATGGCTGGCTGCGCACGGAAACTGGTGTGCATCGCTTGGTGCGCAAGTCGCCCTTCGATTCCGGCGGCCGGCGTCATACGTCTTTTGCGGCTGTGTTCGTCTCCCCCGAGGTGGACGACAGCGTGGATATTGATCTGAATCCGGCGGATATCCGTGTGGATGTTTACCGGGCTTCCGGTGCCGGTGGTCAGCACGTCAACAAGACCGAATCCGCCGTGCGCCTGACCCATTTGCCCACCAATATCGTGGTGCAGTGCCAGAGCGGCCGTTCTCAGCACAAGAACAAAGACCAGGCCATGAAACAGCTCAAGGCCAAGCTCTACGAGCTGGAGATGCAGAAGCGCATGGAAAGCCAGCAGGAGCTGGAGGATTCCAAGTCCGATATCGGCTGGGGCAGCCAGATCCGTTCCTATGTACTGGATCAGTCGCGGATCAAGGATCTTCGCACGGGCGTGGAAACCGGCAATACCCAGGCGGTGCTCGATGGTGGTCTGGATATGTTCATCGAGGCCAGCCTGAAGAGCGGTCTTTGAGGAGTTATATGATAGGTTGGGCTTCAGCCCAGCCTGAAGACAGGTCGGACTGAAGTCCGACCTACAAATGGTGTTTGAAAATATGAATGATACAACCCAGGAAGAAAACAAGCTCATTGCCCTGCGCCGGGAGAAACTCCAGCGCAAGCGCGAGCAGGGCGTGGCCTTTCCCAATGATTTCCGCCGCGAGGACCTGGCAGCGGACCTGAACGCCGAGCTGGGTGACAAGAGCAAGGAAGAGCTGGAAGCCCTGGACCGCCAGGCCAAGGTGGCCGGGCGCATCATGGCCAAGCGCGGGCCTTTCCTGGTTATTCAGGACATGAGCGGCCGCATCCAGTTCTACGTGGACCGCAAGGGTCTGCCGGCGGAGCTGCTGGAAGACATCAAGACCTGGGATATTGGCGATATCGTCGGCGGCGAGGGGCCGGTGCACAAGTCTGGCAAGGGCGATCTGTACATCAATCTGAAAAACGCCGTACTGCTCACCAAGTCCCTGCGCCCATTGCCTGAGAAGTGGCATGGCCTGTCGGACACCGAGCTGCGCTACCGCCAGCGCTACCTGGATCTGATCATGAACCCCGAGTCGCGCAAGGTGTTCGAGCTGCGTTCGAAGATGATCGACTACATTCGCCGCTTCCTGGTGGAACGGGGCTTCCTGGAAGTGGAGACGCCCATGATGCAGGTGATCCCCGGCGGCGCCACGGCGCGGCCTTTTGTCACCCATCACAATGCCCTGGATTTACCTCTGTATCTGCGCATCGCGCCGGAGCTTTATCTCAAGCGCCTGGTGGTGGGGGGGTTCGAGAAAGTCTTCGAGATCAACCGCAACTTCCGCAACGAGGGCCTGTCCACCCGGCACAATCCCGAGTTCACCATGCTGGAGTTCTACGAGGCCTATGCCACCTACCATGACCTCATGGATCTCACCGAGGCCATGCTGCGCGGCATTGCCGAGGATCTGGTAGGCAACACCGTAATCGAATCCCAGGGCGAGACCTGTGATTTCGGCAAGCCCTTCGCACGCATGACGGTGAAGGAGTCTATCCTGCATTTCAATCCGGATATTCCTGCGGCAGATCTGGAGGACCGGGAAAAGGCGGCAGCCCATGCCCAGCGTCTGAGTGTGGAGGTCAAGCCAAGCTATGGCCTGGGCAAGATCCAGATCGAGATCTTCGAGAAGACCGTGGAGCACAATCTCAAGCAGCCCACATTCATTACCGCCTATCCCACGGAAGTCTCACCCCTGGCGCGGCGCAATGACGAGGACCCCTTCGTCACCGACCGCTTCGAGTTCTTTGTCGGCGGGCGGGAAATCGCCAACGGTTTTTCCGAGCTCAATGATCCCGAAGACCAGGCAGAGCGTTTCCGCAAGCAGGTGGAGGAAAAAGATGCCGGCGACGACGAAGCCATGCACTTCGATGAGGATTACGTGCAAGCTCTGGAGCACGGCCTGCCCCCCACGGCGGGCGAGGGCATAGGCATAGACCGTCTGGTGATGCTGTTTGCCGATGTGCCGTCTATCCGCGACGTGCTGTTGTTCCCCCATATGCGTCCACTGTAGTCAATGTGCGGAAACGCCCGCTGGTCCTGTGTTTCCGCCTCAGGCGCGCGTTCACTGGCCAGGTGGCGCTGTCTGGTTCTGCTCTTGCCCGTTTTGCTGGCCTGGGGTTGCGCGACGGAACCGGAAACAGCCTCGTCTCCGGCATCCCGGGAAACCGTGGTGCTCCTGCACGGTCTGGGGCGCCATCCCCGAGCCATGCACTACCTGGAATACCGCCTGACCCGGGCCGGCTTCGAAGTCTTCAACATCGGTTATCCTTCAACGGAGTTGCCACCGGAAAGTCTCGTGAGGCTGCTGCATGACCGGGTGCAGCTCTGTTGTGCGGAGAAGCAAAAAGTGCATTTCGTCGCCCATTCCCTTGGGGGGCTTCTGGTCCGGGCCATGTTGGCCGAAAAACGTCCTGTCAACCTTGGCCGGGTTGTCATCCTGGGTACGCCCAATCAAGGGGCTCAACTGGTGGACTTGCTGGGAGATACCCGGCTCTTCAAGAGCTTGGCAGGACCTGCCGGGGGGCGTCTGGGTACGGGCGAGCAGAGTTTTCCCCACAGCCTGCCCACACCGGATTATGAACTCGGAGTGATCGCCGGCACCCACAGCCTCAATCCTGTGGGATCATGGCTATTGAAGGGGCCGGATGACGGTATTGTTTCTGTTGAGAGCACCCGGGTTGCGGGGATGAAGGATTTCATGCTGGTGAACTCGGATCACGTCATGATGCGCTTCAGTGACCAGTTGGTGGACGCGGTCATACAGTTCTTACGAACCGGGTATTTCCGTTCGCGGGAGAAGTGATACACAAACCCCGGTTTCAGGTAACAGCCGCCCTTCAGTCGTTCAGCTCGGGCACCTCGTAGGGAGGAGGACTGAGGACGACTTCCGGTCCGTTCTCGTCTGTCAGGCGCATGCCGCCCTTTTTGGCAGCGCTGATTTCCGCCACTACCAGGGCTTCCTGTCCGCCATCTTCCGTTTTGGCCGTGAGGACGATTCTGCCTGCGCCCTGGGCGGATTGGCTTTCCTTTGACCACAGAGCGTCGCCGGGCGCGGCCGGCGTTTCCCCGGACAGGCGCGCCAGGTACATGCGGCGTTTTAGTTGGCCTAGGTATTTCATGCGCGCCACCACTTCCTGACCTGTATAGCAACCCTTGGTAAAGCTGATGCCGCCGAGGACATCCAGGTTCAGCATTTGGGGAATGAAGGCTTCCGCCGTGGCATCCACCACCGTGGGCAGGCCGGCGCGGATGTTGTGCAGAGTCCAGCTCTGTTCATGGGCCAGTGTTCCTTCGTCGGCCAATGGCTGCCAGAAATTCGCCAGTGCTTCGGGTTCGCCGATGATCTGCACACGCGGGGAAGCGCCGGGAAACCGGATCAGGGTCAGGCCGTTGAGGTTGGCGGCGCCAAAGTCTTGTTCAGGCAGAGTTTCCAGTTGGCTGCCCAGGCAGTCGCCCCAGACACCGGCGATGGCCAGGGCGTCGCTGGCGTCTTCCAGGGTCACCCTGGTGCGCAACACGAACATGCGCAGGCGCTTGAGTACGGCATCCAGGCGTTCCCGGGGCAGTTGCAGGTACAGGTCATCCCCGCGCTGAAAGACCAGGAACAGGGCCAGCATGCGTCCCTTGGGGGTACACCAGGCGCTGAGCTGAGCCTGTTCTTCACTGACCGCATTGATGTCGTTGGTCAGTTGTCCCTGGAGAAAGGTTCGTGCGTCCTCGCCCTGAACCCGTATCAATCCCACGGACGCCACAGGTGCCAATGCGCAGTTCGCCTCAGCAGCCTGGGTGTCCGGAGACGCCTGTTGCAGTAAATCATTCCAGTTCATAAGCCTGTGCCGGTTGATGGAAGCAATGCGTTCATTGTAGCCAAAAAGCAGACACAACAACCGCGCAGGTTTTACCCCCATGCCGCGGTCAAACAGGTATCATTGCCGCCTATTCTCTCTAAGTGAAAAACAATACGTGGCTGAATCAGGAACAAGGGCAGGCGCCCTGGTGTTGTACAAAATACGCCCTGCCGTGGTGGCGTCCGTCGGAGACAAGATCGAAATCCGATTCGAGGACGGCAAGACCAAGCGGGTGCGGGACAAGGACATCAGCTTGCTGCATCCGGGGCCGGGAGTGGATCTGGGGGGGCTCGATGCCGGGGAAGGCAATCTGGAGGAAGCCTGGGAACTCCTCGAAGGCGAGCAGGCGTCACTGGAAGAAGTGGCGGAGCTGGTTTACGGCGAGTACACCCCGGCCAGTGCCTGGGGCGTCTGGCAGCTGCTGCGCGACGGACTGTACTTCGAAGGTTCTGTACGCAGCATCCGCGGGCGCAAGGCCCAGGCGGTGGCAGATGACCGGGCCGCCCGGGAGCGCAAAGCCCGGGAGGCTCAGGAATGGGCGGACTTTCTTGAGCGGGTGCAGCAGGGAAAGCTGGAAGAAGCCGACCGCAGCCGTCTGGGTGAAGTGGAGCGTGTGGCTTTGGGACAGACCGCCAAAAGCAGGGTACTCAGCGCCTTGAATATCACCGAGTCTCCCGAGAGCGCCCACGCGTTTCTGCTGCGCTGTGGGTACTGGCCGGCGTCTTACAACCCCTGGCCGGCGCGCCAGGGCGCCAACCTGGAATCGCCGGACCTGCCGGTGCCCCCCCTGGTGGACGAACCCCGCCGGGATCTGACCCATCTGGAATCCTGGGCCATCGATGATGAAGGCAATACCGACCCGGATGATGCCATCAGTCTCGATGGGGAACGCATCTGGGTGCATGTGGCTGATGTGGCTGCCCTGGTGAAACCGGACTCCCACCTGGACCTGGCGGCCCGTTCCCGCAGCGCCAATCTCTACCTGCCTGAAGGCATGGTGCAGATGTTGCCTCCGGTTACCACGGATCTCCTGGGACTGGGGCTGCAGGAAGAATCCGTGGCCCTGTCTTTCGGTTTCAAGCTGAATGATGCGGCGGAGGTGACGGATATCGAGATCACCCCCAGCCGCGTCCGGGTGCAGCGCATCAGTTACGAGGCTGCGGAACAGCGCCTGGAAGAGGCAGCGTTTGCACCTCTGCTGGCCATTACCCGCCGCTACCGCGAAGCACGCCTGGCGCGCAATGCCGCCCAGATCAATCTGCCCGAGGTCAGTGTAAAGGTCGTGGATGGCGAGGTGCAGATCCGCCCGTTGCCGCGTCTGGCTTCCCGCCAGATGGTCACTGATGCCATGCTCATGGCTGGAGAAGCGGCCGCACGTTTTGCCGAGGCCAACGGCATCAGCATTCCCTACGCCGTGCAGCCCGAACCCCAGGAGATCCGCCACCCGGAAACCCTGTCGGAGTCCCATGCTTACCGCCGCCTGTTCAAGCCCAGCAATGCAGCCATGAGCGCGGGCCGGCATTTTGGCCTGGGCCTGGACTACTATGCCCGCACCACCAGCCCTCTGCGCCGCTACATGGATCTGGTGGTGCACCAGCAACTGCGCGCCTTCGTGACGGGCGCTACTCCCCTGGATAAAGAGAAAGTGACTGAAAGGGTGGCCGAGGCAGGGGCCGTGGGGGGCATCATCCGCCGCGCTGAGCGCCTGTCCAATCTGCACTGGAAACTGATCTGGCTCAAGGAACAGGAGCACTGGCAGGGGGAAGCTGTCATTCTGGCGTTGGAAGAACGCAAGGCGGTTGTTATGATTCCACAGCTGGCTCTGGAGACCCGGATTCGCCGAACCGAGGACATGCAGCTCGACCAAACCGTCAAGCTGCAGGTTCAGGAAGTGGACGTGCCGGCACAGGCCGTTTATTTTCGCAGGATCTGACGCCTGCCGGAGCACGACAAGCATTTTTTCGACAGACATCCTGTCTGCCTAGACATGAAGGAACAAGACTATGTCCCTGGAAACAGAACTCGCACCTCATCCCGCCCAACGACAAACGGCTATTTCGGAAGAATTCGTAGCCTACTGTAACGCGGAATTTGAACGCCGCCGGAATTCCGGCGAGGATTTTGACGAGGCTGCCTATCAGGAAGCTATGGAAATGGCCCTGGTGCGCCTGCGTCAGCTTGAAGAAGAGGGGCTGGCATGATCATCAAGTCGGTAAAAGCAGAAAACGTCCTCAAGTATGCCTCCCTGGATCTGGGGGATATTCCTGAAAAAGGCATCATCGCCATCAGCGGTGAGAATGAATCCGGCAAGAGCACCATTGGTGAAACCGTCTGTTTCGCCCTGTTCGGCCGAACCTTCTCCCTGGGCCCCGACGACCTGGACAAAGTCCTGCGCTGGGGCGAGCATCACTGTTCCGTGGTGCTGGAGTTCTCCGTGGAAGGTACAGACTACCAGCTGTCGCGTTTTCTCGACCGGGACGGCAATCACAGCGCCCGCCTGAGCCTGGCCGGGGACACTGAGAATCCTGTAGCCCGGGGCGTGAACAGCGTGGCGGACAAGCTGTTCGATATTCTGGGCTATGAATTCGATGAATTCGTGGAGTCCTTCTACCTGGCGCAGCGGGAGATCACCACGCCGCATCCCCACAGCGTTGCGGTGAAGACCATGGCGGGTGTCGCGCCCCTGGAACATGTGATGGTCAGTTTCCAGGAAGAGATCGCCCAGTTCGATGAAATGCGCGAAGAGCTGGATGCGGAAGCAGAGACCTTGCGCCAGGAACTGGAGGAGATGGATTTCCAGGAAGGCTATCTGGTGGATCTGGAAGACCGCAAGAATGCCCTGGAAGCTGAGGTCAATGCCAACAAGTCCGCCGTGGAGAATCTGGAGCAGGCGGCGGACATCTATGCCGAGAATCATCCCCAGATCCGCCGCGCCCGCAGCAAGCGCGGCCGGGCGCGCTTCTGGCGCTTCCTGAGCTTCGTGCTGGCCCTCATCGGCGGCGGCGCCTGGTTCATGCTGGCAAAGAAACCGGATCTGGCCCAGTCCCAGCAGTTGCTGCATCTCCTGCAGCAGAAAGTGCCGAACTGGCAGGATGCCTGGATTCCCTATATCGGCATTGCGGGCATTGTGTTCGCCGTACTCATGTTGTTGTTCTGGATACGGGCTGCCAGCCATGGTTCCCGCGCCACGCGCCTGGCGGAAGACGCCCGGGTGCTGGGCGATGCCCTGGAGAAAGCCAGGGCGGTTTCCGCCTTCGAGGGTGATACCGGGGAAAGCGCGCAGGAAACCGTGATTCAGGAAGAGGCAGCCCAGGAGACTGCCGCCGAAGAGGATACGGATGTGGCCGCCGGAGAAGCCATGAGCCTGTCCATGACAGAAGAGGCTTTGGAACGTCCCGAAGAAAGCGCTTATGCCGCCTTGTTGTCCCGGGTGGAAGATGTGCTGGCGGGTGTTTCCGAGATGCGCAATTACGTGGAACAGGAAGCGCGTTGGTTGCGCGAGCATATCAGCCGCAAGGAAGAGCAGTTTTGGGCCCATGGTCAGGAAGTGGACCGGGAAATGGAACGTGTGCGCCAGGTGGCCCGCCTGAGTGAAGTCATCGACGGCCTGGAGGCCAAGATGGCGGAGCTGGACGCCAACCGGGAGAAACGTCTCAAAGCCATCGAACTCCTGGAAGGGGCTTCCGGCTATGTTTCCAGCAACTTCAACCGGGATATCCGCGACCTGGTGGCCCGCACCCTGCCGGTATTTACCCAGGGCCGTTACGAGCACCTGCGTATCGACCCGGATCTGACCGTGCGGGTATTCTCCAGTGACAAGCGGGACTTCATGGACCTGGATGAAGTGTCCAGTGGCACCCAGCGGCAGATCATGCTGGCCCTGCGCCTGGCTTTGTCAGAGAAGCTGCTGGTGCGCCGTGTGCATGGCGATCAGTTCGCCTTCCTGGATGAGCCCTTTGCCTTCTTCGATGAAGAGCGCACCCGCTATGCCCTGAAAGCCCTCACGGATCTCAGCGACAAGCTGACCCAGATCTGGATCGTGTCCCAGGTGTATCCCGAGGGTGCGGATGTGGAGTTTGCCCAGAGCATACGCTGCAGCCGCGATCTGGACGTACTGAGCGCCTGAAACCCTGCCGGGAGGGCCGCTCAACCCTCCCGGCCCAACAGTATGCCCCGTTTTGCGATGAGGGCTGCGCCATAGGCGGGTTCGGAATGCCGGGCCGCTGTTACGGGGCGTCCCAGCAGACGTTGGCGCAGCTTTTCCCAGTAGGCGTTGGCCGCGCCCCTGCCGCTGGTGGACACTTCGATGGGATAGCCTGCCCCCAGGGCTTCGAGTTTTCTGTACCCCAGGACTTCGATGCGCGCTATGCCCTCAAGAATCCCCTGCAGAAAACGTCCCCGGTCCCGGGGTACAGGGTGCAGACGGGGTTGCATGTGCGCATCATTGATGGGAAAGCGCTCTCCCGGCGCAGGCAGGGGATAATATTCCAGGCACAGGCTGCGCCGGGGATCCAGTCGTTGGCTCAGATGCTGGATCTCCTGTTGGGTGAAATACTGGCGCAGTACGGCTCCGCCGCTGTTGGACGCGCCTCCCGCCAGCCATTGGCCGAAGATGCGGTGACTGTAGATACCGTAAACCGAAGATTGCACGGGCCGGTCAACCAGGATCTTGCATACCAGGGTGCTGCCCAGGGAGGTCAGGGCTTGGCCGGGGCGTTCCAGGCCAGCGGCCAGGGCGGCAGCGGTACTGTCCGTGGTTCCGCAGACGACCTGGCACTGTGCGGGCAGCCCGGTGCGCGCGGCGATGTCCGGGCTGAGGCGGCCCATGAGAGTTCCCACAGGATGCACCTGGGGCAGCAGTCCCTCTGGCAATTCCAGCTTGGCCAGCCAGTCGGGCCAGCGCTGCTCAACGGGGTCATAGCCCAGTTTCAGGCAGTTGTTTTCATCGCCGATTCCCCAGATGCCGCACAGTCTTGCGCTGATCCATTCACTTTGATGCAGAGCCCGGGCGCCGGCAGGGATGCCAGAGTGCTGTTGCAGCCACATAAGCTTGGCCAGGCTGGAAGAGGGGGTGTGCAGGGCGGGCTGATCCGGCGCCAGGATGGCCAGCCTGCGTGCTTCCTCCACGGCGCGCCTGTCATCGTACATGAGTCCGGGCGTCAGGGCCTTGCCCTGCTGATCAGCCAGGAGCAGAGTGCCGGAAGTACCATCCACCGCCAGGGCGAGAACCTGGTGATCCGGCACGCGTTCACACAGCTCCCCGAGTACTGTCAGGGCAGCCCGCCACCAGTCCTCGGGCTGCTGTTCCGCCCGGTTCTCCTGTGGATGCCGGGAAGGGGACAGGGGAAGCTGCGCCGAGGCCAGGACATGACCGGTTTCATCGATGCAAACGCCCCGGCAGCCCGAAGTGCCCAGGTCGATGCCGATGAAGCCGGGTGGTTTCACCCTCAGGGCAGCGTCACGGGTACCGGTGGCTGCCATTCCGGATCACGATGCTCGGCCACCACCGTGGTGTAGATGCCGCCGCGAACATTGAAGTCCGCCGTCAGGCGCATGAATTTCGGCTGCGTAACGGCTACCAGGTCTTCGAGTATCCGGTTGGTGACAGCTTCATGAAAAGCCCCCTCATCGCGGAAAGACCAGACGTACATCTTCAGGGCCTTGAGCTCCACGCACAGGTGCCTGGGCACATATTCCAGATGAAGTTCGGCGAAATCCGGCTGCCCGGTTTTCGGACACAGGCAGGTGAATTCCGGAATGCGGATGCGAATGCTGTAGTCCCGCGCTGGCTGGGGATTGTCGAAGGTTTCCAGTTCTTTGCTGGGCTGGCTGGGCATGAGGCGCCTCCTGAAAAAAATGATGGGTCGATTATACCGGAGGACAGGCGCCGTGCGGGAAGCTGGTTTGTCTTTATTGGGGAGGCGGAAAAAGACAATAAAACGATAAATAATAATAAGATAAAAGAAATATATAAAGTAAATAATCAATATAGATTCTGCTTGTCTCACCCCCCCTTGTTCCTGTATCTTTGCGCCCCATGCGTCTGGAAAAAATCAAACTCGCCGGATTCAAGTCCTTTGTTGATCCCACCAATGTTCCCTTTCCCAGTTCCCTGGTGGGGGTTGTGGGGCCCAATGGCTGTGGCAAATCCAATGTCATCGACGCCGTGCGCTGGGTCATGGGGGAAAGCTCCGCCAAGATGCTGCGGGGGGAATCCATGGCCGATGTCATCTTCAATGGTTCCAGCGCGCGCAAACCCGTAGGCGTGGCCAGTGTCGAGCTGGTGTTCGACAACAGTGATGGCAAGGCCGGCGGGCAATACGCCCAGTACAGCACCATTTCCGTGCGCCGCCAGGTGACCCGGGAGGGGCAGTCCACCTATTTCCTCAATGGCGTGCGCTGCCGCCGCAGGGACATCACCGATCTGTTCCTGGGTACCGGCCTGGGTCCCCGTAGTTACGCCATCATCGAGCAGGGCATGATTTCGCGCATTATCGAGTCCCGGCCAGAGGAGTTGCGCGTCTATCTGGAAGAGGCCGCGGGAATCTCCAAGTACAAGGAACGGCGCCGGGAGACGGAAAACCGCATTCGCCACACCCGGGACAACCTGGAACGTCTCACGGATCTGCGCGACGAAATCGAAAAGCAGCTTCGTCATCTGGAACGCCAGGCGGCCACCGCCGAGAAGTACAAGACCTTCAAGGCCGAAGAACGCCAGGTGAATGCTGAACTGCTGCTGTTGCGCCTGCGTGATATGGAGGAGGAACAGGCGCGCAAGGACCGGCGCATTGCCGAGGAGAAGAATCGCTTTGAAAAAGCCCTGGCCAATCAGCGCCGGGTGGAAAGCGAGATTGAAGCCCAGCGTGAAGCGCACAATGAGGCCAACGAGGTCTTCAATGAAGTGCAAGGGCGTTTCTATGCCGCCGGCGCTGATATTGCCCGCATCGAGGAAGCCATTCAGTATGCCCGGGAGTCCCGTCAGCGCAACGAGGCGGAATTGCTGCGCGCCCGCCAGGCCCTTGAAGAAGCCCGCGCACACCGTTCCCAGGATGAAGGCAAACTCCAGGAGATGGCCCAGTCCCTGATGCAGGATCAGCCGGAACTGGAACTGGCCCGCGCCCGGGCCACGGAACTGGCCGACCGCGAGGCGGATGCGGAACAGACCATGCAGACCTGGCAGGAAGAGTGGGACAGTTTCAATGCTACTGCCACGGAACCTGCCCAGACTGCCCAGGTGGAGCGCGCCCTCATCAATCAGCTGGAGCAGCAGGAAACACAGCTCAAGACCCGCCTGGCGCGCCTGGAGGACGAGCATCACAAGCTGGCGGATCTCAAGCTTCAGGCGGAGATCAGTGAACTGGAATCCCAGGAGGCGGAGAAGGCGGCGCTTCTGGAAGAACTCCGTGAAGGCGCGGAAGAAGTCAATCTGAGTATCGAGGAGACCCGCGCCCGCCTGGAGGAGCAGCAGCAGTCCCTGGCCAGCGCCCGCAGCGAGCTTGAAACGGCCCGGGGCCGGCTGGCATCCCTGCGCACCCTGCAGCAGGCCGCCATGGGGGATGATGACGAAGTCTTTTCCGCCTGGCTGGACGAGACAGGGCTGAAGAATGCCCCGCGCATACTCGAACAGCTGCAGGTGGAACCCCGCTGGCAGCAGGCGGTGGAGGCGGTGCTCGCGGATCAGCTGCAGGGATTGCTGGTGGAGAACCTGGAAACCCTGTCGCCGCGGCTGGCGGGCCTGGAGTCCGGTCACCTCAACCTGGTGGAAACTGCCGCGCTAAGTGTGGACGACACCCAGGGCAGCCTGGCGGCTGTGGTTCGGGGGCCGGATGCCCTGCGCCTGCTGTTGAGCCGGGTGCGCCTGGCCGATGACCTGGACAGCGCTCTGCATCAGCGCGACAGCCTGTCTGCCGGTGAAATGCTGGTGACGCCTGAAGGCGTGTGCCTGGGCAGGGGATGGCTGCGCCTGGAGCGCGGGGACGCCAGCGCCGGCATCCTGGCGCGGGAACAGGAGATCCGCGAACTGGCCGCCCGGGTGGAGGAACTGGAACCCCGGGTGGAGCAGCTCAACCAGCAGCTGGCCGATGACCGCAGGCGCCTGGCAGAGCAGGAACAGCGCCGCGCTGAACAACAGCGGGGTATCGAGCAGGCCAACAAAGAGGTGGCGGCCATCCAGGCCCAGCTCAGTGGCAAGCGCGCCCGCGCCGACCATATCCGGCAGCGCATGGAAGGCCTGGCTCAGGACATGGAAGAGATCCGCACCCAGCTGGAACAGGACAAGGAAAACATGGAGCAGGCCCGTCAGCGTCTGCACCGTGCTCTGGAACAGATGGAGATTTTCAGCGTGCAGCGCGAACAGCTGGCGGCCCGCCGCGAACGGCTGCAAAAAGAGCTGGCGGATGCCCGGGAAGCCGCCCGCCAGGCCCGCAGCGAAGCGCACCAGATCGCCTTGCGCGTGGAGTCCATGCGCAGCTCTGAGCAGTCCCTGCGCGATGGCATAGAACGCGCCGCCCAGCAACTCGCCCAGTACGAGGAACGCTGCCAGATTCTCAGCGAACAGTTGGAGCAGGGCAGTGAGCCCCTCCAGGCGCAGCAGCAGGAACTGGAAAACCTGCTGCAGAAACGCGTGCAGGTGGAAACCGAACTCAAAGGGGCGCGCAATCAGCTGGAGTCCATCGATCATCGTCTGCGGGAACTCGACAAGGAACGCCATTTGGCCGAGCAGCAGGTGCAGGAACAGCGTGAAAAGCTCAACCAGGCGAACCTGTCCCGCCAGGAGATCGTGGTGCGTATCACCACTCTGGAAGAACAGTTGCAGCAGACGGGCAAGTCCCGCTCAGAGCTGGAACAGGGCTTGGATGAAAATGCCAGCATTGCCGAATGGAAGGAGCGTTCCGAGGTTCTGGCCCGGCGTATCCAGCGCCTGGGCGCCATCAACCTGGCGGCCATTGATGAATTCCGCGAGCAGAAAGAGCGTATGGAATACATTGATGCCCAGCACGCAGATGTAACTAAGTCCCTGGAAACCCTGGAAGAGGCCATACGCAAGATCGACCGTGAGACCCGCACCCGTTTCAAGGAAACCTTCGACAAGGTCAACAGTGGTCTCAAGGCCATGTTTCCCAAGCTGTTCGGCGGTGGCCATGCCTACCTGGAAATGGTGGGCGAAGATCCCCTGGATGCTGGCGTGGCGATCATGGCGCGGCCGCCGGGCAAGCGCAATTCCAGCATTCATCTCCTGTCTGGCGGTGAAAAGGCTCTGTCCGCCGTGGCCCTGGTGTTTTCCATCTTCCAGCTCAATCCCGCGCCTTTCTGCATGCTGGATGAGGTGGACGCGCCCCTGGACGATGCCAACGTGGGACGCTTCTGCGAACTGGTGAAGGAAATGTCCGATACCGTGCAGTTCATCTTCATCACCCACAACAAGGTGACCATGGCCATCTCCAACCAGTTGCTGGGCGTGACCATGAACGAGCCCGGGGTCTCCCGCCTGGTGTCCGTGGATGTGGAGGAAGCCGCACAGATGGCGGCCATGTGACGGCAGCGGCTCGTATCATGCTCCGCTTCATCGCTTTGTTCCTGGGTTTGGCCAGCCTGGCGTTTGGCGCCACGCCGAATCTGACTCAGGATGAAGCGCAGGCCCGCAGCCGCCAGATATCGGCCGTGGACTACAAGCTGTATTTCGAGTTCACGGCCGGCAGCAGCCAATACAGTGGTCGGACGCAGGTTTCTTTTGATCTACGCGCCAGGCCCCGTTCCCTGTTTCTGGATTTTCAGGGCGACAGTCTGAAATCCGTCGTCATCAATGGCAGGGACATGCCCCAGGCGGCCATCAGGGACTTTCGCGTACAGCTGGCGCCGGAAATGCTAAAACCCGGGCGCAACCGGGTAATCCTGGAATACGAGAACCGCTTTGATACCAACGGCAGCGGCCTGCACCGCTTTGTCGATCCGGAGGATCACAAAGCCTACTTCTTTTCCCACTTTGAACCTTTTCGCGCCAATCGCCTTTTTCCCTGTTTCGACCAGCCGGATCTGAAGGCCAGTTTTGAACTGACGGTGATGGCGCCCAGGGACTGGCAGATCGTGAGCAACACCCTGGCCACCATCACCCGGGCCGGCGAGAGGTCGCGGCATGTGTTCAAGCGCAGCCCGCGTTTCTCCACTTATCTGTTTGCACTGGTGGGTGGTCCTTTTGCGGTTTTCGAAGATGCCCGGGCAAAGCTGCCCAGCCGGGTATTCACCACCCAGTCCATGGCCCGCTATGCTGACGTGGAGAACATTTTTACAGTGACCCGCCAGGGCATGGATTTCTATGAGGCCTACTTCGGCATTCCTTACCCCTTCGAAAAATACGATCAGATCATGGTGCCTCATTTCAATGCCGGGGCCATGGAAAATGTGGCAGCCGTGGTGGTGAATGAAGATGCCTACCTGTTTCGGGAGAAACCCCAGCCATCCAGCCTGAACAGGCGCGCCAATACCCTGCTGCACGAAATGGCGCATATGTGGTTTGGCGATCTGGTCACCATGCGCTGGTGGAATGACCTGTGGCTGAATGAAAGCTTTGCCACCTATACGTCCTACCTGGCCCAGGTGCAGGCCACGGCGGATAAAAAGGCCTGGCAGAATTTTTCCAGCCGCATGAAGGTCTGGGCTTACTGGCAGGATCAACTGCCCACCACTCATCCCATTGAAACCCCGGTGGCGGACACGCTCTCCACCTTCGACAACTTCGACGGCATCACCTACGGAAAAGGCGCATCCGTGCTCAAACAGCTGGCGTTCTTCGTGGGAGAGGACAGCTTCAGGAAAGGTGTTTCCGCTTATCTTAAGCACCATGCCTGGAAGAATGCCGAACGCAGGGATTTTATCCGTGCCATCGCCCGCTCCTCCGGGAAGGATCTGCAGGCCTGGACCCGCCTGTGGCTGCAGACTTCGGGCATCAATACTTTGGAAGTGGACTACGATACCAACGCGGAGGGAATCATTACGCGCTTCGAGCTGGTGCAGGGCAGAGGCAATGGAGATGGGGTGTTGCGTCCGCACCGGCTGCAGATCGCCTTTTATTCCCAGGGCGTTCCGGGAAAGCGCGTTACTGCCGCGATTCGCGGGGAGCATTCCCGGATCGGGACCCTGGAGGGCCTGCCCGCGCCAGACTTCATTTTCCCCAACCAGGGTGATCATGCCTATGCCAAGGTGTATCTGGATGAACGCAGCCTGGCGTGGGCCAGGGCGCACCTGGAGCAGTTGCCGGGGGATATCCGTGTCAATGTCTGGAATACCCTGTGGTTCATGGTCAGGGATGGGCGCCTGTCTCCCGCAGCCTACATGGATATTCTCCTGGACAAACTTCCCAGGGAAACCGACGCCAGCCTGGTCAAATCCTTCCGCTGGAAACTGGATACGCTTTTCAGTCAGTACCTGAGCGAAGAAGAATGGCGCTCCAGTGCCAGACGGCTGCACGAGACGGCCTGGCAGCAGTTGCTGTCCCTGAGGCCGGGTTCTGACCTGCAGGCGGCCTGGTTCGAACACCTGCTTCGCGCAGCGGAGACGACCGGGGCGGCCCAGCGCCTGCATGACCTGTTGGATGGCAGGGTGGTGGTTCCGGGGCTGGAGCTGAGCCAGGACCGGCGCTGGCAGATCCTGGTGCGCCTGGCGGGCCTGGGGGCGGAGGACATCGAAAACCTGTTATCCCGGGAAGCCCAGCGCGATCCGGGCGAGAGGGGCAGCAGGCAGCTGTTTGCCGCCCAGGCCGCCAGACCGGATCCTGCGTTAAAAGCACGGATCTGGAAGCGTCTGCTGGAGGATGAGGATCTTCCCCTGACCCATGTGCGTGCCGCCCTGGAAGTGTTCTACCAGCGTTCCAGCCTGGCTCTGACGCGGCCCTGGGCCAAACGCTATTTCCAGGAGCTTCCAAAAGTAGTGAGCAAGCGCGATCCTTTGTTCGCCCGGCGTTTCATTCGGTTCGCCTACCCGCGCCTGTACCTGGATCAAGATGTGCTCGATGCCACCGACCAGCTGCTCAGGGAGAAAGCCGGGGAGCCGGGTTTTCTGCGCAGACTGCTGCTTGAAGCCCGCGATTCCCTGGCCAGAGCCATGCGAATTCGAAAGGACGCCGGGGCAGGCGGTGTGTCCGGGGGGCCGGTGTAGTCAGGGTTTTTCGATGCGCGCGTAGGCAGAGTGGTTGTGGATGGATTCGAAATTCTCGGCTTCCACCACATAGGAGGCAATGCGGGAATCGGCGTTGAGCCGGCCTGCCACGTCACGCACCACGTCTTCCACGAACTTGGGGTTGTCATAGGCGCGCTCGGTGATGAATTTCTCATCAGGCCGCTTGAGCAGGCTGTAGAGTTCGCTGGATGCCTCGCTTTCCACGAGTTCTATGATCTCTTCGATCCACATGAAATCCGTAGTGCTCACGGTCACCGTGACATGGGAACGCTGATTGTGCGCGCCGCGATCGGAGATGGACTTGGAACAGGGGCACAGGCTGGTGACTGGCACCACCACTTTGGTGAAGATGCTGGGCTTGCCGTTTTCCACTTCGCCAATGAGGGTCACGTCGTAGTCCATGAGGCTCTGTACGCCGGATACAGGGGCCGTCTTGTTGACAAAGAACGGGAAGGTCATTTCAATATGGCCTGACTCGGATTCCAGCCGTTCCACCATTTCCATGAGCATGTCCTCAAAGGAACTGATGGAAATCTCGCGCTCGTGGTTGTTGAGTATGGCCACGAAGCGGGACATGTGTGTGCCCTTGAAGTTATGGGGCAGGAACACGTACATGTTGAAATTGGCAATGGTGTGCTGCTCGCCCTCGCTGCGGTCTTTCACCCGCACGGGATGGCGGATGTCCTTGATGCCGACGCGGTCGATGGCAATCTGCCGGGTATCGGCGCTGCCCTGTACGTCCTCGATTTCAGGGGTCGATGTGCTGCAGTGAGTGGTCATGGATGGACAATGGGTTCCGAATGATAGCCGCTCATTTTAGCCCGGTTGGGCATATAAGGGAAATCTGAAATAACCCTACAGCATCAGGATGTAATTTATGGGTAGGTCGGGCTTCAGCCCGACAACCGCTGCCTCAAAGGGGTAATGTCTGGCTTCAACCAGGGGATCAATGGACGCGCTGCACCACATAACGGGCCAGGTGGCGCAGTTGATCCGCTTCAGCGCCAAAATCCACCAGAGCATCCAGAGCCTCATCCAGCAGTTCCTGCGCCTTCTGCCGTGCGCCGTCCAATCCCAGAAGGCCCGGGTAGGTCGGTTTATTGGCGGCAGCATCCTTGCCCTGGGTCTTACCCAGAGTGTCCGTGTCGCCGGTGATATCCAGAATATCGTCCTGTACCTGGAAAGCCAGGCCCACCGCCGTGGCATAGCGCCTGAGCAAGCGCAGTTGCTGTTCTCCGGCGCCGGCGGCCAGGGCGCCCAGCTGCACGCTGGCGCGGATCAGTGCGCCGGTCTTGTGAATATGCATGATCTCCAGCTCCGGCAGCGACAGATCCCGGTCCACGGCGTCGATATCCATGGCCTGGCCGCCGGCCATTCCCCGGGAGCCGCTGGCAGTGGCCAGCAGGCTCACCATCTGCAGGCGCGTGTCTGCAGCCAATTCTGCCTGGGTCTCCGCCAGGAGGCGAAAGGCCAGGGATTGCAGGGCATCTCCCACCAGAATGGCGGTGGCTTCGTCATAGGCCCGGTGGCAGGTGGGTTTGCCCCGGCGCAGATCATCGTTGTCCATGGCCGGGAGATCATCATGCACCAGGGAATAGCTGTGGATCAGTTCCACGGCACAGGCGGCCATATCCAGTCGCTCCGGAGCGCTTTGGCAGGCCAGGCCGCTGGCGTAGACGAGTATGGGCCGCACCCGTTTGCCGCCGTTGAACGTGGCGTAACGCATAGCCTCGTGCAATCGGGCGGGCTCTATGGCAGTGGAGGGGAGCTGCTTTTCAAGGGCTTGTTCCACCCGGGAAATGCATTGGCTGGAAAAGTCGCTGAAACCGGTATCAGTCTGCATGGTCGGGCTCGAAGGCTTCGGGCTCTGCATCCATGCTTTTTTCACTGAGTATGCTGACCTTCTGTTCCGCTTCAGACAGCAGTTTCTGACAATTGCGGAACAGGGCTACACCGCGTTCGAAGGCTTTCAGGGATTCTTCCAGGGATATATCACCTTGCTCAAGTTTCTCCACGATGTCTTGCAGTTCGTCCCGGGCGCTTTCAAAATCCAGGTTTTCCGGTTTTTTTCGGCTCATAGCAGCTCGATTATTGGTTTCGCAGGCAGCAAAATACCCCAGACGCCGGTCTGCTGCAATGACGGCTGTGATTTTGGCTGCCGCCCGGGTAGAGTGATGAGGATACCGGCAGTTTCGAATTGCGGGGAAATTCACCCGATTCAGCCTCTGCTAATGCCGGAATCAGCGGTTCCCTGAGCGAAGCTTTCTGTTCTTTCGCGGGCGAGGGTTGTAAACTTCCGCCCTTGAACCCCATCCTTTTCGGTGTGCGCTGTGTGTGGAATAAAACAATGGTTTCTGATTTCCCTGCTGCTTTGTGCCGGTGGGCTGCTCGCTGCGCCCACGGACCGGTATGAAGAACTTACCGGGGATCAGGACGATTTCGAGGCTGATGTGAAGGAGTGGAAAGAGTTTCGCACTGAAGTCCCGCCTGTGCCTGCTGACGATGCCTGGACACCGGTTTCCATCGACACTCTGCCAAAAAATCTTCACGCCTACCTGGACATGAACAGTCTGAATGTCTCGGACAAGGATTTCGTGGTGCGCTATTGGTTGCTGATCCGTTCTGACAAGGGCGCATACACGGCAAGCTTTGAAGGCGTCCGCTGCAGCGCCAGGGAGTACATCCTCTATGCCTGGGGCTACAAGAAACGCACACCGCCTGTGCGCCCGGTAAAACAGCCCCGCTGGCGCCCCCTGGGTAACGGCAGAAGCGGCAACTACCGCCAGGAACTGGCCGAGGATGTATTCTGCGCCGGTGAGACGCCGCGCAGAAAGTACCAGATCAAGCAGGCCGTGAAAGGCCTGTATGAGGCCCACAATCCTTTCAACAACTGGATGAACGATGACTGAATCATACGATGCCTCGGCCATCGAGGTTCTCAGTGGTCTGGAGCCCGTGCGCAAGCGTCCAGGCATGTACACGGACACCACACGGCCCAATCACCTGGCCCAGGAGGTCATCGACAACAGCGTGGATGAGGCCCTGGCCGGATATGCCAAGAAAATCGAAGTGATCCTGTACCAGGATGGATCCCTGGAAGTGGCCGATGATGGCCGGGGCATGCCGGTGGACGTTCATCCGGAAGAAGGTCTGCCCGGAGTGGAAGTCATTCTGTGCAAGCTGCATGCGGGTGGCAAGTTCTCCAACAAGTCCTACCAGTTTTCCGGTGGTCTGCATGGTGTGGGCGTGTCCGTGGTCAATGCCTTGTCCCGCCATCTGGAAGTCTGGGTCAAACGGGATGGCAAGGAGTACAACATCGCCTTCGCCAACGGTGAGAAGGTTTCCGATCTGGAAGTCGTGGGCAAGGTGGGCAAGCAGAATACCGGCACCCGTATCCGCTTTTGGCCGGATGCCAGCTTCTTCGACAGTCCCAGGTTCAGTGTGCGCCAGCTCAAGCATGTGCTGCGGGCCAAGGCTGTGCTGTGTCCAGGATTGCTGGTCCGGTTCACCGAGGAGAAAACCGGTGAGACCGAGGAGTGGCAGTATGCCGATGGTCTCAAGGACTATCTCCTGGATGCCCTGCAGGGATTTGAGATGCTGCCTGCGGATCCTTTCACCGGCAGCATGTCCAGCACCGGGGAAGCTGCCGACTGGGCCGTCGCCTGGCTTCCAGAGGGGGGAGATCCTCTGACCGAAAGCTATGTGAACCTGATTCCCACGGCCCAGGGCGGCACCCATGTAAACGGTCTGCGTGCGGGCCTGACTGAAGCTGTGCGCGAGTTCTGCGAGTTCCGCAATCTGCTGCCCCGGGGGGTGAAGATCACGCCGGATGATGTCTGGAACCGGGTCAGCTACGTGCTGTCGGTAAAGATGTCCGACCCCCAGTTCTCCGGCCAGACCAAAGAGCGCCTGTCCTCCCGGGAATGCGCGGCTTTTGTTTCCGGGGTGGTGAAGGATGCTTTCAGTCTCTGGCTGAATCAGAATACCGCAGCGGGGGAAGCCATTGCCGACCTCGCCATCAATGCCGCCCAGATGCGGATGCGTGCCGGACGCAAGGTGGTGCGCAAGAAGGTCACTCAGGGGCCTGCCCTGCCGGGCAAGCTGGCGGATTGCGCCTCGGACGATGTGAAACGCACGGAATTGTTCCTGGTGGAGGGAGATTCCGCCGGGGGTTCGGCCAAGCAGGCCAGGGACAAGGATTTTCAGGCCATCATGCCCTTGCGTGGCAAGATCCTGAACACCTGGGAAGTGGGTTCTGCCGAAGTGCTGGCCTCTCAGGAGGTGCATGATATTTCCGTGGCTATTGGAGTTGAGCCTGGGGTGGATGATCTGTCCAAGCTGCGCTTCGGCAAAATCTGTATTCTGGCGGATGCGGATTCGGATGGACTGCATATCGCCACCCTGTTGTGCGCCCTGTTTGTACGTCATTTCCCCAAGCTGGTGCGGGAAGGGCATGTGTATGTCGCCATGCCGCCCCTGTACCGTATCGACGTGGGCAAACAGGTGTTCTATGCCTTGGACGATGCGGAAAAGCAGGGCGTGCTTGCCCGTATCGAGGCTGAAAAGCTCAGAGGCAAAGTCAACGTACAGCGCTTTAAGGGACTGGGTGAAATGAATCCCCTGCAACTTCGGGAGACCACCATACATCCGGATACCCGGCGTTTGGTGCAACTGGCCATGGAGCCTGGTGATGAAACCATGAAGGTGATGGATATGCTTTTGGCAAAGAAACGCGCAGCCGACCGGAAAACCTGGCTGCAGGAAAAGGGCGATATGGCAGAAGCTGCCCAGGACCTTATTGCAGGAGTCGAAGCCTGATGAAATATATGAGTTTGTTGCTGTTGTTCCTGAGTCTCGCATCCCATGCAGCACCGGACGGCAAGGCCTTGTACGAGGAGAAATGCAGCGTCTGTCATTCCTACAGGGGTGAGGGCGGTATTGGCCTGCCGCTGACAAAGGAGATTCTTTCGCAGATCTCTGATGACTATATCGGGCGCACTATACGCGTGGGGCGTCCGGGGCGCATCATGCCCTCGTTCAATACCCTCAGCGATGCGCAGGTGGGTGCGATCATCCGCTATATCCGCAGCTGGTCGGGAAAACCCGGTCCGGTATTCAAGGCTATAAAGAGCAAAGGGAATGTTGCCAGGGGCAAACCGCTGTATAAGAAGCATTGTGTGCGCTGCCATGGCCAGGACGGCAGTGGGGAAGGGCCGGGCACAGGCGTGACCCAGTCCCGGGAGCGTTCTTTCATGGTCATGCCGGCGGCCTTGAACAACCCCGGTTTCCAGCAGTCGGCCTCGGATGCCATGATTCATGACATTGTCCTGTCCGGGCGTAAGGTGGGGGGCATGCCGTCATTCAAGAGCAAGCTCACAGATCAGGAGATTGCCGACGTTGTTGCCTACGTGCGAACCCTGGAACCACCAGCGCCCAAGCAGGGCATGGAAGAATGGCGTGGCAAGCCGGCCTATATCATGGAATCGCCTTATGATTTCGAAACCACGGTGGAGAACGTGAAGCAGGCGCTGACCGGCGCCAATTTCCGCATCTTTCCTCCGCGCTACCTGGAGCAGGGCCTGACGGATGAGTTCAGTGTGAACACCCGCCAGATCAGCATCCGTTTCTGTAACTTCAAAGAACTTTATCACCTGCTCAACATCGACCCGCGCCTGGGTACCGTATTGCCTTGCCGCATCAATGTCATCGAACGGGACGGTAAAGTTCTGGTGATCTCCGCCAATGTGGCCCAGCTGGCAACCTTGTTCAACAACCAGGAGCTGTCGGAAGTGGGCGTGCTCATGGAGGAGATCATTCTTTCTGTCATGGAGGAGGCCACCCTGTGAAAAAATTGCTTGCGATACTGCTGATACTGGGAGCTGGCGCCACTTTCGCCAACGAGCAGAACCTTGTTATGGTGCGCAGTCCCGCCAAGGCAGCTCATGTCATGGATGTGCTCAAGGAAACCGTTCTGGAATACGGTTACCAGACCGCTCATGTGCAACGTTGCGATGGTGGCATGGCAGAGTTTCACTACAAGTCTGACTTCTACCGGGTGGTGTTTTTCGGCAAGATCGAGGAAGTACGGGCTGTACTGCAACGTCATCCCGAGATGTCGCCCTATCTGCCTTTGAAGATAGCAGTCGTGGCGGAGAATGAGGGCACGGTGCTGGCTTCCGTGGACCCCCGGTCTCTGGCGCCCATGTTTCCCGATGATCCGGAACTCCAGGTGCAGCTGGCCCGGTGGTATAACGACATTCGCGCCATGCTGAATGAAATGCGTGATCTGAAAAATCCCAAATGAGCGAACACTATACCGAAGAAGGCACAGAGCGCATCCGCCTTGCCGAATTCACCGAGAAGGCCTACCTGGATTATTCCATGTATGTCATTCTCGACCGGGCTCTGCCGCATATCGGCGATGGGCTCAAACCTGTGCAGCGGCGCATCGTGTATGCCATGTCCGAGCTGGGCCTGTCGGCGGCGAGCAAACACAAGAAGTCCGCACGCACCGTGGGTGACGTATTGGGCAAGTTTCATCCCCACGGGGATACCGCCTGCTATGAAGCCATGGTGCTCATGGCCCAGTCTTTCTCTTATCGTTACCCCCTTATCGATGGCCAGGGAAACTGGGGCTCGCCGGATGATCCCAAATCCTTTGCCGCCATGCGCTACACGGAAGCGCGCCTGACACCCTATGCCAAGGTGCTACTGGCGGAACTGGGTCAGGGCACGGTGGAATGGACGCCCAATTTCGACGGGACCATGAAGGAACCCAGCCTGCTGCCGGCGCGGCTGCCCAACGTGCTGCTCAACGGCGCAACAGGTATTGCCGTGGGCATGGCCACCGATATCCCGCCCCACAACCTGCGGGAAGTGGTCAGCGCCTGCATCCGTCTTATCGAAGCGCCGAAAAGCACCCTGGAAGAACTCTGTGAGCATGTGCCGGGGCCGGATTTTCCCACCCAGGCAGAGATCGTGACCCCCAGGTCTGACCTGCTCAAGATTTACCAGACCGGCCGTGGCAGCGTCAAAGCCCGCGCCCGCTGGGAAAAGGAGGACGGCAACCTGGTAGTCAACGCTCTACCTTACCAGGTGTCCGGCGCCAAGATCCTGGAACAGATCGCCGGCCAGATGCGCGCCAAGAAGCTCCCCTGGATCGAAGACCTGCGGGATGAGTCCGATCACGAGAATCCCACGCGCCTGGTCATCGTGCCGCGCTCCAACCGGGTGGACGTGGAACGCCTCATGTCCCATTTGTTTGCAACCACGGATCTGGAGCGCAGTTACCGGGTGAACCTGAATCTCATTGGCCTGGATGGCCGCCCGCAGGTGAAGAATCTGCGGGAGATCCTGGTGGAATGGCTGGACTTCCGTTTTGCCACCGTGCGCCGGCGCCTGCAGCACCGCCTAAACAAGGTTCTGGACCGCCTGCACCTGTTGGAAGGCCTGCTCATCGCCTTCCTCAATATCGATGAAGTCATTCACATCATCCGCACCGAGGACGAGCCCAAACCCGTGCTCATGACCCGCTTCGATCTCACCGAGATTCAGGCCGATTATGTGCTGGACACCAAGCTGCGCCAGCTGGCGCGCCTGGAAGAGATGAAGATCCGTGCCGAGCAGGAGGAGCTGGCGAAGGAAAGGGATCAGCTGGAAAAGACCCTGGGCTCAAAGCAACGCATGAAAACCCTGGTGCGCAAGGAACTGCAGGCGGATGCCCGGGAATACGGTGATGATCGCCGTTCACCGCTGGTGGAGCGTGAAGCCGCCATCGCTATGGATGAATCCGAGTTGACCCCTAGCGAGCCGGTGACCGTGGTGCTTTCGGAAAAAGGCTGGGTACGCGCCGCCAAGGGACACGAGATCGATCCAGCGGGCCTGAACTACAAGGCAGGGGATGGTTTCCAGGATGCGGTGCGCCTGCGCAGTAATCAGCCCGCCATATTCCTGGATTCCACCGGGCGCAGTTATTCCCTCCTGGCTCATACCCTGCCATCGGCCCGGGGGCAGGGTGAGCCTTTGACCGGCCGCTTCGCCCCGCCGGATGGCGCCGTGTTCACCGCCGCCCTGGGAGGTGATCCTGAACAGCGCTGGCTGCTGGCTTCGGATGCCGGTTATGGCTTCATTACCCAGGCAAAAAACCTTCTGGCCAATACCAAGAAAGGCAAGTCGGTGCTGACCCTGCCCAAAGGGGCCAGAGTGCTGAAAGCGCGGCCGGTAACGGATATCCATACGGACCGGGTCGTGGCGGTTACCAACGAAGGACGCATGCTGGTGATTCCCCTGAGCGATTTGCCCGAGATGGCCCGGGGCAAGGGCAACAAGATCATCGGCATTCCCGGCAAGCGTGTTGCCGCCCGGGAAGAGTATGTGGTGGATATGCTGGTGGTGCCTGAAGGCGGTAAGGTGCGGCTTATTTCCGGCAAACGGCACCTGAATCTGAAAGCGGCTGACCTCAATGCCTATGAAGGCGAAAGAGGGCGCCGGGGCAACAAGCTGCCGCGGGGCTTCCAGAAAGTGGATGGTCTGGCGCTGGCGTGAGTGAAGCCCCTGCTGGCTGCGCTGATCTGCCAAATCTGGGTTCCTGTCAGGGGATTTGTGGCATAATACCCGGCTTCATCATCCTTCTACTTTGCCGAGTGTTGCCGGATGGCGGCATTCCTGGAGAAACACAATGAGCTTTTTTATCAATGACGCCCTGGCCGAGGCGGCTCCTGCTGCTGCAGCGGGACCCAATGGCCTGGCCGGTCTGCTTTTTCCTATTGGCCTGATCATCGTTCTGTATTTCTTCATGATCCGTCCCCAGGTGAAGCGTCAGAAAGCGCATCGCGCTCTGGTGGAAAGCCTGAAAAAAGGCGATGAGGTCCAGACCATGGGCGGCCTCATGGGCAAGATCACCGATGTGGGTGAAAATTTCGTGAAAGTGGAAATTGCTGACGGCATGGTGGTCACCGTACGCCGTTCCGCCGTCGAAGCCGTCATGCCCAAGGGTACTCTCAAGGAACTTTGAACCCTCTCTCTCTTTCTATACTTCCCAGTAAATAACCATAAGTCCAAAACATGTTGAATCAATACCCTTTGTGGAAAAACCTCATGGTTGTCTTTGTATTGGCAATCGGTCTCTTTTATGCGCTGCCCAATGTTTACAGCCAGGACCCGGCGATCGCCATCTCCGGCGTGCGGGGTGCGGTGGTGGAGCAGTCGGTCAAAGACAAGGTTCAAGAGGCGCTTGGCAAGGCGGGTATTACCGCCAAGGAAGTGGAAGACAAGGGTAGCAGCCTGCTGATTCATTTTTCCTCCACTACGGATCAGCAGAAAGCCCAGAAGGTCATTGCCGAGGTGCTGCCGGAAACGGTTTCTTATGCATTGACTACGGCGGCCAATGTGCCGGGCTGGCTGTTGAGTATGGGCGGCAAGCCCATGAACCTGGGCTTGGACCTGCGCGGTGGCATCCATGTGCTCATCGACGTGGATATGGATGCGGCCATCAAGGAAAAGGTGGAGGCCTATACAGGCGATGTGCGTGCGACCCTGCGGGGAAAGAAAATCCGTTATCTGACGGTTAAAGCGGATGCCCTGGGAATCAATATCAAGTTTAAGGATGCCGCTACCCGGGACAAGGCGGAAGAAGTGCTGGGCAATGAGTTCCGCAATCTGGGGGTCGAAACACTGGATGCTGATGGTGGCTACCTGGTGCGCCTGACCCTGCCGCCAACCGAGATCCGCTCCATCAAGAAATTTGCCCTGCAGCAGAATATCACCACCATCCGCAACCGGGTGAACGCCCTGGGTGTGGCGGAGCCCCTGGTGCAGCAACAGGGTGATCGCCGTATCGTGGTGGAGTTGCCCGGCGTGCAGGATCCCACCCAGGTGAAGAATATTCTGGGCGCCACGGCGACCCTGGAATACCGCCTGGTGGATACGGAGCATGATGCCCTGGATGCCAAGAACACCGGCAAGATTCCCCCGGGATCACGCCTGTACACCGTGCGCGAGGATGGCCGCCCCATCCTGTTGAAGAAGCGCGTTATCGTTACGGGTAACCAGATCACTGATGCCGCATCCGGTTTCGACCAGCGTTCAGGCAGCCCCATGGTCACCGTCAACCTGGACAGCAAGGGCGCACGGCGCATGCGTAACGTGACCATCGACAACGTGGGTAAGCCCATGGCTGTGGTGTTCAAGGAGAACCGCGTAGTGGGTCGTGATGCCGACGGCAAACCCGTCAAGCGCCTGGTGGAAGATGTCATCAGCGTTGCCAATATCCTGGAACCCCTGGGCGCGCGTTTCCAGACCACGGGGCTGGACAGCCCCCAGGAAGCCCATGAACTGGCCCTGCTGCTGCGTGCCGGCGCCCTGGCCGCGCCTATCGACATTGTCGAGGAACGCACCATTGGCCCCAGCCTGGGACAGGAGAACATCGATCAGGGCCTGAATTCTGTACTGATCGGGCTGTTGGCCGTAATGATCTTCATGGTGGTCTATTACAAGGTTTTCGGCCTGTTCGCCAACGCGGCCCTGCTGGCCAACCTGGTGCTCATCGTGGCTATCCTCTCCATGCTGCAGGCCACACTGACCCTGCCGGGTATTGCCGGTATTGTGCTGACCGTGGGCATGGCGGTGGATGCCAACGTGCTTATCTACGAGCGTATCCGCGAGGAGCTGCGGGTGGGCAGTACGCCCCAGGCCGCCATTCATGCCGGCTACGAAAAAGCCTTCAGCACCATCATGGACGCCAACGTCACCACGCTGATTGCAGCCATTGTGCTGTTTTCCATAGGCAGCGGACCGGTGAAGGGTTTTGCCGTGACCCTGGCGATCGGCATCGTCACCTCCATGTTCACTTCCATTGTGGGAACGCGGGCTCTGGCCAACCTTGTGTATGGCGGCAAACGCGTGAAGAAACTGGCCATCTGAATCGGTAATCACCTATGAAAACCCTGACATCAAACTTGCATTTCAACTTCATGGGCAGACGCAAGCTGGCCATGATCTTTTCTATTACCCTGGTGGTGATCTCCCTGGCTTCCCTGGTGACCCGGGGTCTGGTGTTCGGCATCGATTTTACCGGCGGCACCCTCATCGAGGTGGGTTATACCGAGGATGTCGATCTGGAATCCGTGCGCAACGAACTCGCGGCCAATGGCTTTGCGGATGCTCAGGTACAGCAGTTTGGCACCCCCAGAGACGTGCTGATCCGACTGGCTCCCCGGGAAGGCATCAAGAGTTCTGAACTCAGCGACAAGGTATTTCAGGTGCTGAGCAAGCGCTCTCCGGGCAAGGTGGAGTTGCGCCGGGTGGAGTTCGTTGGTCCCCAGGTGGGTGATGAGCTTACTGAGGATGGCGCCCTTGCCGTACTGGTTTCACTGATTGCCATACTCATGTACGTGGCGGTACGTTTCGAGTGGCGTTTTGCCCTAGGGTCCGTTATCGCCCTGGTGCATGATGTGACCATCACCCTGGGCTTTTTCTCTATATTCCACATCGAATTTGATCTGACAGTGCTGGCAGCGGTGCTGGCGGTCATCGGTTACTCACTAAACGACACCATCGTGGTGTTCGACCGTATCCGTGAGAACTTCCGCAAGATCCGCAAAGGCGATTCGGAACAGATCATCAATACCTCGTTGAACCAGACCTTGTCACGCACCATAGTCACTTCATTGACCACCCTCATCGTGCTGATTGCTCTGTTCGTCATAGGCGGAGAAGTCATTCACAACTTCTCCCTGGCGCTGATTCTGGGCGTGGTCGTGGGTACCTATTCTTCCATCTACGTGGCCAGCAGCGCTGCGCTCATGCTGGGTGTGAGCAAGGCAGACCTCATGCCGGTACAGAAGGAAGGTGTTGTCGACGATATGCCCTGAACGGGGAAGTGTGATAGTTGCGGCGTGGCGCGCAAAGCTTGCCCTGCTTGTTCCACCCATGCGATTTACCAGGGGCGCGGTTCCTGCAGGGGTGCAGACCGGGTGCTGACAGCACGCTTTTCTTCCAGCATGAACTGATTGCGCATGAGGTAGGCGGGATTGCCTTCCGCCTGCTGCAACCATTGTTCCATGAGACCCATGGCGCCATTGCCGGCTTTTTCAGCATTGGAGCCCTGTACGTCCTGATCGCTTTGCTGCTCTGCGCCCTTGTCGGGCTGTTGACCCTGTTGATCAAATTTCTCCACGGCGCCCTGATCTTTTCCAGCCTGTTCTGCATCGAAGGTTTCAGTTTCCTTTGCTGCAGACCCCGGATGCTGAGGGGGCGGCTGACCTGATGAGGGCGCTTTGGGGGGCGGAGAACCAGCAGCAGCCCGATCTCCCTGGGACTTGTCCTGGTCGCCGGATTCCTCTGTAGCGTTTTCATCCCGGTCTTTTCCCTGATCGCCTTTCTGCTCTTTGTCCGCATTGCTGCCTTCGGGCTTCTGCTCGGTCGGCTGTTCTTCAGATGGCGGGCCGCTTTCCTCCTGTTCTCCGGATTGATCGTCTTTACCTGATTCTTGCTGATCTGGTTCTTCTCCGCCGCTGGTATCCTTTTCCTCTTCAGCGCTTTGACTGGCGGCTGTGTCTTCTTGTTGCGCTTCAGGGGGCTGTTTTCCGGAATCCGAAGTCTGTTGCTGGTCGGATTCCTGATCACCGGAAGATTGTTGCTCTTCGGATTCCTGGTCGCCTGACGACTGCTGCTGGTCGGACTCCTGATTGCCCGAAGACTGCTGCTGGTCGGATTCCTGGTCACCGGAAG